>JAFAGO010000038.1 GCA_023422635.1 Bacteroidota bacterium
AACGGAAAAAGTATTTGCGAAGGGCGGGCTAAATTAAACGAAAAGTTCAATTTCGACCGAACGAAGCAAATTGCTTTTTCAGATTACCAAATTACAAAAAAAAGTAATATGAAAAGCAAGTTGCGACTAAATGCAACAAATCTTTCTACTTGGTTTCAACCCCGCCTTTTGCAAATACAATGTTATGTGCAGTGCTTTTTATTTTTTTAATGTATGTTTTTCCATATTTCCTTTTAAATTTCTAACATCAATCACAGAAAAGTCTGGCTTATAATATTCAATATCCTCTCTTTGACCAGTTTGATAAAACCTTTGTGTTGAGTTATCAAGTCTGAGATTTTCAGGAATTTTTAAACTTTTTCTTAAGGCAAAGTATTCCATTTTATTTAAGGGTCCGTAAATACTGTCATTATTCAGAGTAATTATCCAAAATGTAGAAAATTTAGTATTGAAAATTTTTGATTCCATTGCTTTGAAGACAAGGTCTTCCTCTGATTTATAAATGCTATCGCTTGGTTTTTGATTAGTAATTATAAAATCTTTATTATGTCCATAAAATAGAATATGTCCAGGAATTTCAACTTTTTGATAGCCATTTTCAGTTTGCGTTACTAAGTTAATCTCATTATTTGGATCATAATCCAATTCATAATTTTTTTCAAGTTTTTCGTTTCCACACGAATTCAAAAAAAACACTACTAAAAACAAAGTGAAAAATCTCATATTTTCTTTTTAGGACGCTTTTTACAGCATTGCACATAACAGGGTGTTTAAACATCATTTTGTTTTTGGAATACTATTATTCTTTATTAGAGTCGGCGATTTCTTTTATCCAAGTTTTTAATTCTTCAAGGCCGCCTTTCTTTTTGCAATAGCCGCAGCCCCATTCTTCTGAATGTTGGTTTACCGCGATCATCAATGGATGGCTTGCCTTTCGAGGACAACAGGCAACATAAAGTCCCTTTTCTACGTTTTCCACTCTACAATGCAAATTCATTTCTTGGATGTATTTGATTAAAGGTTTTTCTAAAACCTCTTCAGGAATCAAATGTCTTTTTAGTTTTAAAAGTTCAAAATCTTCTTTGGTAATAATCTCGGATTTGATAAATGCATCTGCTGTTTCACCCCAATTTTCGTTTGTTTTAATATAACGATCCAAAGCATAGAGAGCATTTTCTTTCAGAGTTTGTTTTTTGTCGTAGTAATACTGCGCACATATATCATATTCTTCTTTCTCGATAATGAAAACACTCAAGATTTGGAAAAATCCATCTTTTGTAATTCGGTATCGTATTTCTTTAATGTAGTTTTCTAGACAATTGGAGCACTCGAGTGTTGCTAAAAATGCAAAATCTGATGCTTTTGCGCTTCCCAAAGTTGATTGAAAGGTGAATAAAGGTTCTTGAATTAATGCGGTTGCTTCGCTAAAAAATGGTTGAGTCATAATTTTTTTATTTTTATTTTTTATGTGATTATCGATTATTGTGATTCTTTTTTATCGGTGAATTTAGTACCGGTTTTTCCACCATTGATAGAGTAGTTGATCAAAATCGCTCTTTGATCCGTTGATCATTTTATTAAATCTGTTGATTTTTTCTTGGTCGGTCATTTCGTTAAACAGTTTCGTTAATCCATCATTTCCCCTTCTGGTTTTGCTTAAATCAATCGTTTGAATGGTTTTATACACTTGAAATTGAAATATGTTCTTTGGTTTCGCTTCAATATCGGCTTTAGTGTATTCACCACTGATGATATTTTTAACATAATTTTCAACCTGATTTCTAAGTGTAACGCTTATATGCTTGGCTTGAAAACGTCTTAACGCACGTTTCACTGTTCTTTCCACTCCGGCGTTTTCTGCTCTTGTTTTTTCTTCTTCGCTGGTGGCTAATTGAAGAAGGAAATGATAGGTGAATGCTAAGCCATGCATCATTCTTAAGATAATAGTATTGCGCAGATTTTCAGTTGGCGCATCTTCGATATAGTATTGTGCACGAAGCGTTTCGGAAGGAAAAACAAGTTCTAAATCGATAAGGTGAGCATGTTTATGGCGATCAATTGCATAGAAGGTTTCTTCGTTACTATCAATGATCACTACTTTTCTATAGGCGCAAGCAGTTTGTGGAAGTTCTACATTTTGAATCATAATTAAAATATTTAAGCGTTGGACTGTTTTTCTTTAAATTCTTGCTCTAAAAACCAACTGTATTGGTGAGTTTTCTGTGTTTCAATTTGTTGGACTAAAAGCCCTAACTTTTCTTTTGCATCTTTCGACAGATATTCTTTTAAAAGCACTTTTAATGAGCTGAATAGAGGTGGTGGAATTGTTGTTTCTTCTTTCGGTTTTGCGAGAGATTCCTTTCCGTTTCTTAAAAGGTGGATGGCTAAAAAATCGAAAATCATTTCTGCATAACTACTTCTTTTAGTTTCTGGGATATTTGTAAAATTGGTTTTCACAAAAACCTTCATCAATTCATCTCGATTTCGCTGATAGTCTACAGGATTTTTGTTGTTGAAATTGTCTAAAGTTTCCAAAAGTTTGAAGAAATCGGCTTTCTGATTTTCACTCATCGAAAAAATGAGAGAACATACTTCGAAAAGATCCGTTAACAGTTGTTGCGCAATTTTATATTGTTGTTCGCTATTCCAATCTTCATTCTCCGAAAATTGTTTTGCGCAAAAGTCATTGTAGGGATAAATTATTTTAACTTCAACCAAGTACGGAAGCGAGGTGCAAATTCTACCGATAATCCGCTGTTGTTGGTATTGAATTTCTATGAGCGTGTGCATCGTTTTCTTTTATTTTGACATTTATGGCTGTCCTCATTCTATACCACCGTGGATTTTTGGTCTCTCGGTTGGTGTTTCGGTTTTTCCCGAAATCTCCTGATGAATTAGTTATGCAAAGTAAATAGTAATCTGTGCAACCTATTTGCACTTTTGCAAAATAAGGTGCATTTGCGTATATTTGATTAACTGAAAAATGGGATGAATACAACTTTAGAATCAGCGGTGATCAACGATATAAGCGAGAAAAATCTCATTACGTATCGTGAAGATTTAAAAGAAAAATTAGTGAATTTCTGCTTTCGAAATGGCATTAGCTACATTCCTGCTGAAGATTTCCGTTCTGTATATCATTACATCGATGGCGATTTTATTCAGGAAGAGTTGGATGCTCAATTTTGTATCGCGCCAGATGCACCATTGTTTGAAGATGATACATTGCGAAAATTCGAGCACAATCCGTACGAAGTTCGTTTTGTTGTGGAGGATGGAAGGATTTTGGGTGTGGTGCATATTATTGATTATAACCATGAATTTTTGGCGGTAGAATTGTATCGTACCCTTTTTCTTTTAGAGAATAATCTTCGAACCTTACTTGTTCAACACGGTAAAACCAATCTGGATTTTTTAAATTGGATTCAACATAAAGCGTATTTTTCCTTTGGGGAAGATCAAAAATATTGGCAATCGAGAGTGGATTTTTATTTACCCGATAACCAACTTTTAGCACAGAAAAAATCGCAAGAGCGCAATATTTACTTTCCATTTCAAACCTTTTCCTTTTCGGAATTGTTGCAATTTTCGCAGGATGAGAATGTTATTGAGTGTTTTGATGGTTTCAAAAAAATAAGAAATTACATAGCGCATTCACGCAATATTACGCCTACTTCAGAATCGGACAATGGCCAGTTGATTTATGAGTTTTCAACGTTGAAAAACTTTGTAATTGAGATTCGTAAATTCTTGGATTTTAAAACTATAATCGAACGAAAACTTCTTCGTACTGATTATATTTTAGATGTGTATTGATGTTTCATTTTGGCTGGTAAATCTCAATTTCGTCACTATTAAAAATCAAAGAAAATGTCATTAAACAAAAATGCGCAATTGCGATATAACATTCTGGACGAGTGTTTTTCTAATCCGTATCGTCAATTTTTTATAGAAGATCTAATTGTGATTTGTACGGAAAAACTCTCCGATTTTTACGGAGAACACGTTTCGGTTTCTCGGCGCACCATTTTAAATGATATTGAATTTATGAAATCCTTGAATGCTTTTGATGCGCCCATTAAAAGCTATCGAGATGCTAAAAAAGTATATTACCGATATGAAGATTTGAATTTTTCTATCCATAAAAAACCCATTACCGAATCTGAAAAAGAGTTGCTTAAGCAGGCCGTTTTGGTAATGTCCAGAATCGAAAATATTTCTGGCGCTTCAATTTCAAGTCCACTAACGCAATTGGCTTCGAAATTAAATATGAATGTTGCTGAAAATGAAGTAATTAGTTATGAAGAAAATCAGTATCTAAAAGGATTGGATTTTCTTTATCCACTTTACAATTATATCATTCAGAAGCAAGTATTACTTGTTGACTATCAGAAGTTTGGTTCAAGAAGTGCTTCCGAGTTTTTGATTTCGCCACAATATTTGAAACAATACAATAATCGATGGTTTTTGTTTGGGATAAACCACGATAAAAAGAGTCTGCAAAACATTCCCTTAGATCGCATTTTATCTTTGAAACCAACAAAAGGAAATTACGTAGAATCCGAAATTTGTTTTCAGGATTATTTTGATGAGATTGTAGGCGTAACCAACCTTAAAGATGAGCAGGAAGTTGAAGTGGTTTTAAAGTTCACTGAATACAGATTGCCTTACATTCTTTCAAAACCCATTCATGGATCGCAGTTTTGCAAAGGTGATTGTGTGTATTTGAAACTGAAAATTAACAAAGAATTGATCAGTCAAGTTCTTTCCTTTGGTGCTGATGTAGAAGTAATGGAGCCAGAGTTTTTGCGGACAAAAATTCAAGATGAAATTCTAAAATTAATTGCATCATATCAAAACTCTAAATAGTTTCTATTTATAAGATATCGTCTGCTGCGGAACTATTTTTCATCATTTCCTTACATCTAAAAGGTATCGAAAAATTTTAAATAGAAGAAATAACCTACACAAAAGTCAGATACAGAAAAGATCATTTCGTGATGAGATGTAAAATAAAAAAAGCCCTGATTAAAAATCAGAGCTTTAAATGCGATTAAATAGCAATTATTTTTTAGATTCTTCTACAGAAACTTTTCTGAATTCTTTAAATAATTTGCTTAATTCCAAAGCTGATTTTCTCGCTCTTGTTCCAGCAGCTTTGTTGCCTTTGTCAGCTTGTTGTTCTGCTTCTTTTGCGAATGCTTCAAACTCAGCGTTGATTTTTTCAATAAGTTCTTTCATTGTTGTTGATTTTAAATAATAAGAATTTAAGGCTGCAAATATATTATTTACAGACTAAAATACAAGATGTTGGGCAGCGAAACCACCATAAAACTTGTTAAAATGTGCAATTTTGAATTAGAATTGACGAAAATCACGTTTTTTAAACAGTGAATTGCCCTCCATTACTCTTTTCAACAGTGTTATTTTTAAAGGTAAAAAGTGCAGAAAAGATCTAAAATAGATTTCAGTATTCTCTTTATTGTTTATAAGATTAGGTTGGATTGATGATTAATTCGTGATTGAGTGTTGAATTATATTTAACTTCGAAGTGAATCAATTTTCACAATAAAAAATAGTAAAATGAATACAGAAAATAAAAAAGATTGGGCGAGATACGCACTTGGCGGATTTTTAATTGTAGCAGGAATTGGGCATTTAACCTTTTCGCGAAAACCTTTTCGCGCGCAAGTTCCCGATTGGGTTCCATTGAAAAAAGATGATACAGTTTTCTACTCAGGAATCGCCGAGGTTGCTATTGGAACGGCATTAATTGGAGCATCGAAAAAACAAAAGTCGTTCGTTGGCAAATTAACCGCTGGATTTTTCGCTGCAGTATTTCCTGGAAATATTTCTCAATATATCGAAAGAAAAGATGGATTCGGCTTGGATACCGATGGAAAACGTTTAGCGAGACTTTTTATGCAACCTTTGTTGATCGGTTGGGCTTTGAAATCAACTTCAAAAAAATAACTACGCTTTTTAACCATAATAGTAATTTTAAATTTTATGTAATTTCTATTTGTTGAATTTGACAAGTACGCAAGAATAACAAGTTTAATAAAGAAATTTTTCTAATGCATTACCTGTTCAATAATTGTAATTTTGCAGTAAATTTTTAGAAGAAGATGATTATTAAGAATTCCAGAAACTGGTTTACTTTGCTTTTCGTATGGAAAGGTTCAATTTTAAGAAAGGTTTTGCCACAACTCATTATTATCACACTATTTTCGGTGTTGGTATTGGTGTTTCATGGTAAAATTTATCACTATAAAGTTCATCTTAATCCCACTATTTTCACCTTAATTGGTTTGGCATTGGCTATTTTTATGGCATTTTGCAATACAGCGAGTTACGACCGTTATTGGGAAGGCCGTAAGTTGTGGGGAACATTGGTGATTGATACAAGGTCGCTAACGCGTCAAGTCATTACTTTTATTCGCGCAAAAAATAAAGCGGAAGACGATGATCAAAAATACTTTGTAAAAATGATTGCAGCATTTTCTTGGGCTTTAAATTTTCAATTAAGAAATAAAGATGCGCAACAACATTTACAACGTTTGCTTTCAGATCGAGATTTTAAAGAAGTTGAAAACAAAAAGTTTAAACCAATTGCAATTCTCGATTTAATGGCTTTTTGGCTTAATCAAAGGTTTGAAGAAGGTAAAATGGATTCGGTTTTATTAAAAGAGATGGATGAAAAATTAAATTCTCTTTCGAATATTGTTGGAGGTTGTGAACGAATTTACAATACGCCACTTCCTTTTCCGTATCGCTTATTGTTGCATCGAACCGTGTATTTGTATTGTTTTTGGCTGCCATTTGGCTTGGTGGATGCTGTTGGAGTGGTAATGCCAATTATTGTGCTTTTAATCTGTTACACATTTGTAGGGTTAGATGCGCTAATTCAAGAAATTTCAGAACCTTTTGGCGAAGAGGAAAATGATTTAGCTTTAGATTCTATTTGCACCACGATTGAATTCTCCATCAATGAACAAGCAGCGATTCCGCAAGAACGCTTTAAAACTTCTGATCATTATTTTCAAAAATAGAATAGGTGAAAGATTTTTTTTATTTCGTGTTTTTCTTGATGTAGATTAAGATGACGTTATTTTTAATTCTTTAATTTTGTCCCCGAAATAATTGATAAACATTTTTAAACCTTATATACAATGAAAAAGTTAACATTATCATTCATGGCGCTTGCAATGGCTGCAGCCGTAGTTTCTTGTAAAAAGAGCGAAACCGATAGCACAGTAACTAAAGAACAGCAAGAAGTAGCTGCACAAAGTGGAGCTCAGTATCAAGCTGATTCTGCTACAAGCGTAGTGAAATGGAATGCTACACACAAAGGTGGAATGGCTCCACGTTACGGAACTTTAAGTTTACAAAATGGTACTGTTTCCGTTGAAAATGGTGCAGTAACTGGTGGTGAATTTACAATTGATCTTAACTCGCTTAAAGTTGATCCTGCGTCTGTAACAGAAGCAGATAAAAAACCTGAAGATTTGGCAGGACATTTAAAAAGCGCAGATTTCTTTGATGTTGAAAAATACCCAACTGCCAAATTTGAAATTACAAGTGTTGCTCCTTTCGATGCTGCTAAAGATCAAAGTAAATTAGAAGGTGCTACAAATATTGTAAGTGGAAATCTTACTTTGAAAGATAAAACCATTAACGTAACCTTCCCAGCGAAAATTACCGTTACCGACGCAGCGCTTGAGCTTGCAGCTAACTTTACAGTAGACAGAAGCGCTTGGAACTTAACGTACGGTGCAGAAGGAGATCCAAAAGATTGGGCGATTTCTAAAGATATCGATATTGCTTTAGATCTAAAAGCTAAAAAATAATGTAAAGTTCGATTATACATTCTATAAAATGCTTCTTGAAAAAGAGGCATTTTTTTTATATGCAAATCAGGGCTGTTTCCTATTGGATTATTCTTGATAGTGCAAATTCTTTTAATCTTTTATTGGAGATCTAGAAGTTGAAAGCTGAATATTTTTAATTGTTTCCTATTTTTTCAATGGGGAACTTTTGTTGTTGCTCAACTATTTCAAGTTTAGTATCATTTTATTAGATGTTTTCACCAGTATTTTTATATTTTCTTTTAACAAATGAAAAGTTTGAAGATGGAAAGTGTTTTCACAATAAAAGTTCTATTTAATTATACTCAATTAATAATTTCGAGTTTTTATTACTGTCATTAACTCTTTCTGTATTAACCAGTTTATATTTTGAAGGTGTCGTTATTAGTAAATGAAAAATATGCAATTACCTGCAATTTTCAATACTTCATTAATTTGATTTCAATGCATTGTTGAACGTAATTTATATATGTAAAAATTGTTATTTGTTTAATTAATTTAAAATTTGTTTGTTTAATTGGATTTTTTTTTAGAACTTCGAAATCAGAAATATTTGTTTAACTAAATTAAAAATTATGAGGAAAAATTTATCTATTGCCCTTTTATGTGGTATTTCGGTAATGGGCTTCGGGCAAACGTCCGGTGGCAAAGTTTCTTTAGAAACAGGCAAAAAAAAGGCACAAGTGGTGTCGAAAGCCAATTCAAATGCGACTAAAGCAGCGAAGCTTTTAAAAGCACACAGTAAAAGCACACTCGCTTATTGCACAGTTGGTCTTAATTGCACCGACGATGATGTAATTACCAATGTTACATTTGAGCAGATTAACAATGACACTTCTTGTAGTTCGGGTGGATACGGTGATTATACCGCTCAGCAAGCTACTGTAGCAGCAGGCTCAAGTTATCCAATTTCGGTTACCGTTGGAGGTGGCTGGTTTGAAAGAGTTTCTGGGTGGGTAGATTGGGATAACAGCGAGAGTTTTGACGCTGATGAATTCCTTGGTGAAATTGGTGATGGTAGCCCTTTTGGAGAAGCTTTAACTTTGTCTGGAGAAATTGCTGTTCCAGCAGATACCGCTCCAGGTTCTTACCGTTTACGTTTATTGGTGTATGCGGCAGGTGAAGATAATCCAGCAAGTGAAGATCCTTGCATGAACGTTGCAAGTAATTATGGTGAATATGAAGATTATACGATTGTAGTTGAAGCTGATGGTCCTGCAGGCTGTTTAACAGATAACTATGGACAGTGGCCAAGTGCAACCTATACGCCAAGTTGTAATGGTGTAGCAACTGCAATTACAACGGTTGCCTATTCTGGAGAGTATTCTAAAGTAAATGTTACCGAAGGTGTTGAGTATACTTTTTCTTCATCAGTAGATACGTATTTGGTTACCATTAGTGATGAAGCGGGAACTACGGTTTATGCAGCAGGTATTGGTAGTGCTACTTATACGCCAACAACTTCTGGAGTGGTAAGATTTTATACTCACCTAGGTGAAGATTGTTCTTATGCAAATACGTCACATTCTAGATTAGTTAAATGTGGTGAAGTTCCACCTCCACCAACAGAACCAGAATACGGTTGTGAACAAGTATATGATGGTGAATTTAGCTTAGCAAATTCTGTAAGTAAAGATTTGGGTTACATCGTGGCGAACGATTTCTTCGTTCCAAGTGATGCTGGAACTTTCAAACTTTCTACTATAAAAGCATTATTATTACCTTTAGCTTCTTCTGATAGTGATTTTAGCACTTTTGATATTTCAATCGTTGCTGATGATAATGGAGTTCCAGGTTCAACAGTTGTTAAAACATTCACTGGATTAACTCCTGTGTCTGTAGAATTGTATTCACAAACTTTTGCAGGATATAATACCTACAATGTAACATTAGATTTAGAGTCTTATGAGTTGCCAGTGGATACAGCGGCTGATACTAAGTATTGGTTAACTGTTAGTGCTAGCTCTGCTTCTGCACAAAATATCTTCTGGGTGGGCTATGAGTATACAGAAGGTTGGGCGACTTCATCAAACTATCAATCTGAAGATGGTGGAGCTTCATGGACGCAGATTACGTATGACGGTATTGGAGATCACTATGAAAGTATTTGGACCGTTGATGCAGCTTGCGAAGATCTAGCAGTAAGTAACACTACTAAATCAGCGCTTTCATATTACCCAAGTCCTGTTGTTGATTACTTGAACATCTCTTCTAAAGAAAATATTACAAGTGTATCTGTTTACAACATCGCAGGTCAAAAAGTATTGAACAATTCTCAATTAAGAGATGGAAAAATCAATATGAGCAGCTATGCTCCTGGAACTTATATTGTAACTGCTATCCTTTCAAGTGGAAAAGTAGAAACTTTCAAAGTTCTTAAAAAATAATCTAAATATTTTAAGATCATTTAACCGCCTCAATTTTGAGGCGGTTTTTTTTGCTATTTTTAAAGAAAATAATTCTGGAAATCTTCGCTATTCTGATCATGAGGATTTGATAGAAGTAAATCTTTTCATTTAGCTTTTATAGAAATTAGATAATCTCTTTTTTTAACAGACAAATGTTTATTTACTACATTTCCACTTTAGTAACTTTGATTACCAATAGATATTCAGATTTGGTCTATCTTGCAAAAAATACATTCATTCATTTTTATATTTTATGAAAGAAATTTTAGAAGAAACTTTTGGTGGAATATTCGAGTCCGAGTTGATTGATGAAATTGCCCAAACGGCAAAAATAGTTGATTTTCGGGAAGGTGACGTTTTGATCGAAATTGGCAAATACATCAAAACAATGCCTTTGTTAATGAGTGGTGCAATTCGTATTATGCGCGAAGATTTTGATGCTGGCGAATTATTATTGTATTTTTTAGAAAAAGGAGATACATGCGCAATGTCATTAGCGTGTTGTATGGGCGATAAAAAAAGTGAAATTAGAGCTGTTGCAGAAAATAGTGGAACAGTAGTGATGATTCCTGTACATAAAATGGAAGATTGGTTAGGGAAATATAAAACTTGGCGAGCATTTGTTTTTGAATCCTATAATAGCCGCTTTAACGAGCTGCTGACTGCGATTGATGCTATTGCTTTTATGAAAATGGATGAGCGTTTACGGAATTACCTATTAGAAACCTCTAAAATAAATCATTCAAACAGTATTACTAAAACCCATCAAGAGATTGCGGATGCGTTAAACAGTTCTCGCGTTGTAATTTCAAGACTTTTAAAAGCTTTAGAACGCGAAGGTGCGATAAAGTTAAACCGAAATCATATTGAAATTGTTCAACAGAAGTAAGTTTGTGAGTCCCGAAATATCTATTTCATTTTCGAAAACGATATAAATTTGTGACATGAATCACAGGTCGTATATCGCAATTCTGCAGACCTTTGTACTCTAATTTTTATCACGATGAAAAACGTATTCATAATCAATGCAGGTCAGCATTTTGCGCATTCAGGCGGAGCTTTCAATGCAACATTAACGAAGTGGACTGAAGATTTTTTTAAGGAAAATGGATGGAATATTCGTACCACAAATATCAACGATGAGTTTGTTCCAAGTAATGAAGTTGAACATTTTAAATGGGCTGATCTCATCGTGTACAATACGCCAATTTGGTGGTTTCAAGTTCCTAATCGCTTCAAAAAATATATTGATGAGGTTTTTACGGCAGGTCATGAAAATGGAATTTACAAAAACGATGGCCGGTCACGAAAAAATCCAGAAATTAATTATGGAACTGGCGGTTTAATGCAGGGAAAAGAATATATGGTGAACAGTACTTGGAATGCTCCGGAAACTGCTTTTACGCTTCCTGGAGAATTTTTCAACGAAACTTCGGTGGATGATGGACCTTTATTCGGATTTCATCGAATGAATGCTTTTACGGGAATGAAGAAAAATCAGGGTTTTCACTTTCACGATTTGGAAAAAAATGCAACTCCGGAAAGAATTCTAAATTATGAACAACTGTACCGTAAACATTTAGAAGAAACTTTCAAAGCAGTACCTTCTGAAATCAGCAAACATCCATAGTGAATTCATTTTTTGAAGTATTTTTTCACTGAAAAAGGAGCTAAGAATCTTCCATTTTGTACATTTATCGAATGGAATATCCTGACTTTTTACGCCAACATATCGAAGAAATTGTACAACTAACAGATGAGGAATTCGAGATAGTCCTGCAGTATTATCAGCCGAAATTCATCAAAAGAAAAAGCTATTTAATCGAGAGCGGTCAAATAGTAGATTGCGAATATTTAGTTGCAGAAGGATTGTTGAAAGCATTTATTCACGACGATTTAGGCAAGGAATACATCGTGCAGTTTGCAATGGAAAATTGGTGGATTTCTGATTATCTTGCTTTTAAAGAGCAGACAAAAGGCGATTTGTGTGTACAAGCATTGGAAGATTGTTTTGTTCTTGAACTTTCTTGGGAGAATAGAATTAAGGTTTGCGAACGTGTTCCAAAAATGTATCAATTTCATGGAATAAAAGCGTTCAGTGGATACGTCGCGCTTCAAAAAAGAGTTTTATCGTTGATGAAAAATTCTGCAAAAGAAAAATACAATTTGCTTTTAGAGCAGTATCCCGCACTTTTTCAGCGGGTTTCAAAAACCATGATCGCGCATTATTTGGGCGTTTCAAGGGAAACTTTGAGTCGGCTTTCAAAAGCGTAAAATTTCAATCTGTTTTCGCATATTCTTCGTCAGAAACGGGCTCGAACCAAATTGATGGATGCGCCTCATGATCGATACTAATCGCAATATGCGTCATCGGTTGGTCTTTGCTTCCGCCGTGCCAATGTTTAACATCCTTGCCAATGGTAATTACATCGCCTTTTTTAATGATTTGAACGGGTTTTCCTTCTTCTTGATGGTAGCCAACTCCGTCGGTAACTAAAAGAGTTTGTCCGCCAGGATGAAGATGCCAATGCGTTCGGGATTTTGGTTCGAAACTAACGTTGCTCGTTTGTGTGCCCATTTTACCTAATATCGCTTGATGAACGGTTCCGATGAATTTTTCATGACCAGCAGAAGTTCCTTTTATAAAAAGTCCAGCGGCGTCGATATTGGTTTCATTTTCCGGAATGGGCTGCGTTTGATTTTCCTTTTGTTGGCAAGAAATCAACACGACTGCGGAAACGATAGCGAAAATAGTTTTCATAAGATTTTGTTTTGGTTACTTTTAAAGATAAGAAATTTAATTTTAAAGCATTTTTCAGCCACCAAATCTCATCTCGTAAGTAGTTGGAACTCGATCTATTCTTCGTATTTTTGTGAAAATTATATCTATGTTGATTATCGATTCTCCTTCAAATAATGCTTATTTTAATATTGCTTCCGAAGAATATTTGTTGCATAAATTTCCTACAGAGGATATTTTTTTGTTATATGTAAATGCACCTTCGATTATTGTTGGGAAATTTCAAAATACATTGGCAGAAATTAATCTCGATTATGTGAATGAAAATGAAATTAAAGTAGTGCGCAGAATGTCCGGCGGTGGAACTGTTTATCATGATTTAGGAAACCTTAATTTTTCTTTTCACACGCTTTTGGGAGATTATGATTTTATGGATTTTTCAAGATTTACAAAGCCAGTTTTGGCGTTGTTGAATGATTGGGATGTTCCAGCAAAGTTGGAAGGCAGAAACGATTTGTTGGTGGATGGTAAAAAGTTTTCAGGAAATGCAAAATTGGCGAGAAATGGAAAAATGATTCAGCACGGAACGATTTTATTTAACTCCGAAATGAGTGTTTTAGGAGAAGCTTTAAAAGTGAATCCTTTGAAATTTGTTGATAAAGCCGTAAAATCCAACAGAGCAAGAGTAATTAATCTTAAAGAATATTTACCAGAAGGCACCACATTGGAATCTTTAAAACTGAAGTTAATTGAAAAAATGAAGGCCGATAACGAAAGCGCCGAAATCTACACATTAACGCCAGAAGATATTCAAGGAATTGAAAAATTAATGAAGGAAAAATATGAAACTTGGGATTGGAATTTCGGTTTTTCTCCGAATTACAATTTTAATAAAGCCATAAAAATTCCTGCAGGTTTTATCGAAATTCATTTAGATGTGGTTCATGGCTTCATTGAAAAGGCAAAAATCTTTGGCGACTTTTTCGCATCAAATGCAATCGAGGATTTTGAGCAAATTTTGATTGGTAAAAAACATGATCTTTCTGAGATTAAAAATCTACTTTCTGAAGTTGATTTGAAACAATATTTCGGCAACGTAACCGACGATGAAATTGTAGAACTTTTCGTGTAAATTCTATTCAAACTCCTTTTTTTAAATTAAGTATATTTGTGTTCTTTAAAAAAAATAAAAACTAATGGCTTCAGGAATTTTTGCTATTTTGGATGATATTGCAGCGTTAATGGATGATGTTGCGGTTGCAAGTAAAATTGCCACGCAAAAAACAGCGGGTATTTTAGGCGATGATCTTGCCGTGAACGCCGAAAAAGCAACAGGTTTTATGTCTTCACGCGAAATTCCTGTACTTTGGGCGATCACCAAAGGTTCGTTGCTTAATAAAGTGATTATTATTCCCATTGCGCTTGCATTAAATGTTTTTCTACCTGCAGCAATTAAGATTATCTTGATTTTAGGCGGATTTTATTTGGCGTATGAAGGCGTTGAAAAAATCATCCACTTTTTCTTTCATCGTTCTAAAACTGGAGAAGAAGTTATAAAAGAAGCCGATGAAAATCCTGAAAACTCGGAGAAAGCAAAAATTAAATCTGCCGTAACCACCGATTTTATACTTTCCATTGAAATTGTAATTATCGCGTTAGGAACGGTGCTAACACAGCCGCTTTCGATCCAAATTATTACCGTTTGTGTTGTTTCGCTTTTAGCAACGGTTGGGGTATACGGAATTGTAGCTTTAATTGTTCGGATGGATGATGCAGGTTTCAAACTAATTCGTAAATCGGGTAAGAAGGGATTTATGAACACTTTAGGAAATTTTCTTGTAGCTGCACTTCCCATTATTATTAAAGTTTTAGGCGTTGTTGGAACGATTGCTTTACTTTTAGTTTCTGGAGGAATTTTTGCTCATTATATTGATTTTCTTCATCATGTTCTTCCAAATGTAAATGACACATTGAAACAGTTTGGTTTCGGAATCGCTGCAGGATTACTTGTTTTCATTATTATTTCTGCTGGAAAATCGTTGTACGGCGCAATTGCTCGTAAATAATTTTAAATTAGATTTCAGTTATTTGTCGATGATCTAACGCGTATTTTGTTATCAAATCATTGATGATAAAAAAGTTGCTTTTGCATTCTATGCCAACTTTCTTTTCAACAATAACATTGCATTTGTGTTTTTAAAGAAAAAAAAATCCGAAATTCAAAAGGTCGATTGATTTCCTATTTGTAAGGTATTGCAGAAAAAGAAATAATCCTTTTTCTTATCTTTTATGCTTTAGACGATTTTTGATTTTCTAAATTAGCGAAAAATCTAATCCATGTCTTTTTCAAATTGGTATAACTTTCTAAGTTCTTTACTTTTTTTTGCTTTATTTTTTTCGTGTTCGAAGAGGAATGAAATCCCCGAAACTCCTGAAATTAAAAAACTCAATGAGTTAATCGACCAAAAGTTGAACTTTAGAGCGACCAAAGAAAAAAATCTTCGTTTAGAGAAAAATAAACTCTACCAAAAAAATCTCACTCCAAAACAGTTATACGAAGCCAACCGAAGTATTGCAAATGCTTATTTTGGGTACCAAAGTGACTCGGCGCTTGTCTACCTTCAGAAGAATATGGAGTTAGCGAAAGCAACGCAAAACAAACAATGGCATTTTGAAACTTTAATTGATAAAAGCAGCTTACTGAATTCTATTGGATTATTTACCGAATCTAAAATGATTTTGGATAGCATGCGAATCAGTGTTCCGGATAATCTGCGTTTTGCATACAATGCAACCTCGGAGTCGCTGTATACAAATTTGTATGAGTACAGTAGTAGCAACGAAATATTTGCAGAGGTGTACCGAAAAAAACTTTTGGAATATTACCACAAAGGTTTTACCTCATCTAAAGATTCAACTTTTAAATACCTTTTTCAATACAATATCTATAGAATGGGTAAGGAATGGAAAAAAGCCATTTCGAGTATCGATCTTTTTATTTCAGCCGTGCCAGAAAAAACACGACTAAAAGCCATTGGGTTTTATTGTAAAGCGGATGCAGAAGGGCAAATTGGAAATATTGCCGAACAAAAAAAGTATTTGGCGCTCTCGGCCATTGAAGATATTGAATCTGCAACAACAGAAAATCGGTCGATGGGTGAACTTGCGTATGTGCTCTATAAAGAAGGCAACTATAAAACAGCATATCGATTTATGGAGTCGGCAATTGTGGATGCCAACTTTTATAATGCGCGCTTCAGGACGTTTCAAATAAGTAAAATTCAGCCGATTATTGAAAAAGCGTATAGGCTACAAATCAATAATACCAACACAAAGCTAAAGATCTCGATTGTAATTATTAGTATTATGTTGATTTTGCTAGGTGTAGTTGCATACATGATTATGAGGCAACTAAAAATTATTGCACGATCACGAAAAGAATTAAGAGCTGCTAACAATAACTTACATATTCTTAATCATAAACTCGATGAAGCCAATCGCATTAAAGAAGAATATGTGGCGTATTTCATTAATCAGTGTTCAATTTATTTAGATAAGTTCGATCGGTACAAAAAGCTTATTTCATTGCGTCTTTCAATGGGGCAAGTGAAAAAGCTGTCAGAAATGGTCAACAACAAAAAAAATGATGAAATGGATATTGATGAATTATACGAAAACTTCGATAAAGCATTTCTCAGAATATATCCCAATTTTGTCGAAGAAGTGAATGCGCTTTTAAAACCTGAAGAACGTTACGACTTAAAATTTGGAACATTGAATACTGAACTCAGAATCTACGCGCTCATCCGTTTAGGGATTAAAGATACTGCTCAAATTTCAGAATTTTTAAGATATTCACTTCGCACCATCTATAATTATAGAAGTAAGGTGAAGTCGAAATCGGTTATTGAAAATGATGATTTTGAAGCGAAAATTATGCAAATTGGCTCCATTTTGCCGTCATAATCTTTACTTTTCAATTCAATTCAATTTTAATTAACTATCTGTTTGTTAGGTTTTTAAATATTTAACTACCTTACATTTGTTTACTTAATCCTTTACTACTCTCTGGATGTTTAGCATTGATGCTATTAATGTCAATATATTAGCAAAAAGAAATTAACATTCCGTTAAAACAATGTTAATTTCAAAATCCCTAATCCCTTTTTATTATGAGAAGACTTTGCCTTTTTTACCAATGGTGTACCTATTTGGGTATCTTACTTTTGGGTAGTGCAAGCGTAAATGCACAATCCAATCCTTACAAAGCTCCGAGATACTGGAGTCCTTATGAATATCACATCACGAAAGAACTTGGCGGAGAATCGAGTCATTACCTTCCCGAAGAGGTTTTATCTGCCAATATCGATTGGCTTGAAGCAAACCTAAAATCGTATGGCTATACAATGGTATGTACTGATGGTTGGGGAGATACCAGTAAAATTAATGAAAACGGATACAGAAGCAGCCACTCCGCTCAATGGCAACACGATTACGCATGGTGGAGCAACTACTTGCAATCGAAAGGGATGACGCTCGGGATGTATGAAAACCCACTTTGGATTCACGTTGATAAAAATGATACAACAAAGAAAATTGTGGGTACGGATATAAATGTGTCCTCTTTAATTGATCCTAACGAAGAATCGCTATGGTTTACTTGGGTTCAAGTTGATCGCCCTGGTGCTGAGCAATATGTAAAAGGATACGTAAAATACTATGCTGATATGGGCATTAAGTATTTACGAGTAGATTTTTTATCTTGGTTTGAAAGCGGATATGATCGTAATATAGGAACCGTTGGTCCCGATAGACCTCACGAACAATATGTAACTGCACTCCGTTGGATGCGTGAAGCTTGCGATGAAAATGGTGTTTATTTAAGTTTGGTAATGCCCAATCTTTTCAACAATGCTGAAGTTGAAAAAACGTACGGACACCTCATCAGAATTAACGATGATGCACGCGAAGGTGGATGGCATAGATTCAGCGATAGTGAGCGTGGTCACCACTTTGAAACTTGGTCTCAGTATGCAAATCCTTTTGATGGATTTACCTATTGGTCTCGGGTAAGCGGAAGGAATAAAGTGCAGCTTGATGGGGATTTCCTCATGATGAATTCGTATGCTAACGATACAGAAAAAAGAACGGTAATTTCACTTAACGCTCTTGCTGGAGGTCCAATTACGGTTGCCGATCAGTACAATACTATTGGCAACGACCTTTGGTTATATCAAAATCAAGAAATTTTAGATTTATTAGATGATAAATTTGTAGCCAAACCGCTAAGCAATGATCCTACCAATGTATTAAGTCAAACTTGGAGAGGGCAATTATTGAATGGCGATCATATTGTTGGTTTGTTCAACCGCGAAAGCACACCACAAGTTCGCAGTCTTAATTTTTCTACACAATTAGGGATTCAAGGTGAAGTTATGGTGCGTGATTTATGGCAGCACGCCAACCTTGGAAAAATGAACCAAATTTCTGTTACCGTTCCGCCACATGGAGTTGTGGTTTTAAAACTGATTAAAAATTCAAACGAAACATGTAATCCTCAAACCATTACTTTTCCTGCAATTGAGGATCAGGTTTATAATGCTCAAGATTTTAGCTTGTCCGCTTCATCCACTTCCGAACTACCTATTCAATATGAAATTGTTGCGGGGCCGGCTACGATTGTTAATAATAAAGTTCATTTAACTGGCTTCAACGGAACCGTATATGTACAAGCTAAACAAGCGGGGAATTCAACATTTTGTGGTGCGATTCCTCAATTGCAATCGTTTAATGTAGCTGGTGGTCATCAATCGCAAATGTACGTTGGTGGCAGTTTTACAGGATGGGCTTTAAAGGGAATGTCCCTTGAAAATAATATTTGGACGCTTAAAAATCAACTTTTTCTCGCTGGTGATTACGAATTGAAATTTGCCAATACCAGTGATTGGACTGGCAAAGATTGGGGGAATGCAAATGGATTGAACGGAACAGCACAAGAAACTACAGGAGGTGGCGGAAATGTAAATTTTACCATTACAACACCAGGAACGTATACAATCCAATTCAATGATATCACCCATGAATACGCCATAAACTTTACACCATCTCACCAAAATGAAATGTATGTTGCAGGTTCATTTACAGGCTGGGCACCAAAAGCAATGACGCTTGAAAACGACGTTTGGAAAAAAGCAGAAATCGATTTTACCGCTGGAGCGCAAGAAATGAAATTCGCTAATACCAATAATTGGACTGGAAATGATTGGGGAAATGCAGAAGGAACTGAAAATTATGCACAAGAAACGACAGGTGGTGGAGCCAATATTCAGTTCAACATTGAAACTCCTGGAAAATACACAGTGGAGTTTAATGATATGACGCTTTACTATCAAATATACACGCAATTGGGCGTAAATAGTGCAACAAAAAGCAATGTTAAGATTTATCCAATTCCAGCTGAAAAAAGCATATTCGTGAAGGCTCAAAATGAAACTATTCGCAGTTTCGAAATCTATGATATGAGCGGGAAACTTGCAAGAAAGGGAACTTTAAATTGTAAAGATTGCGAGATTACTATTTCTGGCTTACCAAAAGGAAGTTACATCCTCAATCTAACGCTTGATCAAAGGGTTGCAGGTCAGAAAATCATTATTAAATAATACCAAAAAATCCTTTATAAATGAATTCAAAATACCTAAAAATCACAGTTGCAGTCGCAGCGCTTTATCTCTCAGGTGGTCTTTACGGTCAGCAAGCTGATTCCCTTAAAGAGCAGAAAATTGATGAAGTAGTCGTGATTGGTTATGGTAAGGCTAAAGCAAAAGATCTTACCGGTTCAGTATCTGTTATTAATCTGAACAAAGCAGAAAATCAACCTGTTGCAGATATCGGTCAGGCAATCCAAGGTAGAGCTTCTGGGGTTACTGTACTTAACTCAGGATCACCGGGAAGTAATGTAACCTTCCGTATTCGTGGTACAGGTACAATTAATGGCAACGATCCACTAATTGTAGTTGATGGAATGCCTCTTAATGGAGGTTTAAACCAAATTAATATGAGTGATGTTGAGTCGATTAACATCTTGAAAGATGCATCTTCTACCGCAATTTATGGATCTCGTGGCGCGAATGGCGTCGTGATGATTACTACAAAAAGAGGAACGAAAGGAGGCGTACTTAACTTCGATACCTTTACGGGAATTCAAAGTGTGGGCAACATGCCTAAAATGTTGAATGCCTCTCAATATGCACAATTAAATAATGAGTTGCTCGCGAATGCAGGAATTAATACCAATCCTGAATTTGCAAATCCAGAAACTTTAGGTTCAGGAACCAATTGGTTAAAGGCACTTTTTAGCCCGGCAATTATGTCGAACTATTCCCTTTCTTACGGAGATCGTACAGATAAAAGTAATTTGTATGTTTCTGCTAATTATTTCAACCAAAAAGGAGTTGTGCTGAATACCGATTATGAACGTTTTATTGTACAGCTCAATAGCGATACGAAAGTTAAACCTTTCTTGAAAATTGGGAACAGTGCCAAATTACAGCACGATATTAAAGATAGTGGTTCTTATGATATCAGAAGCACAATGCTTTCCCTTCCTACACGACCTATTTATGATGCTAATGGGAATTACGCAGGACCAGGAAGTAATTCAATGTTATACGGCGATATTGCCAACCCTATTGGTAGCGCAAAAACAGTAGAAAATTCTACGAAAGGATATAATATTCAAGGGAATGTTTTCGCAGAAGCTGAAATTGTGAAAGATTTAAAATTCAAAACCTTAGGGGGTATTGAACTTAATATTTGGGAAAATAGAACGTGGTCTCCTAAATATGTTTGGGGAATTAAAAATCAAGAAAACTCATATTTGTACGAGGGATCGAACAGAAGTACAACCTTACTTTGGGACAATACCTTAACCTACGATCATGAATTTGGTAAACATCATTTGAATGCCGTTGTGGGAAGCAGTGCACAAAGCAATTACTTTAAGTACATCAATGTATCCATTCAAAAATTCCCAAGCGAAAGTACACAACAAATTGATAATGGTATTTTGCAACCTACACCTCACGGAAATATGTCCGAATGGGCAATCATGTCGTATCTGGGTCGTGTTAACTATATCTTTGATGGGAAGTATTACGTTACCGCTACAATTCGTAGAGATGGATCGTCTCGTTTTGGCGTCGATAATCGTTGGGGTTGGTTCCCTTCAGCAGCTTTAGCGTGGAGAATTTCTAATGAAAACTTCTTGAAAGATTCCAAAGTAATCAACAATCTGAAATTGAGATTAGGATATGGGGTAACAGGAAATCAGGATATTGGAAATTACTCTTTCTCAAGCTCTTACAATACGTATTTATATAACTTCAATAATTCTTATGTAAGTGCCGTATTGCCTACAGTATTGCCAAACCCAAATGTTAAATGGGAAGGACAAGAACAATACAACGCAGGGATCGACTTAGATTTATTTAACAACAGAATCAGCTTAATTGTTGATGCTTACGTTAAAAATACAAAAGATATGCTCGTGCCGATGTCTGTTCCTGTAACTTCTGGGTATTCAGATGTGTACACACCGTACATTAACGCTGGGAAAATTCAAAATAAAGGGATAGAATTTACCCTATCAACCAAAAATTTTGTGAAACCAGATTTCAAATGGTCCACAGATGCCGTTTTTTCTTATAACAAAAACAATGTAGAAAGCATCAATAGCGAAACCTATCTTGCGGGAGCAGGCGACGGTACAAATTTGAACCGTATGTTCACCATTATTAACGCGGGATATCCTGTAAATATCTTCTATGGTTATGTTACCGACGGAATTTTCCAAAATCAAGCGGAGGTTGATGCGCATGCTTTCCAAACGGCTGGCACGGCTCCTGGAGATATCCGTTTTAAAGATTTAAATAACGATGGAATTATTAACGGGAAAGATCGTACCGTAATTGGTAATCCAAATCCAAAGTTTACTTTCTCTTTAAACAACACTTTTACCTATAAAAATTTCGATTTAACTATATTTCTTCAAGGGTCGTACGGAAACGATATTTTTAATGTAAATAGAATGGATACCGAAGGAATGTCTGTTATCAATAATCAAAGTATTTCCGTATTAAACCGTTGGAATGGCGAAGGTACAAGCAACACAATGCCAAGAGCAATTTTTGGTGATCCAAACCAAAATGGTAGAGTGAGTGATCGTTTTGTAGAAGATGGATCTTATGTAAAACTGAAAAACGTTAACCTGAGCTACTCTTTACCAAAAGGAGTTTTCGGGGAAAATGTGAGATCGGTAAAAGTATTTATCTCTGGACAAAACCTTGTTACTTGGACGGATTATACAGGATTCGATCCTGAGGTTTCTGTAAATGGAGTAGATATAGGTACCTACCCTGTAACCAGAACTGTTTCACTTGGACTTAATGTTGGATTTTAATTGTAAAAAAAATGAAAAAGATAAAAATAGCACTCTTTGCTTTATTAACCCTTACAATGTCCAGTTGTAATGATGACTTTCTGGATAAAACACAGCCGGATACCATCAACACAGGAAACTATCCGCAAACCGCAGAAGAATTGGTAACCTTAGTTAATGGCGCGTACCAACCAATGCAACGTGCAAAACTCTATAATATGAGAATGTGGACTAGCGATATTTTCGCAGGAAACAGTATTGTAGGAGCAGGCGGTGGAGATGATGGTGTTGAAACTACGCAACTTTCAAATTTTGTTACTGGAACCGATAATGAAGGTGTTCTCGATCTTTGGAGAGGACCTTGGCCAGGAATTTTGTACAGCAATATTATCATTAAAACAGCGCCAACGTTAACCATAGATGATGCTACCAAAAATAGAAGTTTAGGGGAAGCTTATTTCCTAAGAGCACACTATTACTTCATTTTAGTACGATTCTTTGGTGATGTTCCATTGGTTACAGAACCACAAGATGTTAATGGTGATCTTTACCCCGCGAGAGCGCCGAAAGAAGAAATTTATAACCTCATCGTTTCAGATCTTGAAAAAGCAATTGATTTGCTTCCTACGAAATCTCAGTACAGCCAAACAGATTTAGGAAGAGCAAGTAAAGGCGCTGCTTTAGGTGCTTTGGCAAAAGTATATTTAACGTTAGGTCAATGGCAAAAAGTAGTTGATCTCACCACTCAAGTGGAAGGCTTAGGTTATGCTTTAAATGCGGATTACGCGGATAACTTTAATGTAAATACAGAAAATTCTGTAGAATCTCTATTTGAAGTTCAATATGCTTCTGATGGTGGATACGATTTCTGGAGCAATGAAAATCAATCCTCATGGGCAAGCACTTTTATGGGGCCAAGAGGTTCAAACTTTACCGCAGGAGGTTGGGGTTGGAATCAGCCAACACAAGAATTTGTTGATAGCTACGAAGCTGGAGACCTTAGAAAAGCAAAAACAATTTTGTATGAAGGTTGTCCACAATTCGATGGTAAAGATTATAGTGCAAGTTACTCGTTAACAGGGTATAATGTGCGTAAATTCCTTGTTCCATTTTCCGCTTTTCCTTCTTATGACAATAGTCCGCTAAACTTCCCAATCATGCGTTTTTCTGAAGTTTTATTAATGAAAGCAGAAGCACTTAATGAATTAGGACAAACCACACAAGCTGCCGTTCCGTTAAACACCGTACGTGCAAGAGCTGGTTTGGCTGGAGTTTCTGGCGGATTGTCGCAAGCTGCATTTCGTGAAAAAGTAATGCACGAAAGAAGAATAGAATTGGCTTTTGAAGGACAAAGATGGTTCGATCTTGTTCGTGTACAAAACGGTCAATATGGTTTGGATTTTCTTCATTCTATCGGGAAAACAAATGCGGCAACAAAACATTTGTTGTTGCCAATTCCTCAAATTGAAATCGATAGAAATCCTAATCTGGTTCAAAATCCTGGATATTAATCTATTAGCAAAAATCTTATGAAAACACAATATTTAAATAGGAGATGGAGCAAGAAATGGATGCTTTTTCTGTTCCCATTAGCAGTACTTTTCGGTCTTGTCGCTTGTAGAGAAGAGCTTGATCCGATGAAGTTTGAAACCAATGAATTGGCTTTAACAACTTCAGATATTAATGAGTTACTTCCCGGAATGTTTAATTCTAAATTTAATTTTAGTTGGACAACTGGGAATAATATGGGCACAAGTTCTTCCATTAGTTACACTTTAGAGCTTGATAAAAAAGGAAATAACTTCGCAAATGCGCAAGTGTACGAAAAAGGTAAAGATGTGTATACGCACGATATTACCATTGGGGAACTCAATACGTTATTAGTAGAAACGTTTGGTGCAACTCCGGGAGCTCCTATCGAAATGCAGGCGAGAGTTACAGCAACTTTTGGTGATGCGTCAATTACGCCTCAACAATCCGTTGTTGATCTTACGTTAACGCCATTTAAACCATTTACATCACAGTTGTTTATGGTGGGTGATGCTGCACCAAGCGGATGGGATATTACCAATGCAACTGAACTTACCAGAAATGCATCAAACCCAACAGAATTTGTTTATTATGGAAATTTAAATGCTGGAAATTTCAAGTTTGCAGTAAATAACGATTCTTGCTGGTGTCAAGATTTCTATACGCAAGATCCTAATGATGCAGGAAAAATGATTTTTAATGAAGGCGGCAGCGGTACAGATTTACAGTGGACAATTGATAATAGTGGACTGTATAAAATTACCGTGAATGTATTGGCATTAACGATTAAAATTGAAGAAATGACGGGACCTCAATTCAGCAATATTTGGATTGTAGGTGATGCTTCACCAAGTGGCTGGGATGTTGAAAATCCAGTAGCATTTACACAAGATGCCGATAATCCATTTGTATTCACTTTGGAATGCCAGTTAAATCCCGGAAACTTTAAACTTCTTGCTGGATCATTGGGCGAATGGTGCGAAAACTGGTACCGTCCTCTAGTTGATAATCAAGGTTTAACCGAAACTGGAGTTGAACAAAACCATGGTTGCGATGTGGATAACAGATGGTTGGTAACCGCATCCACAGCGGGACGTTATAAAATTACCCTCAATACTTCAAATAACACCATTAAGTTTGAGCCGATCAATATTTATATAATTGGCGATGCTACACCAAACGGCTGGAACATGGGTTCTCTTGAACCAATGCAGAAAAATGGAAGTGTGTATACCTGGACAGGCCAATTGAATGCTGGTGATTTAAAATTCACCAAGTTTAACAGCGATTGGTGCCAAGGAACAGAATTGGTTGCCGTTACCGCTAATCAAGATATTTCCAATACAAGTTTTCAAGAAAGGGTAAAATGTGCGGGTGGCGATGCTACAGATTTCAAATGGAAAGTTAAAGCTTCACAAGCGGGAACATACACCATTAAATTTGATCTTAATACCAATACACTTACAATAGAATAAGGTTTTTCATTTTTTTCGTCACACGGTAATTGAGAAGGTTACCGTGTGATTTTTCATCATTTAATCTTTCATCAAAACAAGATTAGATGCGGTAAAAAAATGCAATCGAAAATAGTAAAAATGAAAAAATATGGTAAAGAAAATAAGTCTCTTATTATTGATATTTCTTTTTTCGTCAGGCGTTTTCGCAAACGAGGTCAAGTCGTATTCAGTAAAAGGAAACCAAGTAACATTTAATTGTACAGATGGTTCCAAAATTTCGCTTACCATCAATAGCAGTTCGGTGGTGAAAGTATGGTTCGATAAATCTGGAACTTTTATTCGAAAGAATCCCTCGTATGCGGTAGTAAACGAAAACCTTGAAAATATGGGTGTTATTTCAGTGCATGAGGAACCTTCCGCATATGAAATTTTCACGTCAAAACTTCGTATTCGTTTGAATAAGAATCCAATGCAATTGCAAATTTTCGACAAATGGCAGAAATTGGTTTTCAGTGATTTTAAAGAGGAAGGACATTTGACTAACGGTAAAGCCGTTAAATCCAAGAAAATTCTTCGAAACGACGAGCAGTTTTTTGGTTTAGGAGAAAAAACAGGAACGCTAAATCGTCGAGGGAAAAGCTATAAAATGTGGAATAGCGATCGACCTTGTTATAGTGTAACCGAGGATCCTTTAGCGAAAAGTATTCCGTTTTTTATGAGTAGTTACCGCTACGGAATTTTCCTTGATAATACCTACAAAACCGAATTTAAGTTCGGGACGGAATCTCAAGATTATTACTCTTTCGAAGCTCCGGATGGTGCTTTTGTTTATTATTTTATTTTCGGGAAGGATTATAAAGATATTCAGCAGCAATATATTTCGCTTACTGGCCAGCCGATTATGCCTCCCAAATGGGCATTAGGGTTTGCTCAAAGTCGCGGATTATATACGCAACAAAATCAAGCTTTAGAAATTGCTGAAGAATTTAGAAAACGTCAAATTCCAATTGATGTCATTTATCAAGATATTGGTTGGACGCAGAATTTACAAGATTTTGAATGGAGAAAAGGCAATTATACAGATCCTAAAGCAATGCTTAAAAAATTGAAAGACAATGGTTTTAAAATGATTGTTTCTCAGGATCCGGTGATTTCTAAAAAAGACAACAAACAATATGTTGAAGCCAATAAACTCGGTTATTTTGTGAACGATATTCGAACAAATAAAGCGTACGAAATGCCATGGCCTTGGGGTGGAAATTGTGGAGTAGTGGATTTTACAATTCCAGAAGTTGCCGATTGGTGGGGAAATTACCAGCAAAAACCTTTGAATGATGGCGTAAGTGGTTTCTGGACGGATATGGGAGAACCGGCTTGGAGCAATGAAGAAGATGTTGATCGCCTGAATATGAAACACGCAATTGGAATGCATGATGAAATTCACAATATCTACGGTTTAACTTGGGATAAAGTGGTAAAAGAACAGTTCGAAAAGCATAATCCAAACAAAAGAATTTTTCAAATGACACGTTCTGCTTATGCAGGATTGCAGCGGTACACGTTCGGATGGACCAATGATAGCGGAAATGGAAACGATGTATTGGAAGGTTGGGCTCAATTGGAAAATCAAGTGGCTGTGGGAATTTCCGCAGGATTAGGAGGGATTCCGTTTTGGACAACCGATATCTCTGGTTACTGCGGTGATATTACCGATTACGAAGCAACCGCAGAATTGTACACACGTTGGATGCAATTTGGCGTTTTTTGTCCATTAAGTCGCGCTCATCACGAAGGCGACAATGCTGTGGAACCTTGGAAATTCGGAGAAGTAGCCGAGAAAAACACAAAAGCCGCCATTGAACTAAAATATCAATTGTTTCCGTATTTGTACACTTATTCCAGAAAAGCGCACGATTCGGGGCTTCCAATTACCAGAGGATTATTTATGGAATATCCAAACGATATGGAAGCTGCAAAAGTGGATAATCAATTTATGTTTGGCGAAGAAATTCTTGTTGCGCCCGTTTTAAAAAAGGGTGAACGTGTAAAACGCGTATATCTTCCCGATGGCGAATGGATTGATTTTAACGATAAAAAAACCGAGTACCTTGGTGGACAAACGGTTCCCTACAAAGCGCCGCTAAATCGAATTCCAATTTTTGTAAAAAAAGGAACAATCGTTCCTATGATGCCCGTAATGCAATACATTCACGAAGTGAAAGATTATCCCGTCTATTTTCATGTTTTTCCCAATTACGAAGACGAAAAAGCACAATTTACTTTGTATGAAGATGAAGGTTTAAATCAAGATTATTTAAAAGATATTTTTTCCAAAACCCATATTGTGTGTACTACCAATTCAGATGGTTATGTGATCGATATTACTCCTGAAGATAAAGGTTTTCACCAATCTGATAAGAGAAACTTTGTGTTGAATATTCTTTCCGAAGGAAAACCGAAAAACATTCAAATTAATGGTAAAGACGCCATTTATGTAGAAGAAGCTAAAATGGATGTGGAAAAAGATGTAAAAAGTATCCAATGGACTTGGAGCGAAGCAGGAAGCAAAATTATTGTGAAAGTTCCTGATACAAGAAAAAAATTAAGTATTAATATTAATAATAAGTAAATGAAGAAGATCTTATTAATCGTCACTTTACTGATGATGAGCTGGGTTGCTGCCCAGAAAATCCAATCGCCCGACGGGAAATTTGTGATGAATTTTTCGCTGCAAAATGGTGGTTTACCAACATATCAATTGGCATATAAAGGTAAAGAAGTTATTAAACCAAGTAAAATGGGACTTGAACTAAAAGCGGATCAACCAGCAGATCAGTCCCTGTACAGTAATTTCGAAATTGTTGATACCAAAACGTTAACTTTTGATGAAACTTGGCAACCTGTTTGGGGTGAAGTAAAAAATATTAGAAATCACTACAATGAGCTTGCAGTTTCTCTTAATCAAAAAGGAACTGACCGTAAAATGGTCATTCGTTTTCGTTTGTTCGATGATGGTTTAGGATTTCGTTATGAATTTCCTCAACAAAGCAATTTGGTATATTTCACAGTGAAGGAGGAACGTACACAATTTGCGATGACTGGCGATCATACCGCATACTGGATTCCAGGAGATTACGATACACAAGAATATAATTATACCACATCAAAATTATCAGAAATTCGTAGTTTAATGGAAAAATCTTACGAAAAAGGAAATGTTTCGCAAACAGGATTTTCACCAACTGGGGTTCAAACTTCTTTAATGATGAAAACTAAAGAAGGAATTTACATTAATCTTCATGAAGCTGCATTAATCGATTATTCTTGCATGCACTTGAATTTGGATGATAAAAATATGGTTTTCGAATCTTGGTTAACACCAGATGTACATGGAGATAAAGGTCGTCTTCAAGCGCCAAATCATTCCCCTTGGAGAACCATTATTGTAAGCGATGATGCCAGAAAAATCTTGGATTCAAAAATGACCTACAATTTGAACGAACCCAGCAAAATTAAAGATACCTCTTGGATTAAACCAACGAAATATGTTGGTGTTTGGTGGGAAATGATTTCAGGAAAAAGCTCTTGGTCGTACACAGATGAATATCCTTCCGTTCAGTTAGGGGTAACTGATTTTTCTAAGGCAAAACCGAATGGTAAACACGGAGCAAATAATGCAAATGTGCGCAGATATATCGATTTCGCAGCGCAACATGGCTTTGATGCGGTTTTAGTAGAAGGATGGAATGAAGGTTGGGAAGATTGGTTTGGTCATGCCAAAGAATTTGTTTTCGATTTTCAAACACCATATCCGGATTTTGACCTTCCAGGATTAAATGCGTATGCGCACTCAAAAGGGGTGAAACTAATTATGCACCATGAAACTTCTGCTTCCATCAGAAATTACGAAAGATTTATGGATGATGCGTATCAACTGATGAATAAATTTGGATACGATGCCGTTAAAAGCGGTTACGTGGGTCCAATTCTACCTTTAGGAGAAACGCATTATAGCCAATGGACAAACAATCACTATCAATATGCAGTAGAAAAAGCTGCGGATTATAAAATTATGGTTAATGCACACGAAGCTGTTCGCCCAACAGGGATTGCACGTACATATCCAAATCTTATTGGTAATGAATCTGCAAGAGGAACTGAATATCAAGCTTTCGGAAATGAAAGAAATAATCCAAATCACGTTACCATTCTTCCTTTTACACGTTTAATCGGTGGCCCGATGGATTAT
This sequence comes from Bacteroidota bacterium, assembly GCA_023422635.1. Classification (GTDB taxonomy): domain Bacteria; phylum Bacteroidota; class Bacteroidia; order Flavobacteriales; family Weeksellaceae; genus JAFAGO01. The sequence goes on from JAFAGO010000038.1 coordinate 29,689, forward strand.
ACGCCGGGAATTTTCCAAATGGATGTTACCAATGGTTCTCACGTAAATGCCACCATTGCAAATCAGTTGGCACTATACGTTACAATGTACAGTCCGCTTCAAATGGCAGCTGATTTTCCTGAAAACTACGAAAAATTTCCAGATGCATTTCAGTTTATTAAAGATGTCGCACTGGATTGGGACGAGAGTAAATACTTAGAAGCAGAACCAGGAAAATACATCACCGTTGCCAGGAAAGAAAAAGGCAGCGATAAATGGTTCGTTGGTAATGTAGCAGGTTATGAATCATTTACATCAAAAATTAATTTTGATTTCTTAGATAAAGGCAAAACCTATATCGCAACAATTTATGCGGATGCAAAAGATGCAGATTACATGAAAAATCCACAAGCATATACGATTCGTAAAGTTGTGGTGAACAGTAAATCAAAATTATCTCAAACATCAGTTCCGGGAGGTGGTTTTGCAATAAGCATTATTCCAGTGACCGAAAAGGCACAAACCAAAGGTTTACAGAAATTGTAAAAAGGCGGATGAGATGACGTTTATAGGGGACTCGTCATTTTGTTATAAAACGCTTTTTACAAGAATTGTTCTTATTTATATCAACTTGATTATAGAACGGAAGAATTTAATAAACAATTCTTCCTTCTAGAATTTTTTTTAATAAAATTTGAATTTCAGAATTCTAGTCACAACGAAGAATTCCTTGATCGTTCAACAACCTATACTTCATATTGACATAAATGGGAGTCCTCCGCAAGTTTTTTGCGGGGGATTTTTTATTGAAGTAATTTCAAATACTGTTTAAATGATCGAAATTGTGATAAGCATCGATTGAAAGTTATTTCTTCTAAGTTTAAGAATTTTGTGGAGAAGTTGTTATTTTACTGATTTCGATTAAATTAAACCCCTTAAATTTTGAAGAATAAAAAATAACATCTTTAATTCTCATTATGAGACAATAATTTTCTATATTTACAATTCGAAACATTTAATACTTTATATATGATTTTAAGAACGGCTCTATTTACATTGCTCGTCGCATTTAATCTTGGATTTTCGCAACAGAGTAAGTCCATTTATCTGGACGATTCCCAACCGATTGAAAAGCGCGTGGAAGATGCGCTGTCAAAAATGACTTTAGATGAAAAAATAGCAATGATTCATGCCCAATCCAAATTCAGTTCGCCCGGTGTTGCAAGATTAGGAATTCCGGGATTTTGGACAACCGATGGACCTCATGGAATTCGTCCAGAAGTACTCTGGGACGAATGGGATCAAGCAGGTTGGACAAACGATTCTATTATTGCATATCCAGCTTTAACCGCTCTTTCTGCAACTTGGAATCAAGATATGGCTAAATTATATGGTAAATCTTTGGGAGAAGAAGCGCGCTTTCGAGGTAAAGATATTTTACTTGGACCAGGAGTTAATATTTATAGAACACCACTCAATGGAAGGAATTTTGAGTATATGGGTGAAGATCCATTTTTATCATCCAAAATGGTCGTGCCCTATGTGCAAGGGCTGCAAAGTAATGGTGTTGCAGCATGCGTGAAACATTACGCCTTGAATAATCAAGAAAAATACCGACACACCAGCAACGTAATCGTAAGCGATCGTGCATTGTATGAAATTTATCTTCCACCGTT
>JAFAGO010000029.1 GCA_023422635.1 Bacteroidota bacterium
GAATGGAAGCAACTTCAGCGAATGGCTTTAACAAAATACTGAATGAAACAACGATAACAAGAAGTTATGTGGATTGGTTTCCAAGTGCAGAACTCTCCTTCGCACCCAACAAAGATTACGTGTACACCCTAAATTTCAGCCGAAGTATCGATAGGCCCAGTTATGGAGATTTGGCTTCAGGAGGTTTATACAGCAGCCCTTACGTTGAATATGAAGGTAATCCTACTCTATTACCCACATACACCAATACAGTTTCAGCGAACGTAAACTTGAAAAAATGGGCGGTAAATGCTTCCGTTTACCAAAGCAAAAATCCTATGGGTTTTAGTCTTGTTTATGATGAAATTAGAAATATTTCAAAATTTACGACCTTAAATTTCGAAAAAGAAATTGGAACGAGCGTAGGTTTGGACGTTCCTTTTGAACACAAGTTTTTAACCTCTCAAAATAGCATATCCGTAAATTATTCCAAAACCGAAGACTCACTCGCAATTGTTAAAAAATCTACACCTTATCTTTATTTTTACACCAATAATACTTTAAAATTAGGGAGAGGATTTAATTTTCTTCTTGATGGTTATTGGATCACCAAGAGAACTCTTGGACTTTACGAGTATAACGAAATGTTGATTGTGAATTTGGGGTTAACAAAATCAATTTCAAATTTTGATTTTACATTGCGCTATAACGATATTTTTACACAGAACAATTTTATTCAGAAATTAACGTACGACAAAATTAGTACAAAAGGTACTTTCTACGGAAACACGCCCACTTTTTCGGTAGCAATTAAATACAATTTCGGAAAAGTTTCTAAATCGGAATACAAAGAAAAGCAAATCAACGAAACTACAAATAGGTTGTAATTTCTTGAAAAATTGAACAGCTTATATCAACGGATGTTTAGCTCGAAGTTTTCATTTTATACTATTTGGGAAAAGTATCTCACCAATAAATCTACTGCTTTATCCAGTTCGTCATCGATTATTTTTGCATTTAAATATTTTATCATTGGTTTTTCTTACTTTAGATGATTAATTTCAAATACCAAATACAAAATTTTTAAATTTCAATGATCCGCTTTTCACCGAAAACAAGAATACAGGACTTCTACAACATGCCACATCCACACATCAAATATCTATTCTTTAAATGAATCTCTACAGAAAAGATATTGATGGATTAAGAGCCATTGCAGTAATTTCGGTAATCTTATTTCATCTTGGTTATCTTAAAAATGGCTATTTAGGCGTTGATGTATTTTTTGTAATTAGCGGATATTTGATTACAAGAATTGTGTACAAAAACTCGGAAAATAATACGTTTTCTTTACTAGAATTTTATGAAAGAAGAATCCGCCGAATAATTCCGCTGGTGCTCTTTACTACTTTCGTATCGTTGATTTTGGGTATTCTTCTCATGCTTCCCGACGATTTAGAAAATTTGTGTCAATCTGTGGTGGCAACCAACTTCTTTTCGAACAATATTCTAATGCAAATTACAAGCGTAGATTATTGGGACGTAAAAAACGATTATAAACCGCTAATGCATACCTGGAGTCTTGGCGTGGAGGAACAATTTTACCTTTTATTCCCGATTATTTTTATGATTTTGAAAGGAAATCGTAGAAAATTTATTCTTCCTCTCCTCATCTTTCTATCAGTGGTATCGCTGATTTTATTTTTGGGCTCTAATAATGCAGCTTCGAAATTTTATTTTATTCAATATCGATTCTATGAGTTGGCATTGGGCGGAATTTGTGCCATCATTTTCGCAAAAAATCAAGTTCAAAAGAGCGCTTCTGGATTATTTGCCTTTTTAATCGCGCTGATATTTATATTGTTCTTCAAAAATAACTTTGGAAACGACCTGAATGTTATCCTCACAACCATTTTCACTGCAGGGATTTTAGTTCTGGGGAAAAATCAATTTCAAGATCAATATTGGTACAAAATGATCATTTGTAATCCGCTCATGATGGGTGTCGGAAAAATAAGTTTTAGCTTGTATATGTGGCATCAAATTGTTTTTGCATTTGCGCGCTATGCTCTATTTGAAACCATTACAGCTCGTTATGCGATATTGCTTTCAATTGTGGTGATATTCTTATCAATTTCATCATATTTTATCATTGAAAGTACATTTAGAAATAAGAACCGTATTCCATCAAAACCTTTTTTCATAAGCATTTTTATTGCTTTCCTTATTACAACTGGAAGTTCTTTGTATATTTATATGAAAGGCGGAATTATTAAAGATGTTCCCGAATTAGGTTTATCAACATCAAATTCCTCTAAACAATTGAATTTTTTCGATGGCGAAAATAACATCAACAATCAATACAATGAATCAATACGAGCATTAGATCGACCATTTTCTGAAACAGGAAAGAAGATAAAAATCTTAATTTTTGGAAATAGTTTTGGACGAGATGTCGCCAATATTCTATTAGAATCTTCCTTTAAGAATGAAGTCGAAATTCGATATACCGATATTTTCCCAAAATCTGAAAACGAACTAAAAAAGAGAATTCAAGCTGCCGATTACATTTTCCTTGCCAATAAATCCATTGACGAAATGATTGCAAAATACCATATTCAATCCCGCAAAGTATGGATTGTGGGAACGAAGGATTTTGGAAACAGCAATGGCATTCATTATAACCAAAAAATTGGTGATTACGCAACGTACAGAACCAATATGAAATCTGGTGTTTGGGAAAAATATATGGAAGAAAAGAAAAAATATGGAGCCAAATACATCGATTTAATTGGTGCCGTAAGCAATTCCAAAGGGCAAGTTTTGGTGTTTACACCGGATGGAAAATTTATTAGTCAAGATACGCGTCATCTCACTCCGTTTGGCGCTGCATTTTTTGCTCAACTTTTAGATTCAAGATGGAGAGCGATTTTGCACCTTCAAAAAGGTGATGTAAAGTAAGAAAATACACAAAACTAAATCGTATCCGTAAATTCTCCAACTTAGAAATTCACAACGTGTAGTTGTATTGTAATTTCATTTTAAAAGTTTAGCAAGAAGATTCATTATTTTTTTCCTACGTTAAGAAGCATAAAAAAAGCACCTCATTTCTGTGGTGCTTCTTTATCATTTGAAATTGGATTCTGTAAATTATTTACCTTCTTCCATTTTCTTTTTCAATTCTGCTAAAGCGTCGATATCACCAAGAGTGGTTTTTTCTTCACCTGAACTTGAACCAGCTTTAGAAGCTTCTTTCACGTTCTTTTTCTCTTCGTCTCTAAAGATTCCTGTGTGGGAAACCACTACTCTTTTGAAATCTTTGTTGAATTCGATTACTTTGAAATCTGCAGTTTCTCCTTTTTTGATTTTGGATCCATCTTCTTTCTCCAATAATCTTGATGGGCAGAATGCTTCAACTTCAGAATCTTCGAATTGAATTTGAGCTCCTTTATCGAATACTTCAGTTGCTACACCAGAGTGTACGGTACCTTCAGCATATTTAGTTTCGAATTTATCCCAAGGATTTTCTGTTAATTGTTTGTGGCCTAAAGAAATTCTTCTTGCAGGAATATCCAACTCAAGAACAACAACATCCAATTTATCTCCTACGTTGCAGAATTCTGAAGGATGTTTGATTTTTTTAGTCCAAGAAAGGTCAGAGATATAAACTAAACCGTCGATACCTTCTTCCAATTCTACAAATACTCCAAAGTTAGTGAAGTTTCTAACCGTTCCAACATGAGTTGAACCGATAGGATATTTTGCTTCAATATTTTCCCATGGATCTTTGGAAAGTTGTTTCATACCAAGAGAGATTTTTCTTTCTTCTCTATCCAAAGTAAGTACTTCAGCTTCCACTTCATCACCAACTTTTACGAAATCTCCAGCACTTCTCAAGTGAGTAGACCAAGACATTTCAGATACGTGGATTAATCCTTCTACACCTGGAGCAATTTCTACAAATGCACCATAGTCTGCAAGAACAACTACTTTACCTTTTACTTTATCTCCAACTTTAAGGTCTGCAGAAAGCGCATCCCACGGATGTGGTTCAAGCTGCTTCATACCCAATTGGATTCTTGTTTTCTCGTCGTCGAAATCAAGGATTACCACTTTCACGGTTTGTCCGTCTTCAAGAATTTCAGATGGGTGATTAACTCTAGACCAAGAAAGGTCGGTAATGTGGATCAATCCATCAACACCACCAAGATCAACAAATACTCCATAAGAAGTAATGTTTTTAACAGTTCCTTCAAGAACCTGACCTTTTTCAAGTTGTGCGATGATTTCTTTTTTCTGATCTTCGATATCTGCTTCGATCAATGCTTTGTGCGATACTACAACGTTCTTAAACTCAGGGTTGATTTTAACCACTTTGAATTCCATTGTTTTACCAACAAACTGATCGTAATCTTTAATCGGCTTAACATCGATTTGTGAACCTGGAAGGAACGCTTCGATACCGTAGATATCTACAATCATACCTCCTTTTGTTCTTGATTTTACAAAACCGTTTACTACTTCTCCAGTTTCGTGAAGTTCGTTCACTTTATCCCAAGCTTTAAGCGTTCTTGCTTTTTTGTGAGAAAGTTGAAGTTGTCCAGTTTTATCTTCTCTTCTGTCCACCATTACTTCAACCTCGTCGCCTACTTTAAGCCCTTGGTTGTAACGGAATTCGTTAAGAGAAATTACACCTTCAGATTTGAAGTTGATGTCAACAATTGCTTCTTTGTCGGTAAGTCTTACCACTTTTCCAACTAAAACATCATTGTCTTCAAGATCGTTTAAAGAACCTTTGTAGATTTCTTCAAGATCCGATTTTTCTTTTCTTGCATCAGCATCAAGTCCAGATTCGAAAGAATCCCAGTCAAATTGTTCAGGTGCAACGTTTTGGTTTAATAATAATTCAGCTGAATTTGTCTCTTTTGACATAATTCTAAAAAATTTGTATTCCTTCTTTTTCAGACTTTGGCTTTACTGCGAATCCCGAAAAATACGGAAGATGTTAATTGTTAATGGTTTACTTCGCCAAAAGTGCGTTCGCAAAAGTGGTGCAAAAATACAACATTTATTTCAATCCAACAATGCTTTTTGTAAAATCATTTTTCAACGTAAAATACTTACGTTCAGCCGGTAACACATTATTCTTTTCGAAGCTTTTTCCCGCTATCCGATGTATCTTTTATTTTTCTTAGAAAAAATAAAAGGATGTCGCTTCTATCGGGGCTATGAGTTTTTCGCTCTCTTCAGCATTTACCAAAAAATCAAATACCTACCTTTGCACTATGGATGTAACCTCAATTTTACAAAAACTGCAGATTCAAGAACTGAATCAAATGCAAAAATCAACCTATTCCGCTTCCGAAAACGAAACGGATATTGTGCTTCTTTCCCCAACGGGATCTGGAAAAACCCTTGCTTTTCTACTTCCGGTTCTTCGGAATTTAAAACAGAATACAAAAGGTATTCAAACCTTAATTTTAGTTCCTGCGCGCGAATTGGCGCTTCAAATCGAACACGTATTCAAATCAATGGGAACCGATTTTAAAGTTTCCGTGGCGTATGGAGGTCACGACAAAAAAATTGAAATCAACACTTTAACGGAAGCTCCCGCAGTTTTAATAGGAACACCAGGAAGAATTGCGTACCATCTTAAAAATAAAAATTTTGATCCTTCCACCATAAAAACACTCGTTCTTGATGAATTCGACAAAGCGCTCGAACTTGGATTTCAAGACGATATGGAATTTATTATAGGAGAATTAACCGCACTTTCTCAACGTTTTCTAACATCGGCAACGGTAATGGAAAACATTCCAAATTTTGTAGGTTTGCATCAAGAAAAAAAGCTCAGCTTTCTAAAAGAAACTGCAGCCAAACCCGATCTTCAACTTAAAAAAATAGTAACACTTCCCGAAGAGAAGTTAGAAAACCTCTTCCACCTCATCTGTAAAATTGGCAATAAAAGAACATTAATTTTTTGCAATCACCGGGACGCTGTGGACCGAATTTCTGAACTTTTAAGAGAAAAAGGCATTCAACGAGAAACCTTTCATGGGGGAATGGAACAAGATGAACGTGAACGTGCGCTTTTAAAATTCCGAAACGATTCTGCACGGATTTTAATTACAACAGATTTAGCAGCAAGAGGTTTGGATATTCCTGAAGTTGAATCCATTGTACACTATCAATTACCTCCAAAAGAAGATGCTTTTATCCATAGAAACGGCCGAACATCAAGAATGAACGCTAAAGGTTTTGTGTATTTAATGATGACGGAAGATGAAAATTTCCCATTCATAAAAAACAACCTTCCCGAAGTAAATGTTTATGAAAACAATCGCGTTCCAGAACGAACACCAATGCAAACGATTTACATTAGCGCAGGTAAAAAAGAGAAGGTTAATAAAGTAGATATCGTTGGCTATTTAATTAAAAAAGGCAATCTTGAAAAAGATGATATTGGACTGATCGAGGTAAAAGACAATACGTCGTACGTTGCCGTAAATCGAAAAAAAACAGTCGAACTTTTAAAGCTTCTCAAACCCGAAAAATTAAAAGGCAAAAAAGTAAAAATTGAAATTGCTTATTAAAAAACGATTTTCATTCAATAGAAAAAGCAGCCAATTTCTGGTTGCTTCTTTTTTTATCTTCATTGAAATTACTTCATTCCTTTCACATTCATTTTTAAAGTATATACCGATTTAGATGCGGTTATAAATAACGTTTTATTGTCTTTTCCCGCGAATGTAACATTGCCTGTCCATTCTTCATCAATCGGGATATGCATTATTTTTTCGCCATTAGGATTAAATATGGTAACGCCGTTATTCGTAAGGTAAAGATTCCCTTTTTCATCTACAGTCATTCCATCCGAACCCATTTCGCAGAAGATTTTTTTATTCGTTAATTTACCTTCTCCTATAATATCATACACATAGGTTTTTTCGGCGTAAAGGTCAGAAACATAAAGTTTTTTCAAACGATTACTTCCTATAATTCCATTCGGCTGTACAAAAGCATCAAAGGTTGTAATGCTTCCATTTGAACTCCTGTAATAAAGGTGTTCTTCAGGAATTTCCTGTTTAAAATTTTTCCAATAATCGCGTTCATATAAAGGATCGGTAAAATAGATTCCATCATTATTATCAATCCACAAATCGTTTGGTCCATTTGGTCGTTTCCCTTTTACATTCGGCATTAGCACCGTGTGCGAAGCGTCTTTTTTAAACTTCCACAATTCTCCATTTTCATCGGAACATGAGATTAAATTTCCTTCTTTATCAAAATAAGTTCCGTTGGCTCTACCCGATTCGTTGGTGAACAATTGAATTTCATTATTTTTCCAATTCCAAATATAGATTGAATTATTGGGCTGATCGGTAAAATAAACATTTCCCGAAGCATCAGCCGCCGGACCTTCAGTAAACGTAAAATTTTGAGAAATTCGAATAGGTGAACTTCCTTCTGCGATCAAACTTTTATCTGTATTAAAACTCGCACAGCTGGTGAAAAATGTGGCAGCTGCAATGGTAACGAGGAATTGAAATTTCATAGAAATCTTTTTTGCGCAATTTACAACTTGTACATTCGACGGAAAAATTTTTATCTTTGAAAATTAGAATTCACTACAAATGAAACTCAATCTTCCGGACAAGCTCTATTATTCCATCGGTGAAGTTGCCAAAGCTTTTGATGTTAACGCGTCGCTTTTACGATATTGGGAGCAGGAATTTCCCATTTTAATGCCCAAGAAAAATAAGAAAGGTAATCGCTATTTTACTCCAGAAGACATTAAAAATTTGCAAATTATTTACCACTTGGTAAAAGAAAAGGGCTACACGCTGGATGGTGCAAGAATCGCACTTACAACAAACAACAAAATTTCGGAAACCGTTTCCATTATTGATCGTTTACAATTCGTTAAAGCAGAATTAAATAAGCTAAAAGAGTCTTTAAACGATTAATTACGGGTGTTTTACCCTCTAAAATTAGGTGTTTTTCCTTTGCAGGACAGCAATATTCATTTTTAATATTGTAAAAAATAAACGCCATGCCATCTTTACGCTATCTACTTCACAAAAAATATATTATTGCTGCAGTTTCCATAGCCGTTTCTGCATCTGCGTTTACCTACGTTTCTAAAAACTTTGAAGTCTCTAAAAAAAACGCTCCAGAAGATGAAGCCTTACATTTCAATACACTTTCCTCAAACGATAAAAAGAAGAATGTAGAAATAAATACTGCATTCGATCCCAATTCTTACTCCGCAGAACAATGGATAGAGCTTGGTTTCTCAGAAAAGCAAACCAAAACGATTTTAAAGTACAAAGATATTTTAGGAGGAGCATTTACTTCGAAGGAACAATTTCGTAAATGCTATGCGGTATCTGATGAAATGTTTCTAAAACTTGAACCCTATTTACTACTGCCAGAAGAAGGATCTTCCGAAAATAAAACTCAAAATAATCACCGTTACGAAAAGTACAATTACACAGAAAAACCAGCTAAGAAAAGTTTACATATTAAATCTGCATTTAATCCCGATCATTTGAATTTTGAAGATTGGAAAAGAATTGGATTTACTGAAAAGCAAGCCGCAAGCATTCTAAAATATAAAAACTATTTAGGAGGAAGTTTTCAATCAAAAGAAAAATTACAAGCTTGTTATGTGATTAGCGATGACGATTTCAGAGCAATGGAACCTTATTTGCGTTTTAACCAAGCAAATATCTCCGAACCTAAACAAATTCAACATTCACAAAAATCTACAATTTCTCATTCAATTTTTGATCCTAATGATCTGGACAAAGAAGCTTGGATGAAACTCGGGTTTACAGAAAAACAAGCGAACACAATTTTAAATTTTAAAAATAAAATCCATAAAGGATCTTTTAAAACCAAAGAAGATCTCGCCAAATGTTATGCGATTTCAGAAGCTAAATTCAAAGAATTAGAACCGTATATTTCCATTAAAAATAGAAGTTTTTCAGAAACACAAAATGAAAAGAAAAATGCTACCGATTTTTCAAAAACGGATTTAAATTCAATTACTTTTCAAGAACTCAAAGAGTTTGGATTTGATGATAAAGCTGCCGCAAGTTTTATTGGTTTCCGAAAAAAATTAGGTGGATTTATGACTAAAAATCAAATTTTAGAAACCTACAATATCGATAAAGAATTAATGCAAAAACTTATAGGTATCGCGCCTTTAAACACATCTAATGTTCAAAAGCACTATCTTAAAGATGCTCCAGAAACTTGGTTGAAAGAACATCCTTATTTCAAATACTATGCGGATAAAATTATTTTCTACCGAATAACATTTCCTGATGATAAAAAGATATTTGCTAAAATGAAACTAAAACCTGAAGTGGTTTCCAAAATGAAACTCTATCTTCATTCCAATTAAACACTCCTCTATTTTAATTTTTCATAAAAAAGCCCCGCTGATGCAGGGCTTTTCGCTTTTATTTTTTAATAAATTTTATGCTTTGCTGATCCAAATGCAACACATAGTTTCCCGTCGTGAGCTTTGAAACATCGATAAAATTTTTATTCTTGAAGGGAAGGATTTCCGTTCCTACTAATTGACCAGCATAATTGTAAATACTTGCTTTTTGTATGGACTCACTCTTATTTCCTTTAATGTAAAGTTTATTGTCAATAACAGGATTGGGATATGCAGTTAAGATGTCTTTTTTACCAGTTTGATCAACGGAAAGAACATCATCTTCCCCTAAACCTATTGTATAATCCACTGGATGCTGTGTCCATTCCGAAATGGTAAATGTGGAATTTGGGTTTTGTACATCTTCATTACGATAAAGCGAAATATCCGAATTGTAATTGGTTTGCCCCTTTACACCAATCGCATCAACCGTCGTATAATACATTCCGTAGTTATTGGTTGAAGCTGTTTTTACATATTTTTTTCCATATGCCAATTCAATATATTGATAGCCATTGAATGTTAGCGCCGGCGCATTGGTTTGAAATTCAGCATCGGAATTCGTATACGAATCAAATTCAGAAAAAGGATTCACAATTACAATCCGTTCACCTGGAAGAATTTTCCCTTGTAACTGATACGCATTATCGAAATAGTAATTTTGATTATTCCCCAACATTTGGATGGAAAGATAATAATTGTTTAAAACAACTTCATGACCTGTTTTGTTTGCGATTTCAATGGCAGAATTTTGATCCGTACCTTCAATATATTTGGTAATTAGCAAATCTGACGCATAATCATCTTCCGCTAAGGTAGTCACTGTTAAATCTTGAGATTTTTCGGAAAATAGAAAGTCTTTGTCATACGCTTGAACCGTAAATACATAATTGGTGTTGGGTGAAAGACGATCAGCATAAAACTGAGTATCCTTAGAATATCCAATGTAATTTCCATTTTCATAAATTCTATATCCTAAAACATCTGTAGAAGTCGACGGCGACCATTGAAGTTGAATAAAAGATTTGCCCGATTTGGGCGCGCTAAAATTCAAAGGCGCTTCCGGCTGAGCTCCATCCCCTGTTTCCGACCAAATTAATTGTACATATTCAGGATGATCGATAAAAGGATTTCGAGTTTGTTGAATGGAATAAATATGATTATTACGATCGATTTCTTTTTGAGAAACAGGATCTGACGCATGCCACTCTAACAACATTGTAATATACCAATCTTTAAAAGCTTTCTCTTCCGAACCATCGAAAACCGACGTAGCAATCATGTGGTTGAAAATATTTAAAGAACCTTCATACCTTACTGCATAATATAATAAATATCGCGCAACATCACCTTTAAATTCATCCAAAGGTTCGTAAACAGTATTGGTATAGCCGGGTGTTTGACTTTTGCCGAGTTTGCTTCCATTACTAAACGTTCTTGAACTTCCATTGCTTTTCGCATACGGATAATTACTTCTTCTTTGGTTAACATAAGCATCTGTAGGAATGAGATAATTTAAATCCGAATACATCGGGTAAATTCCATAAAAAGTACTTTGAGGAACTCCATGTTCACGATTCCAGCCCTGCCCTTCGGCACTTGCTGTACTGATCATTTGATCGAAATTGTATTGATAAGAATCCTCCCCGGTAGGATTTTCAGAATAAATATCGAGCAAACTTCCATCGTTTTCATAATATGAATCAACATCTGTTTGTCGATAAAAATCTGGAATATTGCCGTAGTTAAACGATTTAATTTTTGTAGAAATAATCTCGTGAAGTTTAGATTTTAAGGCATAACCTTGCAATCCTTCAACTTGATCATAATATCCGTTAGGAACTTGCCCATAAAAAATAGCCGGCAAAAACAACAGTGGTAAAAATGTTTTCATAAAGTTAATAATAGTGTACTAAATTAGGCATTTTTACACTCGTTGAAGGCATTATTTAGATTAAATTTCTGTTGTATTTTTTTTTTAGCATCTTTGGTTATTTAGTGTAACTATTTTCTATTAAGAAAGAAATCTCCAGAACCAATAAACATTTCCGAAATGCGCTGTCTGATTACACACTTTACAATTTTTCCATTATATTTGAAGAAAACAAATCATAAATAATGCACACCAACCTTGAACACGACCAAAAAATCATTGCGCAAACTGCGCGCGATTTTGCCGAAAAAAATATTCGACCTCACATTATGGAATGGGACGAAAGTCAAACCTTTCCCGTAGAACTTTTTCACCAACTTGGCGAAATGGGATTTATGGGCATTGTTATTCCTGAGGAATATGGCGGTTCAGGACTTTCATATCACGAATATGTAACGATTTTAGATGAAATTTCACAAGTTGATCCTTCTATCGGACTTTCAGTAGCCGCACACAATTCTTTATGCACCAATCATATTTACGAATTTGGAAATGAAGAACAACGCAGAAAATGGTTGCCAAAATTAGCTTCTGGAAAAGTAATTGGCGCTTGGGGATTAACAGAACATAATACCGGTTCCGACTCTGGAGGAATGAGTACAACTGCGGTAAAAGATGGTGATGATTGGATTATCAATGGCGCAAAAAATTTTATAACCCACGCTATTTCCGGAGATATTGCGGTGGTAATGACAAGAACAGGAGAAAAGGGAACCAAAAATAATTCTACTGCATTTGTATTGGAAAAAGGAATGCCCGGTTTCACTTCTGGAAAAAAAGAAAATAAATTAGGCATGAGAGCTTCGGAAACAGCAGAGCTTATTTTTGATCAAGTGCGTGTTCCCGATTCTCATCGATTAGGCGACGTGGGAAGTGGTTTTAAACAAGCCATGAAAATTTTAGATGGCGGAAGAATTTCCATTGCAGCATTAAGTTTAGGGATTGCCAGAGGTGCCTACAAAGCAGCATTGAAATACGCTAAAGAAAGACATCAATTTGGAAAAGCAATTTCGCAATTTCAAGCCATTAATTTTATGCTGGCCGATATGGCAACCGAAATTGATGCATCTGAATTACTTATAAGAAGAGCTTCAGATCTCAAAAATGCGAAACAAAAAATGACGCGCGAAGGGGCAATGGCAAAACTGTACGCCTCGGAAGCTTGCGTAAGAATTGCCAATAATGCAGTACAAATTTTTGGTGGCTACGGTTATACCAAAGATTTTCCAGCCGAAAAATATTACAGAGATTCAAAGTTGTGTACCATTGGCGAAGGAACCTCCGAAATTCAGCGCTTGGTTATTGGTAGAGATATTACTTCGTAGATTCGATTTAAATAAAGATCAACAAACGGTTTTCTAATAATAGAAAGCCGTTTTTCATTCAATTTTTTGTGAACTTTAAAAGTTACATCCCAAAATATTCGGTTATATTTGTTCCAAATTTTAATTAGAAAAATGGATAAAATAGACAGTTTGAATCAAGTTGCTGAATTTCATAAAACTTTCAATGCTCCTATTCTGGACGTTCCTCAAATTCCTTCAAAAGAAAGAAGTTCACTACGTATAAAACTTCTACAAGAAGAACTCGATGAACTTAAAGAAGCTATTGATAATAATGATTTAGTTGAGGTTGCAGATGCACTTTGCGATTTACAATATGTTCTCAGCGGCGCCGTTCTTGAATTTGGTTTGGGAAATAAATTTGTAGAGTTATTCAATGAAGTGCAACGTTCAAACATGTCGAAAGCTTGCGATAATCAGCAACAAGCTGATGAAACAATAGAAATGTATCAACAAAAAGGACAAGAAGCGTATGCTGAAGTTTCAGGAAATAAAATTAACGTACATCGCAAAGAAGACAATAAAGTACTGAAAAACAAATACTATTCTCCTGCCGATTTAAAAACCATTCTTGAAAAATAAACAATGAAAAATTTTCTAAAAATCATCGCATTTGCAGGAGCTACGGCCTTTTTTATGCAAAGTTGTGGCGTTAATAAAGTAATTGTTAACCGCGAAGTGGAAACAAAAGATGGCGATAAAATGTTGTTGGGAACGCAAACCAAAAATCAATTGCTAAATACGCCTTACAGCGATTGGTACTCGCCAGAGCATGACGAATATCAAATGGATAAAAAAAGTATTGATGAACTTAAAAAAGAAAAGCTAAAATCCTATAACATTGTTGTGGTAATGGGAACTTGGTGCAGCGACAGTCATCGTGAAGTGCCTCGCTTGATGAAAATTCTTGAAGAAATCAAGTACCCAGAAAACAAAGTTACTCTAATCGCTGTAAACCGCAAAAAAGAATCCCCAAGTGGCGAAGAAGGAATTTATAACATTCAAAAAGTACCTACCATTATCGTGAAAAAATATGGCAAGGAAATTGGAAGAATTGTGGAGTCTCCGAATTCCGGATGGTTGGAACGCGACCTTCTGGACATTATAAAAAAAGACGACAAATCAATTAAAACCTTATTTAAATAATTTTGAAAAATCTTAAACCTCTACTCTATTTCTTTTTGGGTGTTGCAGTAATGTTGCTCCTATTTTTCGTCCTTCGTAAAATTCCTGCGTTATCGGACAAGAAAGAAAATACAGACTATTTTATTCTTACCAATCAAATTACGAAAATGAATAAAATGGTTGTTTTAGAACAAGATTTTAGCGGACTACAAAAAACAAAAGTTGCCTACCAAATTTTAGGAAGAAATGTTTCGGATAATGAAATTGTAACCTTTACGAAAACCAATGCTCAGGTTTCTTACGATTTAAATAAAATGAAACTCAAGGTAGATTCAATCAATAAAAAATTAATTATAGAATCGCTTCCCGAAGCAGATATTCGAATTACACCAAACGTTGAAATCAAATCGTTAAACGATTCTTTTTTCAATAGAATTGATGAGGCACAAATTAAAAAGGTTACTGAAACTTCAAAAGCCAATGCGATTAAACAAGTAGATCAAAATAAACTGAAGGAAGAAGGTAAAGAACAACTAATTGAGAACTTAAATCAAATCTTTGTTCTGGCAAAAGCACTCAATTACACAATTGAAGATCAAACAGGCACATTCAATCCTTCACTTCTACTTTAAAATTTTAGTTCATATACACAATACAAGATGACCATCAAAATGTCATCTTTTTTTGTTTACAATCTTTGTCAATCGCCTCCTTAATTTGAACCATTCTAAACACAATCGAAAACCTTTGTGTTTTAGGAATCAAAATCACATCTTCTGTTTCAATTCATCACAAAAAGCAATTTAGCGATGAATTATAACGAATATTCCGTACCTTTACCTCACTAATGTAAAAAACTGTCAATGAAAAAACAACTATTCTGTATTGGGATTCTTGGTTTATTTTCGGGAATTCCTAATTTAATGTATGCTCAACAATATGTTGAGAAAAAAATCACACAAAACAATGGAAATGTAAGTTTAGTTACCTTTAAAGCAAATTCAAGTATTACTTCTTCTTCAGCGAAAGAAATTTTTAAAGATGTACTAAAATTAACACCCGGCTTCGAATTAAAGCTTGCACGTTCGTCTCAAGATTTTACAGGAAAATTCAACGAAGAAAAATACCAACTCTACTATAAAGGGATAAAGGTAGAAGGCGGAAATTACAACCTGCACTACAAACAAGGAAAACTTTCCAGCATGAACGGAGAAGTTTTTCAAAAAGTTTCTCATTATACTACGCCACAAATTAGCGCGGCTGCAGCTTTCGACGCAGCTATTAAAAACATTGGTGCCGAAAAGTACATGTGGCAGGATTTAGAATATACTGCAAATAACGACTACAAAAAACCGCAAGGTGAACTCGTGTACATTCCCCTTTTGCAAAGTGATGGCTCGTACATTATCTACCTTACCTATAAGTTTGATATTTATGCTGCGCAACCACTTACAAGAGATAATGTATATGTTGATGCAATTACAGGAAGAGTTTTGGCAATCGATCCCATTATGAAGCACGCAAGAAAAACAAGTTTTAACGCGCCTTCAGTTCCGAATTTTTCAGGAATTCAGAAAGAAGCAAAAGCAATTGTTTTCCCAACACTTTTAAATACAGGAAATGCTGAAACACGATATAGTGGCACTAAAGAAATTGAAACCACATTTGTTACCGAAAACGAAAACTATATCCTTCACGATACCACACGAGGAAATGGCGTTCATACGTTCAACCTCAAAAAAGGTTCTGCACTCGGATCAGCAGTTGAATTTACTGATGACGACAATAATTGGACTGCAGAAGAACACGATAATAGCACCTATGATAATGTTGCTTTAGATGCCCATTGGGGAGTGGAAAAAACGTACGATTACTTTAAAACCAAATTTTCAAGAGATAGTTACAACGGTAATGGAGGAATTTTGAAAAGTTATGTGCATTACTTATCTGGCGAAGACAACGCCTATTGGTCAGGCAGCGAAATGTTGTATGGCGATGGCGCTACGTACTTTACACCGCTTACCGCTTTCGACGTTACGGCTCACGAACTTGGACATGGTGTTTGTGGATCTACCGCGCAGTTATTATATCAAAGAGAATCAGGTGCTTTAAATGAAGGACTTTCCGATATTTGGGGCGCAGCCGCTGAATTTACGTACGCACCAGAAAAAGACACCTATCTAATTGGAGAAGATATTACCAAAGTTTCACCTTATTATTTAAGATCGATGAGTAATCCTAATGTAGGATTCTCCAACCAACCCGATACCTACAGAGGTACGTACTGGTCCGCAGCAACAGTAGAAGAAGGTTGCGCTTCACCAAGTTGGTTAAATGATTATTGTGGTGTACATACCAATAGCGGTGTAATTAACCATTGGTTCTATGTTCTTTCTGAAGGAAAATCAGGAACAAATGACCTTGGAGACGAATTTGCAGTTGACGGAATCGGAATTGACGAAGCAGCGAAAATTGCATATCGCCTTGAAACAGAATATTTAACTTCCAATTCCGATTATCAGAACGCAAGAGATTATGGGGTACAATCAGCCATTGATCTTTTCGGTGAAAACTCCGAAGAGCATAAAGCAACCCAAAATGCATTTTATGCCGTTGGTTTAGGTCCAAAATATGTTTGGCCACCAGATGTAACCGCACCATCTGCACCATCAAATCTTTCCGCAACTAACACAACAGGTTCATCAACTACTCTATCTTGGACTGCAGCGACGGATGAAAACGGAATAGGTTCATACAGCATTTATAAAGATGGAAATTTAACAGGTACAGTAAATAAGAATACACTAAGCTATGTTGTTACAGGTCTCGCCACCAATACTACTTATGAATTTTATGTAAAAGCTTCCGATGCTTATGATAACATTTCAACTGAAAGCAATGTTGTAGAGGTTACAACAACCGATACTCCAGACTACTGTACCTCTTCTTCCAATAATGCAGGTGATGAAAGGATTGGAAGAGTACAATTTGTCGATATCGACAATCCAAGCACCGGAACATCCGGTTATGAGGATTTCACTTATCTTTCAACAGATGTGCAATTAGGTTCAACCAATGAAATAACCATTACCCCATTTTGGACTGCTTTGCAGTATTCCGAAGGATACGCCGTGTATATTGATTTAAACCATAATGGATTATTTACAGATGCCGGAGAATTGGTATTCTCTAAATCTCCAAGTAACACCACGCCAATTGTGGGTGAAATTACAATCCCAGAAACCGCAACCCTTGGTTCTACTCGAATGAGAGTAATCTTAAAATTCAATCAAACGCCAAGCAATCCATGCGGAACTTTCACTTACGGGCAAGTAGAAGATTATACCATTAACATTGTAGATGAATCTTTAGGAACAGCTGGTATCGCTGCAAACGGAGCAACTGTTTTATACCCTAATCCTGTTAAAGATGTCATCAATATCAAAACAAAAGTTTCAGGAGAATTTAGCTATAAAGTGTATAACACAGCCGGACAATTGGTATTAGTTGGCAAATCTGCAGATAAAAAAGTGAACACTACTAAGCTTGCTTCAGGAAATTATATTATCGAACTTGCCGATAATGCAAGCAACACAATCACTCAAAAATTTATCAAAAAATAAATCTGAGGTAAATGAATATTTAGAGCCGCCTAATTTATGGTGGCTCTTTTTATTTCAGTTCACTTGGATTTGTGCTTAGGAAGCCCTCAAGTTTTCAAAATTTCAAATAAAATACATCTAATTTCACTAATAAAGCATTTCCAAACTAAAATTCTTTTTTCTTACAGTAAAAAAATGATTATTTTTGCATCTTATAATTTCAGCGTAAAAAGATGATTAAAATAACTCTTCCCGACGGAAGCATTAAAGAATTTAACAGTGGAGTAACTCCGCTTGAAGTAGCGAAATCAATTAGTGAAGGACTTGCGAGAAACACCATCTCTGCATTAGTAGATGGCACCCAAGTTGAAGTCACGACACCCATTGAGAAAGATGCTACGCTTCAGCTTCTTACCTGGAATGATGAAATGGGAAAAAAAGCATTCTGGCATTCTTCAGCACACCTACTAGCGCAGGCAATTTTAGACTATTATCCTCATGCAAAACTAACCATTGGCCCACCAATTGAAAATGGTTTTTATTATGATGTAGATTTTGGTGACGAAACGTTAAGCGAAAAGGACTTCGAAAAAATCGAGAAAAAAATGCTCGAAAACGCCAAAAAAGATGTCACTTTCAATAAATACCCTGTTTCTAAAGCTGAAGCATTGAAAGTGTATGCTGAAAATCCTTATAAAACAGAATTAATTGAAAATCTGCCCGATGGCGAAATTACTTTCGTTACGCACGATAACTTCACTGATCTTTGTCGCGGTGGCCACATTCCTTCAACCGGAATTGTAAAAGCAGCCAAAATTCTTAATGCTGCAGGCGCCTATTGGAGAGGTGATGAAAAAAACAAGCAATTAACTCGAGTATATGGAATTTCATTTCCAAAACAAAAAGAATTAACCGAATATCTGGAAAGACTTGAAGAAGCAAAACGAAGAGATCACCGTAAATTAGGAAAAGAACTTGGAATTTTTGCGTTTTCAGAAAAAGTAGGTGCTGGACTACCTCTATGGTTACCAAATGGAGCCGCTTTAAGAAAAAAGCTCGAAAACTTTTTGAGTGCAGCACAGAAAAAAGCAGGCTATGAATTCGTAATTTCTCCACATATTGGAGCAAAAGAATTGTACGTTACTTCTGGGCATTGGGACAAATATGGAGCAGACAGCTTTCAACCCATCAAAACGCCAAACGAAGGCGAAGAATTCATGCTGAAACCTATGAACTGCCCACACCACTGTGAAATCTACAAAACTTCACAATGGAGTTACCGTGATCTTCCAAAAAGATATGCAGAATTCGGAACCGTTTATCGTTACGAACAATCTGGGGAATTACACGGTTTAACAAGAGTTCGTGGATTTACTCAAGATGACGCACACCTTTTTTGTACACCTGATCAATTATTGGAAGAATTCGAAAAAACCATTGATTTGGTTTTGTACGTTTTCCGATCTTTAGGTTTCGAAGATTTCGTTACTCAAGTTTCACTTCGTGATCCAGAAAATAAAGAAAAGTACATTGGATCTGATGAAAATTGGAAAAAAGCAGAAGATGCCATTATCACCGCAGCAAAAGCGAAAGGTTTAAAAACCATTGTAGAATATGGTGAAGCCGCTTTCTACGGTCCAAAATTGGATTTCATGGTGAAAGATGCACTCGGAAGAAGTTGGCAATTGGGAACCATTCAAGTAGATTACAACCTTCCAGAACGTTTTGATTTGTGGTATACCGGAAGCGATAACGAAAAACACAGACCAGTAATGATTCACCGTGCGCCGTTTGGTTCAATGGAGCGTTTCATTGCTATTTTAATCGAAAATACAGCGGGAGATTTCCCATTATGGCTCGCGCCAGATCAATATATCATCCTTCCAATTAGCGAAAAATATGTGGATTATGCTAAAAATGTTTCACAATTATTGGAAAATTACGATATTAGCGGATTGATAGATGAAAGAAACGAAAAAACGGGTAAGAAAATCCGTGATGCAGAACTTAAGAAAATACCATTTATGATCGTTGTTGGCGAAAATGAAGAGAAAAATGGCACTGTTTCTGTAAGAAGAAGAGGCGAAGGTGATTTAGGAGAAATGACTATTGAAGAATTTTCAACCTATTTTCATAAAGCCGCCGATACCGGATTTGAATTCGGGAAGTAATAAATAGAGATGATTAACATCTCAAAAACAATAAAAGAAAGAAATTAACCTTAAAATTATACTACAATAGCACAGAGATTTAACAACAGAGGAAGAGGCCCAATGCGCCGACCTGTTCAGGAAGACCTACACCAGATTAACGAAAAAATTAGAGCCAGAGAAGTTCGATTAGTAGGCGACAACGTGGAGCCTGGGGTTTACCCTATCGAAAGAGCCAGACAAATCGCTCAGGATCAGGATTTGGATTTGGTTGTAATCTCGGATAAGGCAGAACCTTACATTGCCCGTATATTGGAATATAAAAAATTCTTGTACGAGCAAAAAAAGAAACAAAAAGAACTTAAAGCAAAACAAATAAAAGTTGTTGTAAAAGAAATCCGTTTTGGTCCACAAACCGATGATCACGATTACGATTTCAAAAAGAAACACGCTGAAAAATTCTTGGAGGAAGGTTCAAAACTAAAAACCTATGTATTCTTTAAAGGGCGTTCCATTGTGTTTAAAGATCAAGGCGAAATCTTGTTATTAAGATTAGCTCAAGATTTAGAACATGTTGGAAAGGTTGACCAAATGCCAAAACTGGAAGGGAAAAGAATGATCATGATGATGAGCCCTAAAAAACCAGCCAAATAGAGTTAAGTATATAGCAACAAAAAAAGGTTTTCCTGAAAGGATGACCTTTTCGCTATTTTAATCCATATTTTAAGTTTTATACGAAACAAAATTAGGTGTAATCCACATCTTTTTTGTAAATTTGCAAACTTGATAATGATTTTAAAATCATTTGAAAAAATTATTGATAACAAAAAGCAAAAAGCAGAACAATGCCAAAATTAAAAACGAAATCAGGTGCTAAGAAGCGTTTTAAACTTACTGGAACAGGTAAGATTAAAAGAAAAAATGCTTTTAAAAGCCACATTTTGACTAAAAAAGAAACGAAACAAAAGAGAAATCTTACGTCAACTTCTTATGTTGCTAATGTGGACGAAAAAAGCGTATTGCGTCAATTAGCAATTAAGTAGTTTTTATAAATCAATATCGGTTTATAAGAATTCAAAAAAATTCAATTAAAAGTTAACCCTGAAACGGAGCACCTAAGTGTAATAGTAAGTATTACCGCCCTTTTCAAAAAAACAAAAATTTATTATGCCAAGATCAGTAAACGCTGTAGCGTCTAGAGCGCGCAGAAAAAAAGTACTTAAGCAAGCAAAAGGTTTCTACGGAAGAAGAAAAAACGTTTGGACCGTTGCTAAAAACGCCGTTGAAAAAGCAATGCAATATGCTTATCGCGGTAGAAAAGAAAAGAAAAGAAACTTCAGAGCTCTTTGGATTACCCGTATTAATGCAGGTGCTAGAGAACATGGACTTTCTTACTCTCAATTCATGGGAGCTCTTAAAAAGAACAACATCGAGCTAAACAGAAAAGTTCTTGCAGACCTTGCAATGAATCATCCTGAAGCTTTCAAAGCTGTTGTAGACCAAGTAAAATAAGTATCAACATTTTTTGTTATCAATAGTAAATCCTGAATAAAATTCAGGATTTTTTATTTAAATTTGATTTTTTATTTCTTTTCTTAAACTATGAAAAAATCTACACTTTTAGCTTCTATTCTTTTACCAATGGTAACGTTTTCACAATCCTTTATCCAAACGTATCAAGATCGTGCAAATGATGTTACCCAAAACAATATTACTACTTTACTTCAAGAATTTGAAAATCTAGGCGTAAAAACCACCGGAAATGAAGCCAATAATAATACACGCGAGTGGATTAAGAACAAATACCTAAGTTTTGGCTATTCTGAAGATCAAATATCTGAACATACTTTCAGCTTCTCAAGACAAGGACAAACGGTGAGTTCAAAGAATTTGATTCTTACCAAAACAGGAACGGTTTACCCCAATCAATTTGTGATAATCTGCGGCCACTTCGATTCGATCGTTGGTCCAGGAACAAATGATAACGGTACAGGAACTTCTATTATTTTGGAAGTTGCTCGAATTTTAAAAGAGGTACCTACCGAATATTCCATTAAATTCATTAATTTTTCTGGAGAAGAACAAGGCTTATTGGGAAGCTACGCTTATGTAGATGATATTGTAAATGCCACAAGCCCGAAAATGGATATTAAAGTGGTTTTCAATATTGATGAAGTTGGAGGAATCGCCGGCCAAGATAATTCCATTATTTATTGTGATGTCGACCAAAGCTCACCTTATGCTAATAATTCGGCTTCTTCTGAAATGGCTCATCAACTTGCAGCGGTTACTGAATTATATTCGGATTTAGAAACAGATTTTGATCCTGCTTACGGAACAGATTATGTTCCTTTTCAAGAAAATGGAGAAATTATCACCGGTTTTTTCGAATACCATTATAGTCCGTACGCACACTCGATGCAGGATGTTTTAGAAAATTTAGACCAAGAATATGTGTATCAGATCGCAAAAGCAGCTGTTGGTGCTGCACAACATTTCGCGATAGCAAGTTCTGAAAACCTTTCTACGTCAAATCTCTCAACCAATGCTTTAGAATCGATAAAAATATACCCAAATCCTGCGAAGGATGTTCTTCATTTTCAGATTGATGAATCAAAACTAAGCGATTTCTCGATTGAAATTCATGATCTTTCTGGACGATTTTTAATGGAGAAGAAAAGTGATTCGAAAATCGATATTTCATCTTTAAAATCTGGAAATTATTTGGTGACCATTCGACTCAAAGGAGAAAAAATTAACAAAAAAATTATCGTTGAATAAATAAAAGAACCGCCACACGGCGGTTTTTCTCATTCTGATCTTTCGCGCAAAACTTGCTCAATATCTTCCAATGTAAATCCTTTTGCTTTGAGTAGAATTAAAAAATGATAGAGCAAATCTGCACCTTCATTTTTAAAGAGGATATCATTATTATCTTTAGCTTCAATAACGACTTCCACCGCTTCCTCGCCCACTTTTTGTGCGACCTTATTTATTCCCCGTTTATAGAGTTTATTGGTATAGGATTTAGGATTATCCGAATCGATTCTTTCCGAAATGGTTTCTTGAAGTTGGTACAAAAACCCTTTGTTTTCTTTTTCCCCAAAACAACTGAAACTTCCGGTATGACATACCACATCTTCCGGCACAACTTTTATAAGAATTGCATCCTGATCACAATCAATTTTAATATCTTTCACATAGAGAAAATTTCCAGACTCCTCACCTTTCGTCCATAATCTATTTTTGGAACGGCTAAAGAAGGTTACTTTTGCCTCATTTTGGGTTTTTTCAAAAGCTTCTTCATTCATGTAACCCAGCATCAAAACTTGTAATGTTCTGTTATCTTGAATAATCACAGGAACCAATCCATCACCTTTTTCGAAATCTAACTTCATTTTTTATTAATTTTTAATGTTTTCTTATTTGATAATTTAAAGTCTAACCGCAATATTTTTCTGATTCAAAAAATTCTTCAATTTAGGAATTGGAATTTCACCAAAATGAAAAATACTTGCAGCCAAAGCTCCAGTTGCTTTTGTTTTGTTGAAAACTTCTTCGAAATCTTCAGATTTTCCAGCTCCACCAGAAGCAATAATCGGAATATTAACTGTTTCTGAAATCAGTTTTGTAATTCTCAAATCAAAGCCAGCTTTCGTTCCATCTGCATCCATTGAAGTGAGCAAAATTTCTCCTGCTCCCAATTCTTCGACTTTCTTTGCCCACGCTAACGTTTCCAAATCTGTGGCTTCTCTTCCACCTTTTATGTGAACAATATCTTTTCCATTCACGAAACGAGTATCAATCGCAACCACAACGCATTGTTTCCCAAATTCATCAGATAATTCTTGAATTAAATGAGGATTTTTTACCGCTGAAGAATTGATACTGATTTTATCAGCTCCGGCATTCAACAACTTTCGCACATCTTCCACTGAAGAAATTCCACCACCAACTGTAAAAGGAATACTCAATTCTCGAGCGATTTTTTTTACGAGTTCGACGAAGGTTTTTCTTTTCTCTACTGTTGCCGTAATATCGAGAAAAACCAATTCATCTGCACCCTGATCTTCGTATTTTTTCGCCAATTCTACCGGATCTCCAGCATTAATCAAATTCACGAAATTAACGCCTTTTACGGTTTGTCCGTCTTTTATATCCAAACACGGAATAATTCTTTTTTTAAGCACGATTTATATTTTTCTATTATTGAAAGATTCTTGTTTTGATGCTTCGAGAGCCTCAGCATGACAATATTTATCACTATCTTTTTACCATTTGTCACCCTGAGGTTCTCGAAGGGTTTCTGTAATCACGCTTCGAGAGCCTCAGCATGACAAAATTTATCACAAATATTTCTACCATCGTTGTCACCCTGAGGTTTACGAAGGGTTCTAAAAATTCTCTAATTCTTTTAGAAGAATTTTTCCTTCATAAATCGCCTTTCCGATAATTGTCCCGAAGCAGCCGATTTCTTTCATTTTCTTTACATCATCAATATTTGAAATTCCACCGCTTGCAATTAAATTAATTTTTGACTGCGCTAAAATTTCTTCATAAAGCTTTATTGATGGACCTTCCAGCATTCCATCTTTTGAAATATCGGTACAAATCACATTCTGAATTCCTTTTTTTTGATAGTCTGAAATAAAATCTACCACATCCAAATCACTTTCTTCCAACCAACCTGAAGTTTTTATTTTGCGGTCTAAACAATCGGCTCCAAGAATAATTTTTTCAGAACCATACTTTTCAAGCATTTCTAAACAAAATGTTGGATTCTGAACGGCAATACTTCCCAACGTAATTTGCTTTGCGCCAGAATTAAAAGCCAGTTCAACATCTTCTTTTGATTTAATTCCTCCACCAAAATCAACTTTTAAATTAGTATGTGAAGCAATATTTTCCAATACTTTTTGATTGATGACGTGTTTGGCTTTTGCTCCATCTAAATCCACCAAATGCAGAAATTGAAATCCGTTCGCTTCAAATTCTTTGGCTACTTCTAATGGATTTTCGTTGTATATTTTTTTGGTGTCGTATTCACCTTTGGAAAGCCTTACGCATTTTCCGTCGATGATGTCTATTGCAGGGATGATTCTCATATTTTTTGTTTGGTGATTAGGATATGGGGAGATTAGAGACTTTCAAATATGAGATTTAAAAATATGATTACATCTCTAAGTCTCTTGTCTCTATGTCTCAAATCTCTAAATCTATTATTTTCCTATTTGTAAAAAGTTACTCAATATTTTCGCTCCAGTTTTTCCAGATTTTTCAGGGTGAAATTGCGTAGCAAAGAAATTATCTTTTTGAAGTGCAGCTCCAAAATTTAGAATATAATCACATTCTGCAACGCAATATTTCGAACTTTCACAATAAAAACTATGAACAAAATAGACATTTTCTTCCTCTGAAATTCCTTCTAATAAAGGTCCTTTCAAGTTTTTCAAATTATTCCATCCCATATGCGGAACAATATCTTTGGAAGCAAACAACTTTACATCAATATCGAAAATGCCTAAACCTTTCACATTTCCTTCTTCTAGATTTTGACACATTAATTGTTGACCTAAACAAATTCCTAAAACGGGTTGTTTCAAAGTCGGAATTAATTTGTCCAATCCTACATTTCGAAGATAATTCATCGAAGAAGAAGCTTCTCCAACTCCAGGGAAAATCACCTTTTTTGCATTTTTAATTTCTTCAAAATCATCAGTAACTTTCGATTCAACTCCGAGTCGAAACAAAGCATTTTGCACGGATTCTACATTTCCGGCGTTGTATTTTATAATGGCAACCATTCTTTTTGTATTATGTAAAATGTACAAAGTATAATGTATTTTTATTTAATTGTATTTTTTGATTAAAAAAAGTAAGTTTAACGATAGTACCGTCTGCAATAGGACTTTGGACTCTTTACAATATTCCTTTCGTTGAAGGCAAATTAAAATTAGAATCCGATTGATTCACTGCCATTTTAATGGCTTTTGCAAATGCTTTAAAAATCGATTCAATTTTGTGATGTTCATTTTCGCCTTCTGCTTTGATGTTCAAATTACATTTTGCAGAATCGGTAAACGATTTAAAAAAATGTTGAAACATTTCTGTCGGCACATCTCCCACTTTTTCCCGCGTGAAATCTACTTCCCAAACCAACCAAGGTCGTCCTCCAAAATCAATTCCGACTTGTGCTAAACAATCATCCATTGGCAATAAAAATCCATAACGTTCAATTCCTTTTTTGCTTCCTAAAGCAGGTATAATCGCTTCTCCTAAAGCAATTCCTGTATCTTCAATGGTGTGATGTTCATCCACTTCAAGATCGCCATTTACTTTTATTTTTAAGTCTAAATTTCCGTGTCTTGCAATTTGATCCAGCATATGATCGAAGAAATTTAGACCTGTCGAAATTTCGGCTTTTCCGCTTCCATCCAAATTCACTTCAATGAAAATATCGGTTTCTTTAGTCGTTCTTTTTACAACTGCTTTTCTTGGTTCAGCTTTTAAAAACTGATAAATTTCCCACCAAGAATTCGTTGTTAACGTCGCATCTTCAAAAGTTGATTCAGAAATAAATATAGATTTTGATCCTAAATTTTTAGCAAGTTGAACATCTGTTTTTCGGTCTCCAATTACGTACGAATTTTCAAGGTCATAATTTCCGTAAATGTATTTTCCAAGAAGTGCAGTTCCAGGTTTTCTAGTTGATTTATTTTCGTGTTCAAAAGAATCATCAATGAAAATATCTGCAAATTCAATTCCTTCATTCTTAAATGCTTGAAGCATTTTTTTTTGTGGTTTTTCAAAATCTTCTGTCGGAAAACTATCGGTTCCCAAACCATCTTGATTGGTCACCATCACCAATTCATAATCCAATTCTTTCGCTATTTTCGCCAAGTTTTGAAAAACGCCAGGAAGAAATTCCAACT
Source organism: Bacteroidota bacterium (assembly GCA_023422635.1). GTDB lineage: Bacteria > Bacteroidota > Bacteroidia > Flavobacteriales > Weeksellaceae > JAFAGO01. The sequence goes on from JAFAGO010000029.1 coordinate 26,516, forward strand.
TTTCCAAAGAATCCACTTGAAAATCCGTTTTTGGCTCTTCAATCAAAGTTCCGTCGCGATCTATAAATAATACTTTTTTCATTTTTACTTAAATTTTTGAAGACTTTCGATGAGTTTTTTATTTTCTTCTGGAGTTCCAATTGTGATTCTTACACAATTTTTCACAACAGAATTTCGATTGCGAATAATCACTTTTTCATCGACCAAATATTGATACAGATCATCTGCATCTTCCACTTCTACCAAAAGAAAATTCGCATCTGTTGGATAGATTTTTTTCACTAATTCTAATTGATTTAATTCTGAAATCAAATTTTCCCTTTCACTCAATATTAATACTAATTGTTGCTGAATTTCAGAAGCATTTTCCAATGTTTTCAAAACGGCTTCTTGATTCAAAATACTGATATTGTATGGCGGTTTTACTTTGTTTAATAATTGAATAATTTCAGGATTGGAAAACGCCATTCCAACACGTAAACCAGCCAAACCCCAATATTTACTAAATGTCTGCATCACGACCAAATTAGGATATTTTTCAAGTTGAGAAATCCAAGATTCTTGAATTGCAAAATCGATATACGCTTCATCAATAATGACAATTCCGCCAAAATTTTCAAGAATAAAATCAACTGCATTCTTTTGAATTAAATTTCCTGTAGGATTGTTGGGCGAACAAATAAAAACGAGTTTTAAGTTTTCATTTTGAAGGGTGTTTTTCAATTTTTCATCAACTGAAATTTGAAAATCATCATCCAAAGGAATTTGAAGCAATTCAGCATCATTAATATTGGCTGCAACCTCGTACATTCCGTACGTTGGCGTGAAAGTTAATGCTTCATCTTTTCCAGGATTCGTGAAAATTCGGAATAATAAATCGATCACTTCATCGCTACCATTTCCTAAAAAAATATTTTCTACGTTGATATTTTTTAGTTTGGAAATCTCTGATTTCAACTGTTTCTGATACGGATCTGGATAACGATTCAGCGTTCCGAAAGGGTTTTCGTTGGCATCCAGAAAAGTTCCTTCTGCTCCAGAAAATTCATCTCTCGCACTGGAATAGGGTTTCAAATTCAGAATGTTTTTCCGAACTAAAGATTGAATATTGATAGTATTACTCATTGTTGTAAAGATTTTAATCGAACAGAAACTGCATTTTTGTGCGCGAACAAACCTTCCGCTTCAGCCATAATTTCGATGGTTTTTCCCAAATTTTGAATTCCCGTTTTGGTCAGTTTTTGAAAGGTCACTTTTCGCACAAATGAATCTAAAGAAACACCGCTGTAATTTCTAGCAAAACCGTTTGTTGGTAACGTGTGATTGGTACCACTTGCGTAATCTCCTGCACTTTCACAAGAATAATTTCCCAAGAAAACCGAACCTGCATTTTGTATTTTATTGGTCCAATTTTCAGCATTTTCGATAGCTAAAATTAAATGTTCCGGAGCATAAAAATTGCTTAATTCAAAAGCTTCATCAAGTGTTTCAAGCAAAATAAATCGACTATTTTCGATCGCTTTCGTTGCGAGTTGTTTTCTTGGAAGTTGCTCTAATTGATTTTCTAATTCGGTAAGTGTATCCTTAAAAATTCTTTCATCCGTCGCAATAAAAATCACTTGAGAATCCGCTCCGTGTTCCGCTTGAGAAAGCAAATCCGCAGCACAAAATTCTGGAACCGCTTGCCCATCAGCAATCACCAAAACTTCACTTGGACCAGCAGGCATATCAATCGCAACGCCCAATTCCGTAGAAAATTCTTTTGCAGCCGTTACATATTGATTTCCTGGTCCATAAATTTTATAGACTTTCGGAATGGTCTCTGTTCCTAAACTCATGGCGGCAATCGCTTGTGAACCTCCAATTTTGAAGATTTCTGTAATTCCGCAAAGATTCGCAGCGTACAAAATAGAAGTATTAATTTCTCCATTTTTATCAGCTGGCGAACACAAGATAATTTCTTTACAATCCGCAATTTTTGCAGGAATTGCGAGCATCAAAACCGTTGAAAATAAAGGCGCAGTTCCGCCAGGAATGTAGATCCCCACTTTTTCAATTCCACGGCTTTCTCGCCAACATTCTACTCCAGAAATGGTTTCTATCTTCTTGATTTCTTCTTTTTGAGAAAGGTGAAATTTTTCAATATTGCTTTTAGCTTGCTGAATTGCTGCTTTCAATTCTTCTGAAACTTCATTGATTGCTTTTTCAATTTCTTCAGGCGTAACTTTAAAATCATTCAATTCTACTCCATCAAATTTTGAGGTGTAATATTGTAACGCATTATCGCCTTCATTTTTAACTTTCGAAAAAACTTCGGTAATCGTTTCTCGAAGATTTTGCTTTTCCAAAACGGGACGTTGAATGATGGTGTTCCAATCGGATTTATTGGGGTATTTATAGATGTTCATTTTTTATAGTTGGCGGTTATCGGTTAATGGTTATCTGTAATTTTTGATAAAAAATCCTTCGAGAGCCTCAGGATGACAAGCGTTGCTATTCATCTTTATTCTTTTTTTTCCTGTTTCCTCTTTTTTCTAAATTCTAATGTCTGTGTTCTTGATTCCTAGTTAAAATCCTTCGAGAACTTCAGGATCATAATAGATTACATAATCCTCTTAGTTTTCAGTAAGCATCCTTCGAGAGCCTCAGGATGACAAACGTTGGTATTCATCTTAATTCTTTTTATTCCTGTTTCCTCTTTTTTCTAAATTCTAATGTCTGAGTTCTTGATTCTTAGTAAAAATCCTTCGAGAATTTCAGGATCATAATATATTACATAATTCTCTTAGTTTTCAGTAAGCATCCTTCGAGAACCTCAGGATGACAAAAAATGTTTTGATTCTTGGCTCTTGGCACTTGATTCTATATCACCATTTTATCAATCGGAATCACCAATATATCTTGTGCTCCGGCTTGTTTTAGTTCGTCAATTACTTCCCAAAAACGAGTATCATCGATCACGGAGTGAATACTACTCCAACCCTCTTCTGCTAACGGCAAAACGGTTGGACTTTTGAGAACGGGAAGGATTTCGGTAACTTCTTCAATCTTCTCATTCGGAACATTCATCAAAATATATTTGCTTTTTTTCGCTTTTAAAACGGCTCGAATTCTAAAAAGTAATTTTTCCAAAATCACCTTTTTTTCATCGGATAAATTTTGATTGCTCGCTAAAACCGCTTCGGACTTTAAGATGGTTTTTGTTTCACGAAGTCCATTTTTAAAAAGTGTACTTCCAGAACTTACAATGTCGCAAATTCCTGCGGCCAAACCAATATTTGGAGCAATTTCAACAGAACCAGAAATCTTGTGAATATCCGCTTGAATATTATTTTTCTCTAAAAATTTAGATAGCGTATTCGGATAGGAAGTTGCAATTTTTTTCCCTTGAAAAAATGATAATTCATCAGTTTCAACTTCTTTTGGAACCGCCAAAGAAACACGGCATTTTGAAAAACCAAGAGATTCTACAATGTCAATTTTCTTCTCGGTTTCTACCAAAAGATTGGAGCCAATAATCGCAATATCCACCACTCCATCTTCCAAATATTGAGGAATATCGGAGTTTCTAAGGTAGAAAATCTCTAACGGAAAATTATCTACAGCTGCTTTCAGTTGGTCTTTTCCATCGTTGTAGGAAATGCCGCAATCTTTTAATAATTTAAGGGAATCCTCGAGCAATCTCCCGCTTTTTTGAATGGCAATTTTCAGTGTACTCATTTTTATTTTTTAAATGATGCCTGAGTTCTTGCTTGTAGAAATTCTTTGGAAAAAGAAAACCGTCTGAAGAACTCAGACGGTTGTTATACTTTTATGATTTAATTCAATACAAATTCATTCCGTCTGGTTAGATAGAATGATGATGATGGATAAGAATTAAATTTTTCATTTCGTTTTGATTGGTACAAATGTAGAGATTAATTCTGTATATGCAACTTTTTTTAGGGAAATTATTTTTATTCTTTTTGATGAAAAAAGAACGAAAAAAAACTTGGATTCATTTGATAAAAAATAAATACTAGGTCGTTTTCGAAACTTTGTGAATCTATTGAAGATAGACTTTCATTAGATCTGAAGCGATTTTGTCATCATTGAATTTTTGAACAAATTCAAATCCTTTTTCTGCACGACGATTTCTTTCGGATTCATTGTTCCAGAGAAAAAGAATTTTTGCACGAATATCACCAATATTGTCAGGATCAATGTAGCAAGAATCGGGACCTCCAGCTTCTGGAAGACAACTCAGATTACTTGTAATAACGGGCGTTTTGGAATATAATGCTTCAATAACTGGGATTCCAAAACCTTCGAATAAACTCGGATAAATAAATACATCTGCCAAACGATAAATCGCGGCCAATTCCGTCATAGAAACATTTTCAAGATGTTTTACTTCAACTTTATTTTTCGTGAATTCTTTTTCAATCTTCTTCCAATAATCAGTTTTTTTACCAACTACGACTAATGGAATATTGGTTTCTTTTAATGCTTTAACAACTGAAAGAAGGTTTTTTCGTTCTTCAATAGTTCCGACATTTAATAAAAAACGGTCAGGAAGATTGAATTTTTCTTTTATCTCGTTTAAGAAAGTTTCTGAAAAATCTTGTTTAAAACTTTCGTGGCAACCTTGATATACCACGTCAATTTTTGATTCTGGGACTTTTAAAAACTGAATAATATCCTGCTTCGTTTGCTCTGAAATCGCAATAATTTTATCCGCAGTATTAGCTGCCTTTTTAAATTTCCAGAAATGAATTTTTCGATCAAAAAAAGAATAATATTTCGGAAAGCGAACAAAGATTAAATCGTGAATGGTAACGATTTTTTTAATTGGTTTTTTGTTCCATTTTAAAGGCAATTCACCAGAAAGTCCGTGGAAAATTTCTGCATGTAAATTCTGCGCTTCAATTCCCATTTTGAGTTGTCGTGAGAAACTTCCTTTTGGCGTTTGATGAAACTGAACATTGGGATTTTGAAGAATTTCTCTTCCCTTTTCAGACTTCCTGTTATTCAATAAAACATATTGATAATCAGGATAATATTTCGATACAATACGAATCAGGTCCCGGGAATAATTTCCAAGACCTGAATTATTATTAAAAAACCTTTTGGCATCATAAGCAATTTTCATTGTTAATCGAGCGGTTTAATGATATCCGTAACCAATTGCTTTTTCTTCCAATGATCCGATTTTTTTGAATATAAAAAGAATTTACCGAGTTTATATTTAAATTTCAAATATCCTCTATATTCAATTCCATTAAAAATACGATGTGGAATATTAGGATTTTCCTCTAAACATAATTTAATCGCCTTAGAAAAAACGGTTGGTCCCGTGGTTGAATGTACATCATGTGGAAACCTGTGCTGCTCAATATTATCAAGCATAAGCTCCAATGTTTTTTCTAAAAAAGGATGACCGGCATCGAAAATTAGCGCCCATTGAACGAAGAACATTGGATGACGCTCATAACTTAATAATGCGACATCATCTTGCTGAATTAATTTCTTCAAAGGTTTCGTCATCCCGCTATCAACATCCAAATACACTCCACCTTTCTTATACAAAATAGCATACCGAAAGAAATCTGCTTTTGCCGCCCCGATTGTTAATCGATTATAAGCATCTAGATATCTTTGAGGATATTCATTCTTTAGAAATTCTACAATATCCGCGTCATCATACAGAAAGTACTGATAATCTGGATTTTTCCTTCTAAAATTATTGATATGAAGACGAGTTAACCAAGGTAATTTTTTGGTTTTGAACGTTTGGAAAATATGCTTAGGGATTGCCATAGTCCTAATTTTAAACGGCTACATTGTTTTCTCTTAAAGCGTCGTTCAAAGAGGTTTTTTTATCGGTAGATTCTTTACGTTTTCCAATAATTAGCGCGCAAGGAACTTGATATTCACCTGCTGGGAATTTCTTGGTATAACTTCCAGGAATAACTACGGAACGTGCAGGAACTCTGCCTTTAATTTCCACTGGAGAATCGCCGGTAACATCAATAATTTTGGTTGAACCTGTAAGTACAACATTGGCTCCAAGTACGGCTTCTTTTTCAACATGTACTCCTTCTACAACGATACATCTTGATCCCACAAAAACATTATCTTCAATGATTACTGGTGCTGCTTGAAGTGGTTCTAAAACCCCACCAATACCTACACCTCCACTTAAGTGAACATCTTTACCAATCTGCGCGCAGCTTCCTACAGTTGCCCACGTGTCGACCATTGTTCCAGAATCTACATGTGCACCAATATTCACATAAGAAGGCATCATAATAACGCCAGGAGCAACGTAACTTCCGTGTCTTGCGATTGCATGAGGTACGACGCGAACCCCTTTTTCTGCATAGCCTTTTTTCAATGGAATTTTATCATGGAACTCGAATGGACCAACTTCAATGGTCTCCATTTTTTGAATCGGAAAGTAGAGTACGACTGCCTTTTTAATCCATTCATTTACCTTCCATCCGTTATCGGTTGGTTCAGCAACACGATATTCGCCAAAGTCGAGCAAATCTACTACTGAGCGGATGGCATTTTGATATTCTTCTTCTTTAATGAGATCTCTGTTCTCCCAAGCTGCTTCAATTTTTTGTTGTAAAGTCATTTCTATTCTTACTATTATAAAATTCTTTGTGCGTGCAAGTATGCTTTATTCCAGTATTTTTCATTGAGTGACGAAATGATCACTCCTTTAGAAGTTGAAGCGTGAATAAATTTTATTTCGCCATCATCGCCAACATCGTGAACAATGCCAACATGCGAAACCCTACTTCCGCCTGCGGTAGCGAAGAAAACCAAATCTCCTGGACGAATTTTACTCACATTCACTTTCTCGCCAATCATCGCTTGATCTACAGATCTGCGAGGTAAACGATAGGCATTTTCTTCAAAGACTTTAACTGTAAAACCAGAACAATCAAAGCCAGAAGACGTATTACCTCCATATTTATACGGAACTCCTAAATAACGTTCAGCGTCATTTAAAATCCGTTTCACCGAACTGCTAATTTTCCCAGAATAATCAGAATCAAGATCCCGAAGTACCACAGGTTTTGCTACTGATTTCGAAGGAGTATGTTTTCGCGCATTTGAAACAGGTTTTGAAGTTCCACAAGAAACCACGATTAACGCTGTTCCCACACTGTAAATAAACGCCTTTGCTGCACTATTTTTTTGCGATTTCAAAAGTACTAAAATTTGATTGATCATTACCATAAGCTTCCGAGATAAACGTAAAAAATACCCAAACAAATATACTAAATTTATTTATACTACAAATACGCTGTAACTATATTTTAACTATACTACAATTAATTTCCACAGATTGAAAGAAAATTGTACATTTGAAACTTGAAATCCTCTTTATGGCGAAATACAAAAGTCTTGTCGAAATCCAAGGGAGCATCGGAGATTTGGTGTTCTACAATTTAAATGGTGTACCTGTGGTACGCAGGAAAAGTGGTTTCAGTAAAGAAGGTTTTGAAAATAATCCGAACTATAAAAAAGTTAAAGAAAACAGTCAAGAGTTTGGCCATTGCTCCAAATCCGGGAAATTGATTCGGGAAACGCTTAAACCCTATATTGGTGATTGTGAAGACAAATATCTCTACCAAAAATTTGCAAAAGTGATGACGCAGATTAAAGATTTAGATACCAAATCCATCAAGGGAAAAAGAAGAATTGAAAATGGAATACAAGATCCAAATGCAATGAAAATTCTAACAGAATTTCAATTTGGGAAATTTGAGGTAGCCTCGCAATGCGTCATTTCTGAGCAAGCGATGTTTACTAAATCGGTGATGCTTAAAAAGAAAATGAATATTTCTGAAATTCAACTTTTGAGCTTAAAACTCGATCTCAATAATCTAAAAGCCACTCTTCATTCTCAGGAATTTAAAGTGGGAAAGAGTTTACATTATGAGTTTGATTTTCAGTTTGATAACGAAAACTCCCTCCTACTCTACTTTTTAATTCTTAGAAAAAATGATGATATTATTGCTGCAGGATTTATTCAATAAGAAAATACATTATACATATCAATACCAAATATGCTGCCTACAATGGGCAGCATATTTACGAATACGAACAAGCTAAACTTGAGTTTTCATGGGTTTAATTTCTGATATAAATATAAGTGTATCAATTGAATACAAAATGTTGCTTACACGTTTTTTGCTTCGTTATTTCACCCTTTCACCAATGAAATCCAACACATATGGATTTAACTTGTTGATTGATAATATTTTATAAATTTTACTTCAACAATTCATTTATATTACTCTATTTCTTTCGAAATTTTGTTTGCTAACCAGCTCACATAAAATAATTGAAAACTGTGGTACAACATAATTGGAAGAAGAAAAAGTACTTTTTGATCTTCTGCAATTCCTAAAACAATCACAAATAAACTGCCGTGGACCAATGATTTTTTAGATCCACAAAAGGTAGTCGTAATACGATCTTCCCTACTAAAATTCAATTTATTTGAAAGGAATTTTAGAACTTCATAAACGATAAAAAATAAAGCGACACAACTAACAGCAATAATCGCAAAATTGAGTACTGTTACCGATGAAAATATATTCTGAGTAAACGCTTTCGAGAAACTTTCATAAACAATTAGCAAAATAATAAATCGGTCGAATTCTCCAATCCATTTACTGTATTTATGGATTAAATTTTTAAAAATAGGATTTAACAAAAGTCCTAAAACAATTGGTAAAAGTACCTTAAGTAAAAGTTGAATAATGATTTCGTTATTACTTTCATTTGCAGCGTAATCTCCTTTCATAAAAAAGCTCATTAGCAATGGCGTAACCACAATACCGATTAATCCAGAAATAGAAGCATTGAAAATAGCCGAAGTTATATTGCCTTTTGCAATAGAAACCATCACCACCGACGACGAAACGGTTGAAGGCAACGCCGCTAAAAAATAAATGGTAAGCCATGTAATGAAATACGGCGTGTCTTTTGCCAAAGGGTAAAAAAGCAAGACCAAGCCCGGAAACAAAACAAACGTTCCGAATTGTACTAAAAGGTGAAGTTTCCAGTTGGAAATATCACGAATAACTTCTTTGAGGTTCAATTTTAAACCATACAAAAGGAAAATGCCTGCAATTCCCCAATCGATAAATTGTTCAAGATTAAAAACTTCATTATAAATTTCGCGATACGGAATATACTTGCCCGCAACCACCATTACGACTAAAAGAAAGAGAAAAATATTCTGACTATTAACAATTTTTTTCAATACCATTACCTTTTTAATTGAACATATTATTGAAGCGAATCTTCTAACTTTTTAAAAGACTCAAACAAAGGTAGGAAATATAAAAATCCTTAAAACCTATTGCGTAATGCTATTTCAAGATTATTGATAAATATTAGATGCGCCTTGAAAGTATATTGTACGGAAAAAAACAGAATGTTCGACTAATTCAAATTTATAATCTTGAGTAACATTTAAAGAAAATTGTAGAAAATCATAAAGCTAAATTATTTGTATTTTAGCTTCCAACTCATCATCAAAAAGATGATCTTTAATCAAGTGAAAACCAACAACGATGAAAAACACAATTTTACTTTTGTCACTTTTCTTCTTCGGCAATTTGAGCGCGCAAAATCAGCTTGAAAATCTAAAGCAAGAAAACAAAGTTTTACAAACGGAAAACGATTATCTGAAGAAAACGGTCGAACTCACCACTCCACTTGTACAGCTTACACTTGAAAATAATGATTTCAAATTTCTACGATTTTCTGGTAACCAAAAAGAAAAAACAATCACTGGTACATTTTTAGTTGAAGCTAAAGACGAACAAAAATTAGTACAATTTATAAAGATGACGCTTGTGGATTTAGAAGGTAATCAATATGCATTTGATCATTTTAAATCGTCACCAACAAGTGCTGATTTATCTGTGGATGTTCCTATACAATTCAATTTTACGTTTAAAGATGTAAAAGGCGAGCCAGCATTCATTAAACTTTTCAGATTTGAAACACGAAATGAACCAAAGAAAAACAAACTTAAATTTACCCGTTCAACAGTGGAATTCAAAGATTTGAAGGTAAATTGGAATTAAAAACAATCAACACAAATCTATTTTTTATAATGAAAAAATCAATACTTTTAAGCATAGCACTATTTAGTTTTGCAGCTTGTAACAACACCAAAACCACTACAGAAAATTCAAATCCAACTCTGGTGGGAAATGATAAAGATGATCACGGATGTATAGGTTCCGCAGGACAGCAATGGAGCGATTTGAAACAAAACTGCATACAAGTTTTTAAAGTTGGGCATGCTTTGAAGCCAACAGGTTTACAACCTGGTGAAGCCGTTTTCAATTCGTATGTTGTATACAATGATGATCAATCAAAAGTCGAATTATACATACCGCAAGTGAATGGTAGTGTGATCTTAAACCGATCCGAAAATGGCGTTTATCAAAAAGAAAGCTACACCTTTAAATCTGATGAAAATGCACTATACAAAGGCGATGTAAAAATTTACGAAGGCGAAAAATAAGAAAATCATCACAGAAAATTTAACTTCTATCAGCAACGTTGATGGTAGTTTTTTTCTTTATCTACTCAGCTATCTTCTTAATGTTCGAAGCAAAAGAATCACAGCCAAAATCACCGAAAGTAAAAAACCAAAGATGCTAAACAGAGGAATTTCAGCAAGCATTGGCCCTTTTTCTGCAAGAAAAACAATCGATGTAGCAACCATATTTGCGGCAAGTATCATTCCTAAAATAAGATCTTTCGTCGAACTTTTGATGACTTGATTGGTTTTTTCAAATTCAGGAATAGTGCTTTTCACTGTTAATTTTCCTGAATGAATTTGCTGCAAAACATTCCGTAATTCAATTGGCACATTATGAAGATCGTTGCCCAATGCTCCCATTTTTTTAAAACTTTTACCGAGAATATATTTTGGATTTAAGCGTTGTGCCATAATTTTATAAATATAGGGTTCCACACTTTTCACCAAATTCATATTAGGATCTAAGGTTCTTCCCACACTTTCAATTAAGCCAATTCCACGTGCCAAAAGCGTAAAGTAATTGGGCATAATTACTTTATTTTCAAAAAGAATTTCTTTAAATTTTCGGATGACGTTTTCTATTTTTAAATTCTCTAAAGATGAAGAATCTACCATTGTTAAAATTTCTTGAATATCATCCTGCAATTTTTTTTCATCTTTCACATCAATCCTAATCGCCATTTTTTTCAAAATTGACACGAGCTGTTGTGGATTTCTAAGAATAAGGTTTACAACTAAATCTTCAATTAATTCCTGATCTTTTGCATATAAAGTACCCATTGATCCCAAATCGATAAACACAATTTTACCCTCTTGGGTAATCATAATATTTCCCGCATGTGGATCGGCATGAAAAAAACCGTGCTCCATAATTTGCGTTAAATATAATTGTAATCCCGTTTCTGCAATTTTAGAGGGATTTAAATGATGTTTCTCTATAAACGTAAAGTCGGTGGATTTTGCACCTTCAATAAATTCCATGCAAAGCACATCATTATTACAGAAATAAGGATACAAATCGGGAACGTGCGTTCTTTGATCGTTCTTAAATTGCGCTGCAAAACGTTCGATATTTTCGCGTTCATTATTTAAGGAAAGTTCTTGTAATAACGATTTTTCAAATGTATTAACTGCTTCTTCAAGATTCAAAATATCGGCAAACTCAAAATAGGTGGACAGAATTTTTTGCAAATCTCGCAGTAGCAATAAATCTCCTTTAATGGTTTCTTCAATTCCTGGACGTTTTACTTTCAAAATCACTTTTTCCCCATCCTTCAAGGTTGCGCGATACACCTGTGCAATTGAGGCAGATGCTAACGGCTGTGTAGAAATCTCTGCGAAATACTCTGAAACGTCGCCAAAATTATCTTCCAAAACTTGATAAATACTAATATCGGCAAATTTTGTATGGTCTTGTAAATGTTGTAATTCTTCCGTTAGCGCTTTTGGCAAAATATCTTCGCGGTTGCTAAACGCTTGTCCAAGTTTAATAAAAGTAGGTCCTAAATCTTCCAAAACCTTTCTGATGCGAACATAAACAGGAGCTGTAGCAGAATCTGTTGGTGGGACATCGGATTTTAAGTTCATTTTAAATAGAACTTCATTAAAACCGTATTTTGAAAGAATGGAAACCAACACCGAAAGGCGTTTGATTTTTTGCTGAGATTGTTGAAACATACTATAAAAAAATTGGAGCCCAATACAGACTCCAAATATTATTCCTTTTCTACTATTCCCACTCGATTGTTGCTGGTGGTTTGCTGGAGATATCGTAGGTAACGCGGTTAATTCCTCGCACTTCATTGATAATTCGATTGGAAACCAACTCCAGAAATTCGTACGGGAGTTTACTCCAAGTCGCCGTCATAAAATCGATAGTGTTGGCAGATCGAACAACAGCGGTGTACTCATACGTACGTTCATCGCCCATTACGCCAACCGATTTCACAGGTAGTAATACTACAAAAGCTTGGGAAACTTTTTCGTACAAATTATTTTTATAAAGTTCTTCAATAAAAATATCATCTGCTTCCTGAAGAATTGTAACTTTTTCGGCATCAACTTCACCCAAAATTCTAATTCCTAAACCTGGCCCAGGAAATGGATGACGATACACCAAATGATGAGGAATTCCCAATTCCTCTCCAACTTTACGAACTTCATCTTTGAACAGTTCACGTAAAGGTTCAAGAAGTTCTAATTTCATTTCTTCTGGTAAACCGCCCACATTATGATGCGATTTAATAACTGCGGAAGGGCCTTTTACCGACTGACTTTCGATGACGTCCGGATAAATAGTACCTTGAGCCAAAAAAGAGGCGCCTTCAATCGCTTGCGATTCTTCATCAAAAACGGCAACAAATTCATTTCCGATGGCTTTTCGTTTGGCTTCAGGATCGGCGACACCAGCGAGTTTTTGCATAAAACGTTTTTTGGCATCAACCATTTTAATATTCATGTGAAAATGTTCGCCATAATTTTCCATTACTTTTCTGCCTTCATCTTTACGTAAAAGTCCGGTATCCACAAAAATACACGTTAACTGATCGCCAATCGCTTTGTGAATTAAAACTGCTGCAACAGAGGAATCCACGCCACCAGACAACCCAAGAATTACTTTTTGATCCCCTACTTTTTCTCGAATTTCAGCAACGGTTCTTTCAATGTAATTGGTGAGTTTCCAGTTTTGTTTCGCTTTACAAACATTGAAAACAAAATTTTCGATAATTCTTGCGCCTTCTTCGGTATGCGAAACTTCAGGATGAAATTGAAGTGTGAAAATATTTTTCTTTTCGTTGGCCATTGCAGCAATAACGTCGGATTGACCTGAGATTTCAAAACCTTCTGGAACCGATTCTACCTCGTCGAAATGACTCATCCAAACAGTTGACTTTCTTGAAATTCCTGCTAAAACGGGATTAGAACGTAAAACTTCGAATTCTGCTTTTCCGTATTCGCCCTTTACACCTTTTTTTACAGATCCGCCAAGAAGATGTGCTGTAAGCTGCATTCCATAGCAAATTCCCAAAATTGGGATTCCAGCGTCGAAGAGTTCTTTTTCTACCAAGTTGGCCTCTTCGGAATTTACAGAACTTGGTCCGCCAGAAAGAATAATTCCGACCGGTTTTTTACTTACAATTTCTGAAAGTGGCGTATTAAAAGGTAAAACCTCAGAATATACTCCTAATTCGCGAACTCTACGTGCGATAAGTTGGTTGTATTGTGATCCGAAATCTAAAATGAGAATTCCGTTGTGCATATTTAATTTTGATTTTGAAATTTACTTTTTACTTTCTACTGATGATATTGACGTATCTTCGTTACTAGCCCCGATTGCAGCGGCATCCTTTTGCGTAGCAAAAGATACAGCGGAAAGCGGGAAATGGCTTCTAAAAAAATAAAAAAGCCCCGAAAAACCAGGGCTTATGTTGAGAATTTTACAATTTCCCAATATCTTCTCTGTAATATTCGTAGTCGAATTGAACAGGAATTGCATCGTCGTACACCTTTTTGCGTGCTTCTTCATACGTTGCCGCCGTAGCCACAAGATTGAGGACGCGGCCACCATTTGTGAAAATTGTGCCATCTTTTTGAGAAGCTCCTGCAAAAAATAGAATACTGTTTTTAATTTTATCCAGATTGCGAATTTCTAAGCCCGTCTCGTAACGACCAGGATAACCGCCGGAAACCATTACCAAACAAACCGCTTTTTCGTCTTTAAAACGAAGTTCAACCTCCTTACCATCGATGCAGTCGTTAATTACGTCCAGCAAATTATTTTCGAGGAGCGGCATTAAAACTTGGGTTTCTGGATCGCCCATTCTCATGTTGTATTCCAACAAATAGGTTCCGTTTTCGGTAATCATAAGGCCAAAAAAGATGAAACCTTTGAATTGAAGATTTTGTGCTTCAAGACCCAAAACGGTTGGGTTGAGAATATTGTTTTTAAAATCTTCGAAATGTTCGGGCTTAAATTGTGGACTTGGCGCCACGGTTCCCATACCGCCCGTATTTGGACCTTTATCGCCATTCCCAGCTCTTTTATAATCTTTAACCGCGATACATGGAAATAAATTTTTGCCGTTTGAAAAGGCAATAATCGATGCTTCGAAACCATTTAAATATTCTTCAATCACCAATTGAATTCCTGCGTCGCCATAAATTCTATCGATCATAAAAGAATGAATGGTTGATTTAGCATCATCCAAATTTTGACAAATAACTACGCCTTTGCCACCAGCCAAACCGCTGGCTTTTACCACCAATGGAAAATCATGTTGGGAGACATATTCAATGGCATCATTATACGAATCAAAAACTTTTGCTTTTGCTGTTTTGATATTATTATCCTGCATAAATTTTTTAGAGAAGGCTTTGCTTCCTTCTAATTCTGCAGCTCTTTTTCGAGGTCCAAAAACTTTTAAATCAAATTTTTGAAACTCATCCACCAATCCAGCCACTAATGGCGCTTCTGGACCAACGATCGTTAAATCTATTTTTTGTTTGATGGCAAAATTGCGAAGTTCTTCAACCCCAATTTCGTCAATATTTTTTCCCCATTGTGCTGTGGAAGCATTTCCACCGGCGAAATACATTTCAGAAACTCTAGAATCATCTTTGAGTTTCCATGCAAGAGCAGACTCTCTTCCGCCATTACCAACGATTAATATTCTCATACAGATTTGTTATAATTTAGTTCTCAAAAGTACAATTTTCACGTTCTTCTTGCCAAACGTTTTTTTACAGAATTTCGACAAATATTTAATGAAGAAAGTGTCGCATTCCTGTAAATAACATTGGAATTTTATGTTCATTTGCTGCTTCAATAGATTCCTGATCGCGCATGCTTCCGCCAGGTTGAATGATGGCTTTGATGCCTTCTTGCGCACAAAAATCGACAACGTCGCGAAAGGGAAAAAATGCATCGGAAGCGAGAATTAAATCGCTTTCAAATTTTTGTTTTGCCCGTTCAATGGCTTGTTCGGTTGCCCAAATTCTGTTGACTTGTCCACCACCAATTCCCAAGGCTTGTGAACCGTTAGAAACGACAATCGCATTCGATTTTACATACTTTACCACACGTTGCGCAAAAAGCAAAGATTTGTATTGTTCTTCGGTAGGATGATTTTCGGTAACAATTGTAATTTCTTCAGAAAAATCATCGTCAACATCCTGAATCAACAATCCGCCATCCACTTTTACCCAAGTTTGTTTATCGGAAACTTGATTTTTGATTTTAATAATTCTTAGATTTTTTTTCTTTTTCAAAATTTCTAAAGCATCCTCATCAAAATCAGGTGCCATTACAATTTCTAAAAAAGTTTTATTAAGCTCTTCCGCTGTCGCGGCATCTATTTTAAAATTGGCTGCGATAATGCCACCAAAAATAGAAATTGGATCGCATTCAAAGGTTTTCTTGTAGGTTTCAAAAGGTGTTGAACCAACGGCAACTCCACAAGGTGTAGAATGTTTTACAGCACAACAAGCGAGTTCATTCTTAAATTCATTGACTACTTTCCAACATAAATCCATATCGCGTAGATTGTTAAAGGAAAGTTCTTTTCCGCCCAATTGTTCGAAATCTTTCATCGCTCCATTTTCTACCGTAGAAACGTAATACGCACCGGATTGATGTGGATTTTCACCATATCGCAAGTCGGAAACTTTTTTATAGGAAGCATTTAAATATTGAGGATATTCTTCCTCCAATAACATTTTAGAAATTGCCGCATCGTACGCTGAAGTTAAATTGAATACTTTTCCTGCAAGGGTTTTTCGCGTTTCTACATCGGTATCTCCATTAGCTAAAATTTCTTTTTTTACAATTTCGTAATCTTCAACATTTGTAATTACGGTAACGGATTTAAAATTCTTCGCTGCCGAACGCAACATCGAAGGTCCGCCGATATCGATAAATTCTACTTTTTCATCCAATGAGATTTCTTTATTGGCATTTTCGAAAAACGGATACAAGTTCACCACCACCATATCAATCAGTTCAATCTCATATTCTTGAACGGTTTTCATGTGTTCCTCATTGTCGCGAACCGCAAGAAGTCCGCCGTGAACTTTCGGATGAAGCGTTTTTACTCTGCCATCCAACATTTCGGGAAAGTTCGTGACTTCATCTATTTGAATCGGTTTTAAACCTGCATTCTGAAGATGTTTAAACGTTCCCCCTGTGGAAATTAATTCGTAGCCCTGATTTTCCAGGAACTGTGCGAATTCTGTGAGTCCGTTTTTATCGGAAACACTGATTAATGCTCTTTTCATTTTTTTAATTAGATTCAAAAATCAAGAACCGAAGTTCAAGATTTATTTATTTACTAGATTTTATTTTACTCATATTTTTTTGGAGAAACCACAATTCCATCTTCATCGGCATACACAAATTCTCCTGGAACGAAAATAACGCCAGCAAAATCCACTGCGATATTCAAAACGCCTGTCTCTTTTTTACCGCTCTTCACTGGAATTACGTTTAATGCTTTAACCCCTACATTTAAAGTTGAAATTTCTGCAGAATCTCGAATACAACCATTAATGATAACCCCTTCCCAACCGTTTTCGAGCGCTAATTTTGCAATATTGTCGCCCATCAACGCACACTTTGTCGAACCTTCACCATCGACAACCAACACTTTCCCTTTTCCATTTTCACCCAACGTTTTGCGAACTAAGGGATTATTTTCCGGACAATGAATAGTTACGATTTCGCCATGAAAAGATTTTCTTTTTCCAAAATCTTTGAAGCCAATAGGTTCGGCAACAGAAAGTTCTTCTAAATAATGATCACAAAGGTCGGTGGTTGCTAAAGTTTTCATATTTTTCTATTTTTTGTTGGGAGATTCCCCTCTTTTGAAAGAGGGGTGCCCAAGGCGGGGTGTTAGACAGGATTTGAAAAATGTTCAATGATATAATTTTCCAACTCCTTCATTACATTTTCGCAGTCGTGCTTTATTCTTGTATCTGATATTCGTACTATTTTCAGATCTAATGATTTTAAAAATTCTTCTCTTTTTTCGTCATATTCCTCATTATCATTGTGGCTGCTGCCGTCAATTTCAATAACTAAGCCCAAGGATTTCACATAAAAATCAACAATATAATTTCCGATAATTCTTTGCCGGTCAAAATCAATCCCATGAAAAGTTCCGTTCCGGATCTGTTTCCAGAAAATAACCTCCGACAATACACATCCCTTTCTTAATGCTCTTGCACGCAAAACAAGTTCTTTATTCTTGGGAAGAACCTCAATTTTCCTTCTAAAGATTTCAATTCCGTCAATATGGGTTAAATAGCTTTTATTCATTTGATGACTTGGAATAATTAAAAACATAATTATTTCTACATTGCTTACACACCCCGTCCTGCAGACACCCCTCTTTTTAGAGGGGAATTTTCAAAACTTTTTCAATGGCTTTAGGGAAAATTTCATATTCAATTTGATGTACTTTTTCGGCAAGTGTTTCTGGTGTTTCATTTTCATCAATAGCAGCTTTCCCTTGGAGGATGATTTCCCCCTCATCAATTCCGGAAGTTACAAAATGTACCGTTGCGCCACTTTCTTTCTCTTGGTTGTTGATAACTTCTTGATGCACTTTACTTCCATACATTCCATTTCCGCCGTACTTTGGCAAAAGCGAAGGATGAATATTGATTATTTTACCGTTGAATTTTTCGGTAAATTCTTTAGAGAGAATCGACAAAAATCCAGCAAGTACAATAAGATCTGTATCTTTCGGAATGCACTTTTCTAACTCTGAAGAAAATGTTTTACCACGAGGAATAAGAATCGTATTAATATTAAGATTTTCAGCACGTTGCAATCCAAAACACTCGCGATCGGCAACCACAAGATTTAGTTTTGCGTTCGTGATTTCTCCATTGCTAATCGCATCTGCAATCCTTTGAAGATTCGTTCCGCTGCCTGAAATTAATACAACAATATTTTTCATTTTATTGTAATAAAAGGATTAACAGTCAATGGTGCGAAACCAATGACGCTTTTCAACTGAAATATCCTCGATTTTTATACTAAGTTAATTTTCTGCGTGTTTTCGGTAATTTGTCCGATTTCGTAGGCATCGTCTAGAATTTCTAACACTTTTTTTGCTTCGGATTCGTCCACCACAACCACCATTCCAACGCCCATGTTAAATGTTCCGAACATTTCCATTCGATCAATATTTCCGCGTTGTTCTAATTCCAACATCACTGAAGGAATTTGAATTTTGGACGTTTGAATTTCAGCACACAAACCATTAGGAATAATTCTCGGCACATTTTCGATTAAGCCACCGCCTGTAATATGGGCAATTCCGTGAACATCCACTTCTTTGAGAATTTTATGTATCGGTTGAAAATACAATCTTGTTGGTTCTAGAAGCGTTTTATACAAAGGTTTTCCTTCAAATTCTTCATTAAAATCGGGAAAAATTTTTCTCACCAGAGAAAATCCGTTGGAATGAAATCCGGAACTTGGCAATGCGATAATTGTATCGCCCTTTGAGATTTTGGAGCCATCAATAATTTGATCTTTCTCCACAATTCCTACGCAAAAACCAGCCACATCGTAATCACCTGGCTGATACATTCCTGGCATTTCTGCTGTTTCGCCTCCGATTAATGCGCATTGATTGTCTTTGCAGGCATTAACCATTCCCAGTACTATTTCTGCCGCAATATTGGAATCTAATTTTCCACAAGCTAAATAATCCAGGAAGAAAAGAGGTTTTGCACCATGACAAAGAATATCGTTGGCACACATCGCAAAGCAATCCACCCCAATGGAATCGTATTTTTGGGAATCTAACGCGACTTTGAGTTTGGTTCCCACGCCGTCCGTTCCCGAAACCAGAACCGGATTTTTGTATCCGCCTATCTCGTAGAAAGCACCAAAACTCCCCAAATTATTCAGTACGTTTTTGTTGTGCGTTTCGGCTACCGCTGATTTTATTTTATCGACGGTTTTGTACCCTTCTTCCTTATCGACACCTGCTGATTTATAGGTATTGCTCATAATTTAACAATGAACTGCTTTCCTGAAGAACATGTTTCACGTTCCGATTTCGTGATGTGTTCCTCAGAAATGCAGTTGCTTTCTTTCTTTTTCATTTCACTTTTCCAGGGCATCGGAAATCCCTTTCTTACTAGATTTAAATCAAACAATTTTCTTAAATAAAAAAGCCGACAATCGTTCAGATTATCGGCCATTATTCTTTAGACACTTTCAGAGTCCATATATTCTTCCTTATTATAGCAAGGTTGAAAATGCTCAAAATTGGTCTTGAATTTCACTTGATTTTACTTTATTGCAAATATAAAAATTTCTTCTTTATTTTCACAAAAAGTTATCCACACTATTCATTAATTAGCGCTTCCAATTTGCTTATTTTGGCTACTTTTTCTTTCAATTCCGCATCTTTCTCAGCATTCCTGATTTTGTTTTCATCAACATTAAAATTATCATTAAAGAAAGGTAAAGTGAAGGTTTCAACCACATTTCCTCCGTTAAATGGGAAGCGAGCAACCGCACCTTCTAACACGCCTAATCCGCCTCTAGCGCTACCTGCAGTTGCCATAAGAAACATTGGAATTTCGTTGAATGCCGAACGACTAGGAATTCTAGAAATCCAATCGAAAACATTTTTAAATGCAACACTGTACGATCCGTTATGCTCCGCCAAAGAAAGCAATACCAAATCGGCAGAATCGAATTTTTCGGCAAATGCAACCATTTGATCTGGCACACCAGATTCTAATTCTCTTTCATGTTTATACATCGGAACTTCATAATCATTAAGATCCAAAATTTCAACATCGGCATTTTCGAATAAAGATGCTGCGTACGTTACTAATTTTTTATTGATGGAAACTCCTGAATTACTTCCTGCAAAAGCGATTATTTTCATAATTTTTTAATTAAAATTTATTCGACAAAATTACGAAAGCCGTCTATATATTTCCATTGAGGTATGATAATAAAAACTTTTCAATTTGATTTTAAACCAAAACATTTAGAATATTAGGATTATCGTTGAGATACGATTCAAAATAGCCTCTTTTTTTCATCCGTTCCACCAATCCATCGAAATCCGAATGATCCACCAATTCAATTCCTACCGTTGCCATCGCAGTTTCTCGAGAATTTTTTTTGGTATATTCAAAAAATGCAATATCATCTTTTTCACCTAAAACGTGGAGTACAAATTCCTTCAAAGCACCAGGACGTTGCGGAAATTTCACCAAAAAATAATGCTTTAAACCTTTATAAAGTAAAGCACGTTCTTTAATTTCTTCCATTCTGGTAATATCATTATTGCTTCCACTAACGATGCATACTACATTTTTACCTTTAATTTTATTCGCATACTGCTCCAATGCAGAAATAGAAAGCGCACCTGCAGGTTCGAGAACCATAGCATCTTTATTATATAGTTGTAGTATAGTATCACACACCTTACCTTCATCAACTGTAATGAAATCCGAAAGGAATTTTTGACAAATTTCAAAAGTAAAATCGCCTACTTTTTGCACTGCAGCGCCATCTACAAATTTGTCGATTTTAGAAAGTTCTGTATTTACTCCCGCTTTAATCGATGTTTGTAAAGAAGCTGCGCCCTTTGGTTCAACAGCAATTAATTTTGTGTTTGGAGAAAGCTGGGAGAATACACTGGAAATTCCAGAAGCCAAACCTCCGCCTCCAACGGGAATGAACACATAATCTATTTTTTCATCGGTTTGTTCCAAAATTTCTAGCGCTAAAGTTCCTTGTCCTTCAATAATTTGCGGATCATCAAAAGGATGGATAAATGCAGAGTTGTTTTGCAGACTAAATTTCATGGCTGCAATTTTAGAAGCATCGAAAGTATCGCCTACCAATCGTATTTCTACGAATTTTCCACCGAACATTTCAACTTGTTCCAGCTTTTGTTTTGGTGTTGTAATTGGCATATAAATTACGCCATTAATCTGCAATTCTTTACACGCTAACGCAACACCTTGCGCGTGATTTCCCGCACTTGCACAAACGACGCCATTCCCAGTTTGTCCTTCTTTATAAAGACTTTTTATTTTGTGATATGCTCCTCTTAATTTGTACGATCGTACGGGTTGCAAATCTTCTCTTTTTAAAAATATTTTAGCACCAAACTTTTCAGAAAGTCGATGATTTTCCTGAAGTGGTGTAGTATATACGGCATTTTTGATATTTTCCCTTGCCTTGCGAACATCTTCAACTGTGGGAAAACGAAGTACCTCTTTCATTATGTTTTTTATTTAAATTCTGTTTTGATCATCCCTAATAAAGGATTTTGTTATTGGTTTTACTTAAACAATGAAAAATTTAAACGCTTGCATTAACAACTTTCTGTTAATGAGGAAAATTCAGAGCTGTTCTTTAAAACTCTTTTTCTTTTTACAATTTTGAATTTGAAAAGTTTACTGTTGAATTTTTCACTTTTCCATTTTCTAAAACCAGCTTGTTTGAGATGCATTTGGGCAATTGTGTTTCGAAGTGGCCAACGTAAATGAGGGTTTGACCGCTAGAACACAGATCATCGATTACTGCATTAAAATATTCCGTTTGTTGAGGATCTAAACCTTGACAAGGTTCGTCTAAAATTAAAATTTCGGGACTTTTCACCAAAGTTCTCGCTAAAAGCGCCAAACGTTGTTTGCCTACGGAAAGCGTATTTAATTTTTTATTTTTGTCCTCTTTTAAATCAAAGAAATACAGCAATTGATCCAATTTTTGTTGCTGTTCGAAAGTGAGTTTTTTATACAGCGACATTGAATCAAAAAATCCCGAAGCCACGGTTTGTGCAACATTCGCATTCAAATCAAAATACCAATGTAATTCTGGAGAAATCATACCGATTTTTTCTTTAATCTCCCAAATGCTTTCTCCACTTCCACGCTGATTTCCGAAAAGATGAACGCCATTGTTATACGCTTGCGGATGATCACCTGTGATTAGACATAGCAACGTGGATTTTCCAGAACCATTGTGCCCTTGAACCAACCATGTTTCGCCTTGTTTCACCTTCCAAGAAACATTTTTCAACACTTCTTTTTCTCCGTACGAAACTGAAATATTTTTCATTTCGATGAAAACCTCATCTAATCTATTTTTTTTCTGAAGAAATAAAGGGAGCGTTTTTTTCTGTCTTTTTATTTCTTTCGAAAAATAATGTGGATCGGCAACTGCGTGAAGCTTTCCTTCAGAAATTTCAGCAAAATGAGTGATGCATTTTGGATATTCATCATCGTTATTGATGAGGAGTAAAGTGCTGCCTTTCTTAGATAAATTGATTAAAAATTCATTCAAATACTTTCTTGCCTGAACATCTAATCCCGTATATGGTTGATCAATCAAAAGCAGTTGTGGCTGCAACCATAATGCTTTTGTAAGCTGAAGCTTTTTATGTTCTCCACTTGACAATTCGATTAACTGTTGCTCCCGAAAATTTTGAAATCCAAATGCGTTTAAAAATGGTTCTGCATCTGCAATACTCAAATCAAAATCGCTTGCAAATTTTTCTAATTCTTGAAGTACAGTTTTGGTTTGATTTTGCGCAAAAGAGTTGTAGCGTTGCTGATAATAAAAATTTCGATCGCCTTGCAAATCTGTAAACTTTTCCCAACTGGAAACTAGATACACCATTTCAGGAAGTTCAGATTCTTCATCGAAAATGCGCTCAATTTCTCCTGTAAACGAAGTAATTTCCCTAGCAATAATTTTTGCTAAAGTTGTTTTCCCGCTACCACTTTTTCCGCCAATCATCCAATGTTCTCCTTTATTGATTTTAAAAAAGAAATCATTCAGTACGACATTGCTGCCGTACTGAAAATGAATATTTTGTATGTTGACAATTGGTTTCAAATTGATTGAAACTTAAAGTTTAAAATTCATCTTTGGACATCCACCTTCTAAACCGTTTTAATCGCCTTCATCGCAGTCATTGCTTTACGAAGTTTTTTACCAACCACTTCTACAGGGTGATTTCTAAGAATATCATTTACTTCAACTAAAGTAACATTGTCTACAGCGCCATCTTTTCCTTCGTTGAAATTTTTACCTACAACATCTGTTTCAATAACTGCCATAAAATCTTTCAATAATGGTTTACACGCTTGATCGAATAAGTAGCATCCGTATTCTGCAGTATCCGAAATCACACGATTCATTTCAAAAAGTTTTCTTCTAGCGATTGTATTGGCAATTAGTGGCGCTTCGTGAAGCGATTCATAATACGCAGATTCTGGTTTAATTCCGGATTCTACCATGGTTTCAAATGCCAATTCAACACCAGCTCTTACAAAAGCAACCATGAGAAGATAATTATCAAAATATTCTTGTTCTGGAATTGTTACGTCACCGGCAGGTGTTTTTTCGAAAGCGGTTTCGCCAGTTTCTGCACGCCATTTAAGTAGATTAACATCATTATTTGCCCAGTCTTCCATCATTGTTTTTGAGAAATGTCCAGACATGATATCATCTTGATGCTTTTGAAAAAGAGGTCGCATAATATCTTTCAATTCCTCGGAAAGTTCGAAAGCTTTCAGTTTTGCCGGATTAGAAAGGCGATCCATCATTCCACTAACTCCACCGTGTTTTAGGGCTTCTGTAATAACCTCAACACCGTATTGAACAAGTTTGGAAGCGTATCCTGCATCGATCCCTTTCTCCACCATTTTATCGAAGGAAAGGATTGAACCTGTTTGCAACAATCCACAAAGGATGGTTTGTTCTCCCATTAAATCCGATTTAACTTCTGCTACGAAAGACGATTTTAAAACACCAGCTTTATGGCCACCAGTTCCTGCACAGTAGGCTTTGGCCTCAGCCCAGCCTTTACCTTGAGGATCGTTTTCAGGATGAACGGCGATTAAAGTTGGAACACCAAAACCTCTTAAATATTCTGCGCGAACTTCGGAACCTGGACATTTTGGAGCCACCATAATTACAGTGATATCTTGGCGAATCTGCATGCCTTCTTCTACTATATTAAAACCATGAGAATATGAAAGTGTTGCACCTTCTTTCATTAACGGCATTACCGCATTGATGACAGAAGTATGTTGTTTATCCGGCGTTAAATTGATTACCAAATCGGCTGTTGGAATTAATTCTTCGTACGTTCCCACTTTGAAATTATTGTCGGTAGCGTTTTTCCAAGAATCTCTTTTTTGTTCGATTGCTTCTTTTCTTAACGCGTAGGAAACATCAAGTCCACTATCGCGAAGATTTAAACCTTGATTTAGGCCTTGCGCACCGCAACCAACGATTACGATTTTTTTACCTTTTAGCGCTTCCACACCATCTGCGAATTGCGCACTATCCATAAATTCTGCTTGTCCTAATTGCTCAAGCTGTTCTCTTAACGTTAGCGTATTGAAATAATTTGTCATTATCGTATTTTAAAAATGTTATTGGTCAATTTAATATGACCTTGGGGTGTTTGTTTTTTATTAATTACATGGTGAAAACATTATCGCGCTGATCAAGGAATTCATTTTCCACAATTTCTGGAGAAGGTTGTTTTCTTTCAAACTCCAGCACTTTTTTATGGATTCCTTCACTGCCTTTGATGATGGCAATTCTTGCTCCGCGCACAAATTCAATTAAACCATATTTGGTTAGTTCTTCTGTAAGTTTATCGATTTCTTCTCGATGGCCAGCAGTTTCGAACACGATATAATCTTTACGAATTACCACCGTTGATGCGCCATATTGACGAAGTAATCTTTCTACATATACTTTTTCAGCAACCACATCCGAAGGAACTTTATACAACGCTTGCTCTTGCCAAACGATTTCTTCATCGGTATTGTAATAGGCTTTCATAATATCGATTTGCTTTTCCAATTGCCGACACAACTTTTTTAAAACCTCCTCTGTTTCTGTAATTACAATGGTAAATCTGTGGATTCCCTCTACTTCTGAAGGCGAAGTGTTTAAACTTTCGATATTAATTTTTCTACGAGAAAATATTCCGGAAATTCTTCCAATAAGCCCAATTGAGTTTTCTGTATAGAGCGTGATGGTATATTCTTTTCTTTCCATTTTGTTTTATTTTAAGCGAATTTCAGAAACCGATGAACCTTGCGTTACCATCGGGAATACGTTATTTTCTTTTCCAACCATTACTTCAAGCAAGTAAGAGCCATCGTGATCAATCATGGTTTTAAGGGCAGATTCAAGATTATTTCTTTCTGAAATCTTTTGACCTTCAATTCCGTATGCTTTTGCTAGTGCTACAAAATCTGGACTGGTAATATCCACAAAAGAATATCGGCGATCGTTAAACAATTGTTGCCACTGCCTCACCATTCCTAAAAATTCGTTATTTAGAATTAAGATTTTTACTTTCGCACCAAACTGCATTATGGTTCCTAATTCTTGAAGTGTCATTTGAAATCCACCATCTCCAATAATGGCCACCACCGTTTTTTCGGGAGCACCATACCAAGCACCAATTGCTGCTGGAAGTCCGAAGCCCATTGTTCCTAAACCTCCGGATGTTACCATTGAATGTGAATTATTGAATTTCGCATATCGGCAAGCAATCATTTGATGTTGTCCTACATCGGTGGCGATTACCGCATCGCCATTGGTGAGTTCGTTCAGAATCCGAATGACTTCTCCCATCGTCATCACGTCTGAAGTTGGATGAAGTTCATGATTAATCACTTCCTTCACTTCTTCTTTTTCGAGTTCACGGAATTCATTCATCCATGATTGGTGCTCTTTTTTCTCGAGAAGTTCGGTAAGTTTTGGTAATGTTTCTTTACAGTCGCCCCAAACGGGAACTGTGGTTTTAACATTTTTATCGATTTCTGCAGGATCAATATCCAAGTGAATTATTTTGGCCTGTTTAGCATATTTATCCAATCGGCCAGTAACTCTATCGTCGAAACGCATTCCTACTGCGATTAAAACATCGCATTCATTTGTTTTTACATTGGGCGCATAGTTTCCATGCATCCCCAACATCCCAACATAAAGAGGATGATCTGTAGGAATGGCACTCAATCCCATTGCTGTTGCAGCCGAAGGAATGCCCGCTTTTTCGATAAAATTTAAAAATTCTTTTTCTGCTTTTCCGAGGATAACACCTTGACCAAAAATAACGTATGGTTTTTTAGCATTGTTAATTAATTCAGCTGCTTTTTGAAGATATTCCGTCCGAATTTCTGGAGCAGGACGATAACTGCGGATATGATCGCATTTTTTATACCCCTGATAATCAAACAACTGAAGTTGAGCGTTTTTAGTAATATCGATTAACACAGGTCCCGGTCTACCTGTACTTGCAATGTAGAATGCTTTTGCAATTGCTTCAGGAATTTCTTCTGCATCTGTTACTTGATAATTCCATTTTGTTACCGGTGCAGTAATATTAATAACATCCGTTTCCTGAAAAGCATCTGTCCCTAAAAGAGATGCAAAAACTTGTCCCGTAATGCACACAATTGGATTACTGTCAATCATTGCATCTGCCAAGCCCGTTACAAGGTTGGTGGCGCCAGGACCACTAGTTGCAAATACAACACCTGTTTTACCAGAGCTTCTTGCAAAACCTTGCGCAGCGTGAATTCCGCCTTGTTCATGGCGAACGAGGATGTGTTTCAGTTTATCTTTATAATCGTAAAGTGCATCATAAATAGGCATAATTGCACCGCCAGGATATCCGAAAACGGTGTGTACATTTTCGGCAATCAACGCTTCCAGAACGGCTTTTGAACCAGAGATTTGTTCTGGTTGATCCTTCTGGGATTCTTTCTGTTCATTCATCTGCAGGGTATTCATTTCAAAATGTTTTTTTATTATTTATTGATCGGTAACACAGCCATGTGATGCATCGGACACGCATTTGGCATATTTATACAGCACTCCGTATTTCACTTTATAATCTGGCTGACTAAAAGTGCTTTTTCTTCTCTCTATTTCCTCTTCCGAAACTTTTAGATTGATTGAATTTTTAACTGCATCGATTTCAATAAGGTCTCCATCTTCAACCAATCCAATCAAACCACCTTCAAATGCTTCCGGTGTGATGTGCCCAACAACGAAACCATGGGTTCCGCCGGAAAATCTTCCATCTGTAATCAATGCAACGCTTTTACCTAAACCATAGCCCATTAATGCTGAGGTTGGTTTGAGCATTTCTGGCATTCCTGGAGCACCTTTTGGTCCTTCGTTTTTAATAACAACTACATTTCCTGGTTGTATTAAGCGGTCTTCAATTCCTTTAATAAATTCTTTTTCACCGTCGAATACTTTTGCTGGACCGGAAAAATGATCTCCTTCTTTCCCCGTAATTTTGGCAACACAACCCTTTTCTGCAAGATTTCCGTACATAATTCTGATGTGCCCGGTTTCTTTTATTGGGTTTTTGATATCGCGAATAATGTTTTGCTCACGATCGATAATAGAGGTAACATGTTCCAAATTTTCAGCAATTGTTTTTCCAGTTACAGTAAGACAATCGCCATGAAGCAATCCTAAATCTAACAGATATTTCATTACTGCGGGAACGCCACCAACGTTGTGAAGGTCTTCCATTAGATATTTTCCCGAAGGTTTTAAATCGGCTAAGAATGGAGTTTCATCACTCATTTTCTGGAAATCATCAATCGTCAATTTTACACCGATGCTTTTTGCAATGGCAATAAAATGCAGTACCGCATTAGTACTACCTCCCAATACGATGATTAAACGCAATGCATTTTCAAATGCTTTTGGCGTCATAATATCGGTTGGTTTAATATCTTTTTCCAGTAAAATTTTAATATAATGCCCCGCATAAAGACATTCTTCTTTTTTCTCACGGCTTAATGCTGGATAAGAAGAAGAATACGGCAAACTCATACCCAAAGCTTCAATTGCAGATGACATGGTATTTGCGGTGTACATTCCGCCACAAGCGCCTGCACCAGGGCACGCATGCTGAATAATTGCCTGAAAATCTTCCTCATCGAGCTTACCGGCTATTTTATTTCCAAGTGCTTCAAATGCGGATACAATATTGAGATCTTCCCCTTTGTAATGTCCTGGTGCAATACTTCCGCCATAAACCATAATGGAAGGACGGTTTAACCGAGACATTGCGATGAGCGATCCAGGCATATTTTTGTCGCATCCGGGAACGGTAATTAATCCATCATAGTATTGTCCGGCACACACTGCTTCGATAGAATCCGCAATAATATCTCGACTTACGAGAGAATATCGCATTCCATCGGTTCCATTCGTCATTCCATCAGAAATACCAATTGTGTGGAACATCAATCCCACTAAGTTTTCTTTTTTCACTCCTTCTTTCACCAACTCCGCAAGTCCATTCAGGTGCATGTTGCAGGTATTTCCGTCGTATCCCATACTGGCGATGCCAATTTGTGCTTTATCGAAATCTTCTTTTTTAAATCCGATTCCGTAGTATTGCGCTTGGGTCGCAGGTTGGGTTGGATCTTGCGTTAATGTTCTGGAGTATTTGTTTAAATTTTTTGACATATTACTTTGTACTAACAGGATTTTGAAATCCTTTGTTAAATAGTGTTTTTTATTATTTAAAAGGTTTATTCTTGTTCTACCATTTCCAATTGAAAATTTGTTTTTTATGTTTCTACAGAAACAATATCTCTCCCGGCAATTTCTTTCATTATGTTTTTTTTTACTTTCTTCAAATCTATTTCGAAGTGGAGAATACATTCTTCATTGTAATACATATCCATGTTCGTTTTACTCATAAAAAAACCACCCTAAAAATGAGGATGGTATATTTTCGTTTGCTATTCTTTCACACAATCACCATCACTCACTACTGAAATCCAATAATGACTAGAATTATAATGGTAATGATGTTTGAGGTATTCATTTGTTTTTATAATGATAGGACAAATTTAGGAACTTTATTATTACAAAAAAATAAAAACAGTATTTTTTTATATATTTTTCGCAAAAAAAAGCGTTAAAAAGTATTAAATATTTATAAAAACAATTTTCTATTACGATATTCAACAAAAGTTAAAAATTAGATAAGTTACTGATTTACAATCGATGAAAACCGTGTAAATTACGACGTCCAAAGTCAGTAGGAATGCAACTTTCCTTGAGCATTCAAATGCATAAAAGCGGAAAAAGTCCGCATCGATACGGACTTCTAAATACTATAGTAAATTCATTTTTATCTTATAATTACTATTTGAGATACTCTTTATCCATTGCTACCTTCATTTTTCTCTTTAATAATAAATACACTAACAGCAGCAAACAATAAGAGAACTCCTGCAACACCTAACATTGCAATTGAACTTCCACCTGCAATAAATTTAAATAATACGCCACCTAAAACCGCAGCAACGATTTGAGGTAAGCAAATAGTACCATTAAATAATCCTAAATATGCACCCATATTATCGCCTTTCAACGCATTTGTTAGAAGTGTAAACGGAAGCGCCAACATTGCTGCCCAAGCACAACCAATTAACAGATAAGGGATAAAAAGTAAATATTGATTATGGATAAACATGGTCGAAATAAAACCAATCGCACCTAAAACTAAACTTACAAAATAAGCCGTTTTATACGATTTAAACGATGGAATTACCATTGCCCAAATTACAGAACCTACAGCTTGAACGGCAAATACAACGCCCACCCAATTTCCTGCTTCTTGATAGGCGGCCGATTTCGCATCAGTGGTATCCCAAATAGTTTCGGCGATTCCGCCATTAGTGTACGTCCACATATACATAAACGCTGCCCAACTAAAAAATTGTACCAAGCCAACCGACCAGAAAGCAGAAGGCGCTTTCCCTAACAAGGTTAACAGATTACTGGTTTTTTCTTTTGAGGTTTTTTCTTCAATACCGTGAAACTCCGCATATTCTTTTGGTGGCATTTCTTTCACCTTCAGAACCGTATACAAAACGCAGAGAATTAAAATAATAGCACCACAATAAAAAGAATAAATAACTGAATCTGGAACCACTCCCGGAGCTGCAACATTTGAAATCCCAATAAAAGTGAAGATGATTGGAAATAAATATCCCACTAAACTTCCGGCGTTACACAAAAAACTTTGAATGGAATACGCTTTCCCTTTTTGCTTTTCGTTTACCGTATCGCCAACCAACATTTTGAAAGGTTGCATCGCCATATTGATTGAGGTATCTAAAAGCATTAGCGCTACTAAACCAAAAATCATTGCGGCAGAAATGGTTAAGCTAAAACTTCCAGCATTGGGCAATAATGCCATTACAATCACTGAAATTACAGAACCAATGAGCAAATACGGAATTCTTCGTCCAAGTTTCGTCCAAGTTCGATCACTTGCAACGCCCACAATCGGCTGTACAATCATCCCCATCAATGGTGGAAGAATCCAGAAATAACTAAGGTTATGCGGATCTGCTCCCAACGTAGCAAAAATTCTACTAATATTTGCGCTCTGCAACGAGTACGCAATCTGTACCCCGAAAAAACCAAAACTGAGATTCCAGAGTTGCCAGAAACTCAAATCCGGTTTTTTAAAAATTTTATTCATAACTAGTATTTTATCAATTAGTGTCGCTTTAACGTTTTTTAAAAAAGTGATTTGAAAAATCTTTCATTAAACTTTTTTGAATCTGTCTTCGCTATTTTCCAACACAATTTAAAGTTTATTTTAACTCTAAAATTAATGAGGATTTTGCTGGAACAGAAAGTTTTGTGGTAAGATCAAAATTTTGCTTGGTAAGTACATCTTTTCCTTTTGTTAAATGATTTAACCCTTCAGAAAACCTTTTTAAATCAAGTGTTTGAGCATCTTTATTGTTATTAAGAATCACCATCACCCTCTCTTGGTTATTATAGCGGAAATACACATAAACATTATTTTCTGGAATGTAATGCAAGGTTTTGCCAGAGTGAATCACCTCCTTGTTTTTTCTCCAATTTAAAAGTGTTTTGGTGAAATCGAAATATTTACTTTGTTCTTTCGTTCTTCCACTTGCTATAAATGCGTTGTTAGCATCTCCAGGCCAACCTCCAGGAAAATCTCTTCGAATATCGCCATCTCCAATCGCTTTATCGCCCTTCATGCCAATTTCGGATCCGTAATACAATTGTGGAATTCCACGAACGGTAAGAATTAAGCTCATCGCCAATTGATAATCTTTAAAATCGGAATACAGATGATTGAACCTGCTGGTATCGTGATTTTCTGCAAAAACAAGTAAATTATTCGTATTGGGATATAGAAAATCGTTGGCAAAATTGTCATAAACCCGCTGCATTCCTGAATCCCAACCGGGTTCTTCTTTAAAAACTTGGCCAATTGCATCGTGAAGCGTAAAATCCATCACACTTGGTAAATGGGAGTTGTAATTTTCAATGGCTGCGATCTTGGAATCTTTTTGCCAATACGACATTTGCGCTTGATCGTGCATCCAAACTTCACCGACAATATTAAGGTTTGGATATTCGTCGGTAATACGCTTCGTCCAATTGGCAATTCCTTCTTTATCGTTATAGGAATAGGTATCCACTCGAAGTCCATCCAAACCTGCAAATTCAATCCACCAAATTGCATTTTGTGCCATATAATTTACCACCATTGGGTTGGATTGATTCATGTCGGGCATTGTAGTATCGAACCAACCGTCCATACAATTTTCCGCATCTATTTTTGCAGCGTTAGGATCGAATTGTGTGGTCATTCTGTAATTGCTTCTCTTGAAACCATCTTTGCCATCATTCCAAATATGAATCCAATCTTTACTTGGCAAATCGTTAATCAACCAACTTTTGGAACCCCAATGATTGGTTACATAATCCATTACCAATTTCATTTTTCTTTTATGAAGTTCGTCTGCCAAAAGCTTGTAGTCTTCATTCGTTCCGTAACGTGGATCTATTTTATAGTAATCGCTTTGAGCGTAGCCGTGATAGGAATAGGCGGGTTCATTATCCTCCAACAAAGGAGTGCTCCAAATGGTGGTAACACCCAAATCATTAAGGTAATCAAGATTTTTGATGATTCCCGCGATATCCCCGCCATGTCGACCATCTTTATTGGTTCGATTTGCTTTTTCTGCAGTGTCAGGCGTGTTATCATTTTTCAGATTTCCGTTAGCGAAACGGTCTGGCATTAAAAGATACATCACATCTTCGGAAGAAAAGCTGGATCGGTTAGCAGAATTCTGATTTCTTTGTTTGAATTCATAGTTAAAAGTTTTTACCGTTTTATTTCCGTTTTTAAAATTTAGTTTGAATTTTCCCGGTTGTACATTTTGGGTATCAATGGTTACGAAAAGATAATTCGGATTTTCAACTTTTTTAACTTCTTTAATTTTAATATTTCCTGAAAACTCTGGCTGTAAATTTTGAATATCATTCCCGTATACCAAAAGTTGAAGCTCAGGACTCTTCATCCCACTCCACCAAAATTGTGGTTCAACTTTCTGAACTTGGGCGGACCAAAATACAGTGACGACAATCGAGAATGTTGTGAATATTTTTCTCATAATAAGGAATTTTGTAAGATGGAAACCCTCATAAACAATAGAAATTTATGAGGGTTAGGTTTAAAAGTTTATTTTACTGGCGTAAGCGAAATTGCGTAACCTCCACTTCTCACCAAATGCACCGGAATTTTGGTTTTGCTGGTCACCACTTTTTTATAGATGTTATAGCTTTGTGGATTGTTAACGTAATCGGCGTCTTTACCATCTTCATAAATTGTTGCTTCGTACTTTTTACCTTTATCAAGAAATGATAAATCTACGGTAAAATCTCTTGCATTTTCATCGGTAATACCACCCACAAACCAATTATCAGTCCCCTTTGCTTTTCTTGCGGTGTGAATGTAATCGCCAGGTTCTGCGGAAAGAATTTTGGTATCATCCCAATCTGCAGCCACATCTTTAATAAACTGAAAAGCATCCATATGTTTGGCGTAATTTTCTGGTAAATCTGCAGCCATTTGTAGCGGCATATACATCACCACATAAAGTGCCAATTGTTTTGCTAAAGTTGTTTGTACAAAACGTGTATCGCCTGGGAAATAATAATCTAATTTGGTTTGAAAGATTCCCGGGGTATAATCCATTGATCCGCCCATCCAACGTGTGAACGGTAAAATCGTTTGATGATCCGGATTATTTCCGCCAAATGCTTCGTATTCTGTTCCTCTTGCAGCTTCTGCAGAAATCCAGTTCGGATAAGTTCTGCTTTCTCCTGTTGGACGAACAGATTCGTGAGAGTTTACCATTATTTTATAGTCATTTGCTTTTTCGGCAATTCTATAAAAATGATTCACCATCCATTGAGAATAATGATGTTCGCCTCTTGGAATAACATCGCCCACATATCCTGTTTTCACCGCATCATAACCATATTTATTCATCAACTGAAATGCTTGATCTGCCCATCTTTCGTAATTGGTCGCCGAGCCAGAAGTTTCGTGGTGCATAATCAACTTAATGCCTTTAGAATGCGCGTAATCGTTCAGCATTTTGATATCAAAATCTGGGTAAGGGGTAATAAAGTCGAAAACAAACTCTTTGGAATGGCCAAACCAATCTTCCCAGCCAATATTCCAACCTTCAATTAGAAGTCCTTCAAAGCCATTTGCAGCTGCGAAATCGATATATTCTTTCACTTTTTTATTGTTGGCAGCATGTTTTCCGTTCGGTGTTAATTTCGAAAAATCAGTTGTATCAATGTGAACATTATCTGCGGTAGAATACGCCCATTGCGATTTTCCAATAATCATTTCCCACCAAACGCCCATGTATTTTGTAGGATGAATGTAGGAAGTATCGGTATATTTTGTGGGTTCATTCAAGTTAAAAATCATTTTCGATTGCAAAACTTCTTCCGCTTTTGGAGAAACAATAATGGTTCTCCAAGGGGTTACAGAACTGGTTTGAATGTATCCTTTTGCACCTTGTCGATCAGGTGTTAAATGTGTTTTTAATTTGAATTCTTTTGCATCCACTTCAAGATTTGAAACAGGATAATCCAAAACAGCAGCTTCAGCAACATTGATGTACAAAGGGTTTTTACCTTCTACTTTCAACATTAATGGCGACTGAACTGCATTTTTAATGGGCTTTTGCGATGCGTTCGATTCAACCGATTTTGCCCAATTTGCTGGAATTTCAGAAACTTTAGTGGTTTGTGGTTTGTATTCCTGCGAATCGTAATCACCAGGAATCCACCAAGCTTTCATATCGGTTGGGAAATCAAACTCGGTATCTTCTTCGCGAATTACGAAATAATTAAGATTTTTTTGTTGTGGAAATTCATATCGAAATCCTAATCCATCATTAAACAAACGGAACTTTACAACGATATTTCGATCGGTAGAATTTTGATGAAGCGTTAAAGCAAGTTCGTTGTAATGGTTGATGTAGTTTTTCTTTTCTCCAAGAATTGGTTGCCACGTTTCATTTTTAGAATCTCTTACTTCTTTGGTTTTTTCGAAACCATTATTCAAATCGAATTTGGCATCTTCTGATTTGTTAATTTCTGAAGCAAATTGAATGGAAGAATCTTTAAAAAGTCGAATTCCTAATTTAGAATCTTCAACAACAGTTTTACCATCGTACTTTAAGTTGTAAAAAGGAACTCCATTTTTAAGGTTGAAATTCATTTCGAATTTTCCATCTGGAGATTTTAAGGTTTGGGCATGCCCAAAAATGGAACCCATCATTAGTACTGCGATTCCTTTTGTAAGGTTTTTCATAAGGATTTTTTTTAGCGACTAAAAATAGAAAAACTGCTGCGATTAAGCAACAGTTTTTCCAATTTAAAAGATGTTATTTATCACAGCGCAATCAGCTGATAAGTAAAGTTTACAAAGTCTACAACGATTTTATAATTCCCTGCTGTAACTGGAATATTGCTACCGCCACTTTCTAGCGTTCCATCAGCGCCATTGTCACCATAATTCGTTTCCCAATCGTTGTTCAAACGGAACTTAATTTCGCCGTCGGTAAGTGCAATACTATCAATCACCCAAACTTGATTTTGATAATCGAATCTGAAATCAGTGTCGTTATCCCAACCGCCTGGCGTACCTGAACCAATTACTCCCCAAGAATGTGGAGCCATGGCAAAAGTATTGTCGTTCATATTCACGGTAAGTTGATAATATCCTACGCCTGCAGCTTTGATATTATCGCCATTTTCAACCAAATTTACGCCATCATTAGAACCGTAATTTACATCCCAACTTCTATCTTTTGTAATTTTAAAATATGAATTTTCAGTAAGGAAGTTAATGTATCCCACGTAAATTCCGTTGCTTGTTGCTGAAACAATTCCATCTGCGGTTGCTGGATCCCAACCTTGGTGATCACCAGGAACATACAACCAATCTTCTAACATATACGGCGTAACTTTGAAGGTTACAATATCCGATACTTTTGTTATGGTACCTGCAGTTGTAACAGACGTAGCAGTTACACGCATATCGATATCGTTTTCAACCTCAGCAGTTGCACCCGTTTTCAAAACCACTTGATCAAAGAATTGATGCGTAACGTCTAACTGTTGAGCATTATTTACCGTACCTACCGTTTTGAAATCTGTAGAATTATGTGCAGCAATTTCTACCAAATAGGTAACATCTACTCCATAATTTTCATAATCCTTCCACGTTAGTGTGGCTGCAATAGCATCAGGATTTTCGTTCGAAAGTACAAATACTGATGAGGACGTTGGATTGGTAATTACCGGTTTTTCTGATGGATATGGAGTTACATTAAAACTAATTGAATTAGAAAATACAGCTCCAGCAGCAGTTTCTACACGAATGTAAACTACTTTGGCAACATACGGTGAAAAGTTAGCTTGAAGCAAAGCATTATTAAGTGCACCAACAGTTGTTTTTAAACTTGTAGTTGTTGAGGTACCCAATTCTGTTTTTGTAGCAAAATCTTCAGTATCGGAGACTACCACACTGTAACCGCCACTTTCGTTATCGCTTTTATCCCAGCTTAGGATAAAAGGATTATCTTCCATTGAAGCATACAAAACATTTATATCTCCCGCTGTATCGTGAAGTTCAAATGAAGATGCGGTAGTTGACCAATCTCTAAAATTTTCATCTTCACAAGAGGTAAAGAATAAACTTAAAAGAATTGAACCCAGAAATAACTTAAATATATTTTTCATTGTATTTATCGGATTTAAATTAGTTAGGAATTACGGAATATTGGCCTGTACTGTCGTTGAAATAAACATCGTAGGTCCAAGGAGAAGTCACTGGAATATTCGCTCCACCTTGCGCAGCCGTTCCAAAGAATTCTGCATTAGTTCCCCAGCTTACTGTCCATTCGTTATCAGCACGGAATTTAAATTCACCTGCAGACAATTCTACTCCTGAAATATACCACACGTGCGGATCAAAAGTGGATTGAGTAAGTTGTGTATCAACATCCCAATTTCCAATTACGGAACCAATTATCGAGATTGAACTATACGTAGTTGAAGATGCTTCTGCTGCTTCTAACGTGTACGATAAATTATTCGCATCAACCGTTAGTTTATAATATCCAGCAGCAGGAACAGGAATGTTACCAGAACCACCATCTGTACTTAATTGTCCAGCAGAAGATCCTAAACCTAATTGCTCATCCCAAGATCCTTTTACTTTAATCATTTTAAATTCGCCTTCAGCAAAATATCCTGTAAACGTATAAATGCCACTTTGAGCAGTTTTTAACAAAGGATACAAGTTTGCATTGTTTGCAGCATTATCCCAAGCGCCAGCGGTTGCACTACCAATTAAGTAATAATCTACATACTCATACGTTGGACTTGCCAAATACGGTTTAATTTGAACTTTGGTAACATTCGATATACTTCGCATCAAGCTGCTTCCCAAATAAGAAGTAACTCTGATGTATAAATCTTGCCATTCGTCAGGAACCAAACCTACTGTTTTTACTGCTTCATTTAAGTCGAGAACTGAAAATGCTGCGTAATTGGCAGATTGAGTAGTTGTTGTTAACTGCTTGAATGTTTCAAAAGATTCAGTTGCACTAATTTCAACGCTATAATTCACTTCTACAGGAACCGAATAGGTTGCTTGCGACCATGTTACGGTAAGTGCATTATTATCTGGGAAATTAGAATCCAAGGTAATTTTATCGCTGGAAAGATCCATTACAATTGGTGCGTCGTTCGCTTCAACACTTACGATATCTCGATCTTCACAAGAGGTAAGTCCTAATGCAAGAGCTCCGGCTAATAAAATCTTTCCAAATATTGTTTTTTTCATTGTTTAAGAATTTAAAAATTAATACCCCTGATTTTGAGTAAGGTTAGGATTAACAGCTAAATCGTTGTTCGGAATTGGGAATAAATTTCTGTATTCGCCAACAGCAACACCATCTTTTGCATTTCCTTTCCAAGGCCATAAATAAGTAGAAGAAGTAAATTTACCATAACGAATTAAATCGGTTCTTCTGGTTAGTTCCCAAGATAATTCTCTGGATCTTTCATCAAGAATAAAGTTTAAGTCGATCACAGAAATACCGCTTGCTTTTGCTCTTGCTCTTAATTGGTTAACATACCCAACTGCAGTCGACATGCTTCCGCCGCCACCTCTAAGAACTGCTTCTGCATACATCAAATAAACATCAGCTAAACGATAAATTGGCAAATCGGTATCTACCCAATTGTCGTGAACTCCAGCTGCTCCCGTACTGGAAACATTTTTGTATTTAATAAATGCATAACCATCGTTAAAGTTTGCTAAATCTTCGATTTCCAAGGTTTGTCCGTTGGTATAGAAACGACCTCTTTCATCGCTGTTTTCAAATTTTTGAACAAAGGATTTGGTTACTCTTAAACCTCCCCAACCTCCGTTGATACCGAAGTCTGTAGGATTCATTGTTCCACCAACCGCTGCGTGTACTAAGAATGTTGTTCCACCATTGGTTTGGGTATAGGTACCATCGTAAACTACTGAAAATATGTTTTCAGAATTGTTCACATTATTATCGGTTAAGAAAAGGTTTTGATATTTTGAATTTAAAGCATAACCCGCTCCAATTACTTTATCGCAATACGTGATTACGTCTGAATATCTTTCTGTTCCATTGTACACTTTTGCATTAAGATACAATCTTGAAAGTAACGTCCATGCAGCAGCTTTATCTAATCTACCATACACATTGGTTTTTGGTGATTTTAATTCTGCTTCACTTGCTAAAAGTTCGCTTTCAACATAGTTAAAAAGATCAGAACGGTTAATCTGTTTTGGAACGGTTCCGAAGGTAGTTTCGTCAACAAAAGGAACATTTCCGTACAAATCTAACAAATGATAATACGCTTGTGCACGTAAGAAACGCGCTTCCGCTCTCATCGATTTTGCTTCTTCTAAGTTGCTTCCAGAAATTCCGTTAGCACTAAGCATTTCGTCGGTTGTATTTTTAATGAATTCGTTGCAGTATGCAATTTCTGTGTACAAACGGTAGTACATTGCATTGTTGAATTCATTTGCTGGCGTCCAAATCATTTTATGGAATTCGTGTAAAGAGCCATCGTTCCAACCTAAAACAGCTTCATCGGTGGTAACCTCTTGCATAATGTATAGCAAACGCATGTAGTTAGAAAAACCACCATCGATATCTGCTATATCTCCACTACCATCACCTCCGGATTGTCCACCAACAGCAAGACCTCCGTACAATTTTGCGAGAAGATTATTGTAGTTTCCAAAATCGGAATAAAGACTTGCCGACGTAACATCTGTTATTGGCTCTTGTCTTAAATCATCCACACAAGAACCCAAAGTTAGCATTGCCCCAAGTCCTAATGTTATTATTTTTGTTTTATATAATGAGAATAATTTCATTGTTGTAAAAATTAAAATTGAAAGTTTAATCCTAAAGAATATACTTTTGGTCTTTGATAGAAACCATTGTCGATATTTCCAAAAATTTCAGGGTCAACGCCAGAGTAATCGGTAATTACAAAAACGTTTTGCGCCATTCCGTACACTCGAAGGTTAGATCCGGTATTGAAAACATCACCGAAGTTATACCCTAAAGTAAGGTTATCCATTCTAATGAAAGAAGCATCTTCCACAAAAATATCACTCCAATATTGTACATTTTTAAATCCGTAATCTGCGGCTACAGACGAAATATTTTGTAAATAATCGTTGGTTGCAATGTTTTGTACATTCGATTGCGAAGCAAAGTTATTGTACACATAGTTACCTAAAACCGCTCTAAGCGATGTGGACAAATCCCAATTTTTATATCTGAATTTTGTAGAGAACCCAAAAGTTGCATCTGGAGTTGTAGATTTATAGAAATATTTATCGCCATCTGCAGTAATTTTCCCATCGCCATTTCGATCCACATACACCCCTTCTAAAGGTTTCCCGTTGGCATCGTACACTTGTTGGTATACATAGAAGCTAAATGGATTGTACCCTACCGCATGTGCTTGTACATAATTTCCTGTACCTCCAGAAATGTATCCTTGTGGGATGGTGTATCCTTCTGCAACATCATCAAAATGTTCAATTACAGGATTGTATTTAGAGAAGTTAAAACTAAAGTCCCAAGTAAAATTTTCGTTTTTAACAGGAATAACGTTAATTAAAAACTCGATACCATCGGTTTTCATTGTTCCAATATTTTTAATATTG
Source organism: Bacteroidota bacterium (assembly GCA_023422635.1). Taxonomy (GTDB): domain Bacteria; phylum Bacteroidota; class Bacteroidia; order Flavobacteriales; family Weeksellaceae; genus JAFAGO01. The sequence goes on from JAFAGO010000029.1 coordinate 66,752, forward strand.
GTATTACTAAATTCTCCCGCTGGAACTTGAACCGTTGCCAAAAGATTTTTAGTATCTTTTCTAAACCAATCGAAAGATCCGGTAATTCTGTTGTTAAAAAATCCGAAATCCAAACCTGCATTTACGGTTTCCGTAGTTTCCCATGTTAATGTAGGATTATACTGGATTGGTCTGTACATTAAATAAAATTGATCTCCAAAGCCATATTGTGCTGTTGGATCCGAGATGTTGTAAGCAGGAAACGAATTGTACCAGCTACCTACCTCTTGTTGACCCGTTTGTCCCCAACCTGCTCTTAATTTTAAATCTGAAACTACACTAGAGTTTTTCAGGAACGCTTCTTGTTTAATTTTCCATGCTCCAGAAGCTGCTGCAAAAGTTCCCCAGTTGTTTTTCAAATCGATTCCGTTGTAGAATCTTGAAGTACCATCTCTTCTAATCGATCCGGTAAGTACATATTTGTTGGCAATGGTAAAAATACCTCTACCATAAAAACCAATCAGTGTAAGTTTTCCTTCGTAACGATTGGATGGTGTTGATACACGATCAGGATTTCCGAAAATTGTACTTGCGGATGGTACAACATTTTTAAATTGTTGGTAAGAATATCCTGCCATTAAATCTACTTTGGTATCAATGGCATCAATATCTTTAACGTAGTTTAAATAGGCATCTAAAAGTCTGTTACTTTTTTCTTGCTCGTAATCGCGGCGTGTACTTACATCTCCGGATTCAAGCATTTGTGCATATCCTGGCAACATTTCGGTTACCCCTTTTCCTTTCTGATAGTCGTAACCACCATTCACATTTACATGTAAATCAGGCAAAAAGTGTAATTTATAATCCAATTGTAAATTTCCTACAGAACGAAAAACAGTGGAAATATCTCTACGTCCTTTTAGAGATGCTATTGGGTTTTGCGTTGCATTTACATTAATATTGTTGGTTCTAACACCATCGTTATCATATAAAAACCATTCCCAATAATTGCCTACTAAATTCCCTTGTGCACTATTATCGTTTACCGATTGGGTAGGATCGAAAAACTGTGCTGCGCCAATAACGCCTGCAGGAAATCTATTTTCGGTGAGGGTACCTTTTACGTTAGCGGTAACGCTTAAGTGTTTATCAAAAAACTTCGGTGTAAGGTTTAAACCAACAGAGGTTCTTTTAAATTCATTTGTTCTTACTATACCATTTTGCTCGGTGTATCCTAATGATAAACGATATGGTAATTGTTTAATACCTCCAGAAATGGCAACATTATTATCGGTTCCCCATGCGGTTTGATAAATTTTATCTTGCCAGTTGGTATTGGAATCTCCAAGCATATTTTTATACTTGTCTTGTGTGGCATTCGCTAGAACATATTCGCGAAATTCATCTGCTGAAAGCACATCCATATTTCCCATTTTTGTGGAAATAGAAGTGACGGTGGAGAAATTAACTTTTACCTTTCCTGCAGACCCTTTCTTCGTGGTAATAAGGATTACCCCGTTAGATGCTCTGTTACCGTAAATTGCGGCTGCAGAAGCATCTTTCAAAACGTCGAAAGATTCAATATCATTTGGATTAATTAAGGCTAAAGCATTTGATGCTCCAGATAGCCCTGTAAAATCCATTGGGATACCATCAATAACAATTAATGGATCATTATTCGCAGTAAGCGAAGCTCCACCTCTAATCCGAATGGTAGAACCTGCACCTGGATTACCACCGTTACCTGTTACGGTAACACCTGGCGACTTACCTTGGATCAGCTGATCTGGCGAAGTGGATCCTCCGTTGAAATCTTTACTTGTAATTGATGCAATCGAACCAGTAAGATCTTCTTTTTTTTGCTTACCGTAACCAATCAATACTACTTCTTCAATCTTTTGTTCTTTGGTGATCGAATCCGTTGACTGTGCGTGTACCATTGCTCCTGCTAAAAGAAATGCAGGCGCAACTTTCAAAACTGTTACATAGTTTCTCACAAAATTAAATTTTAAGGATTAATATTCATTTTTTTTCTATCGGTTCCTAAGGGGTAAACCGGGTTACTAATTTATAATTTTTTAACTTATCATAAAAAATATTTTAAATTTTTACCAATAAATAGGTTAGAAACAAGTAAAAACAATCAACGTATGTATCGAAAACACCTTTAAACAAAGCGTTTAGATGCAAAATTGAAATTTATCATATTTTTGAATTGTTAACATTAAAACAATCATTTAAGTAGTGATATCATAATATCTCTCCGTGATACAATAGACCTAAAATCGTATTCAATTGCCTTCTAACCTTTTTTTTACCCTTGAATTAGCTGTATATTTGCAAAAAACAAAATCAAAAGAATGTTAGAAAGAAAAATGATTACAGCCGCTTTGCCCTACGCAAACGGACCTGTTCATATTGGGCATTTGGCGGGCGTTTATGTACCTGCTGATGTGTACGCTAGATTTCAGAGAAGATTAGGAAAAGATGTTGCATTTATTTGTGGATCCGATGAGCATGGAATTCCCATCACGATACGCGCGAAGAAAGAAGGCGTTACTCCACAAGATATTGTAGATAAATACCATGGGATTATTAAAAAATCATTTCAAGATTTAGGCATTTCTTTCGACGAATATTCCAGAACAACATCCCAGAAACATTACGAAGTTAGTCAAGACTTCTTTAAAAATCTCTACGAGAAAAACGACTTTTTAGAAGAAGTTTCCGAGCAGTTTTACGATGAGCAAGCTGGCGAATTTTTAGCCGACCGTTATATTGTAGGAACTTGCCCTAATTGCGGCAACGAAAATGCATACGGCGACCAATGCGAAAAGTGTGGCGCTACCCTTTCGCCAACCGAACTTATCAATCCAAAATCAATGTTAAGTGGGAACGCACCAATTCTTAAGCCAACCAAAAATTGGTATTTGCCTTTAAATGAATATGAAAATTTCTTAAACAATTGGATTATTGAAGGCCACAAAAATGATTGGAAACCCAATGTTTATGGACAAGTTAAATCGTGGTTATCTGAGGGATTAAAACCAAGAGCGATGACGCGCGATTTAAACTGGGGCGTGCCAGTTCCACTTCCAGATGCCGAAGGCAAAGTGCTTTATGTTTGGTTTGATGCGCCGATTGGCTACATTTCCTTCACCCAAGAATGGGCCGAAAAGAATGGGAAAGATTGGAAAGATTATTGGCAAAACGAAAACTCCGATCTCATCCATTTTATTGGGAAAGATAATATTGTGTTCCATTGCATTATTTTCCCTTCCATGTTGAAAGCGCATGGCAACTACATTTTACCGAAAAATGTTCCTGCTTTTGAATTTTTAAATCTCGAAAACGATAAAATTTCAACATCCAGAAATTGGGCGGTTTGGGCGCACGAATATGTAGAAGATTTCCCTGGCCAACAAGATGTTTTAAGATACGCACTTCTTTCTTCTGCTCCTGAAACGAAAGACAATAACTTTACTTGGAAAGATTTTCAAACGAAAAACAACTCCGAATTGGTTGGTATTTTTGGAAATTTCATTAACAGAGTTGCCGTATTAATTCATAAATATTACGATGGTTTTGTGCCAGAAGGAAATGAAAGCGCACCTGAACTTGAGGAAATAAAGAAAGCCGCAAAAGATATTCATGAATATTTAGAAAAATTTGAGTTCCGAAATGCATTAAATGCGCTCATGAATTTAGCACGATTCGGAAATCAATTCTTGCAAACGGCGGAACCTTGGAAAACCATTAAAACAGATCCTGCAAAAACAGCAGAAACGTTATTTATTGGCGCTCAAATTTCAGTTGCTTTGGCTCAACTTTCCGAACCATTTATGCCGTTTAGCTCAGAAAAACTTTTAAAAATGTTTGCTGTTGAAAAAGTAAATTGGTCTGAAATTGAAAGCAACGCCGTTCAAATTGAAGCTGGACATCGCATCAACGAAGCATCTCTTCTTTTCTCTAAAATTGAAGATGATGTAATTGAAGCTCAAATTGAAAAACTTGAACAAACGAAACAAAACAATCTAAAAACCAACCCTAACGCAAACCCAATGAAGGAACAAATAAATTTCGACGACTTTTCGAAAATCGATTTAAGAACGGCAACTATTGTAGAAGCTGAAAAAGTAGAAAAAGCCGACAAACTTTTGAAATTTAAAGTGGATACCGGAGTGGATATTCGCACAGTGGTTTCGGGCGTTGCAGAAAGTTTTACTCCTGAAGAATTAGTAGGAAAGCAAGTGATGATTTTGTTGAATCTTGCCCCAAGAAAAATTCGTGGAATTGAATCTCAAGGAATGTTTTTACTTACTACAAAGCCAGATGGGAAACTTTCTTTTGTAACACCAGACGATCACGTAGAAAACGGAATCGAAATCGGATAATATGAAATATTTGTTTTTATTTTTCTCGCTTATTTCTCCATTTTCGCTCGCGCAGATTGTAGATTATCAGAAATTAGAGAACGATAAAAACAATATTCAATGGTGGTATGCTTTCGACAAAAAAACCGAAAACGGGTTTTACGCTTGGTTAAAGAGTACATTTGCAGAAGATCAAGATCCATCCACAACATCCATTGAAATGTATATGGAATTTCATTGTGCGGACCAATCGATGTCAGAAGAAATTGTAAAAATCAATTGGCGCAACGAAGCTCCTGAGATTACCAATAAAAAAATGCCTTTTCAGCGCATTCCTCAAAAACATATTTCGCAAAAACTAATTGCTGAATTTTGTACCAATTAAATATTTAGGCGGCCAAAGGCCGCCTAAATATTTAATCTATTATTGTTCTAAAACTTGAAGTTTCGCTAAGAAAGAATCTTCATCTTGAACGATTTTCTCAATGGAAAACCCATGATGTATCGCTACATTTTCTAAAGTATCATAATCCAAATACAGCCAAGTAAAGGAATCTTCTGTTTCGCCTTTATAATGCACTGTAAAATCTACTTCTCCGTAATATCTTCCCATCGGCACATAAATTCCTCCATCTTCCACATCGCGATCGTACATATATAAAATGTCGGTACTGTCAATTAAAATCTGTCCGTTTTTTTGCAAAAGCGATTTCAATTTATTCAAATAAACATCTACTTTGGAGAGCGATTCAAATATTCCCGTTCCGTTCATCAACAATAAAATGGTATCGAATTTTTCTCCACTAAAATTGAGAATATCAGTGCAAATTGTATTTTTTACTCCCCGCATTTGACAAACTTCAACCGAAATGGGAGAAATATCTAAAGCGGTAACTTCCAGACCTTTTTCATTCTGAAGGTACAAACTATGCGAACCCGCGCCACAACCGATATCCAAAACTTTTCCTTTGGAAAATTGAAGTGCTTTTTGTTCCAAAGTATTCATTTCCGAGAAATTTCTAAAAAGATATTCAACTGGCATTTCGTCCGTTTCAGAAATACTTGTTTCCGTTAACAAATCTTCAGGATTTGTATTTTGGTAATAATCCCGAATGGCTTTGCCCATCAAATCTTTCATCTTCAATTTTTTTTCCAAAAATAAGTATTCTTTACCGAAGATTTCGTGTAGAAAATTTTAAAAAAATCATTACTTTTATTCACAACAAATTACCCTTTCATGAGAAAAATTGATTTGCTTTTTGCAGAATATGCTGAGAGCCACCGAAACCCTACCAATAAGTTGATCCATTGGATCTGTGTGCCTTTAATCTTCTGGGCAATCCTCGGATTTATTTCCTACATTCCAACGCCTAATTTTTACATTCGTAATTTCGGCTATTTAAGTATCGCGAGCGGAATTTCTTTAATTTTCATTGCTCTATTTTACCTTCGTTTATCATGGAGAATTTCATTAATGATGTTCATAGTCATGCTCATAATGGAGTATTTTATATCATCTTTAAACCTTGCTTTAGGTCGAATTTCGTGGACCGTTTACCTTTCTGTATTTATCCTTTCTTGGATTGGACAATTTTACGGACACAAAGTGGAAGGTAAAAATCCAAGTTTCCTTAAAGATTTGCAGTTTTTGTTGGTTGGTCCTATTTGGCTTCTGCATTTTATTTTAAAGAAAACTGGAATTCGCTACTGATTATCTTAGTGAATCAAACTCAATTTTGAAGGAAATAATAAACTCAATTAAAAGGATAAAAGTAATTAACATTGGTTTCGTACATCAATAAAAAAATTCCTTTCAAAAATGTAATGAAAGGAATTTCCCTAAAAAATATATGGAGTTTACTACTTAATAATAATCAGTGAAATGTGTTTTTTACAACCCTTTTTTTCACTTGAAATTTGAGCAATTGCTTATGCGTTAAAATGCTCTTTCACGGTTTCCAAAACTTGCTCATCACTCATTTGATTCGCTGTACCTAACGTAATTTTTAAATTTTTGTATTGTGGAGTATCATGAAGATAGTTTCTCAATTCTTCTTGCGCCGTTCCAGGACCGGTTACAAATAAGTCTTCAGTATTGGTAATTAACTTTTCAATTTCTTTGAAAAATTTTACTTTATTGGTTTTCTCAGCATTATTGGCTGCGTTTTCATTGGAATTACCATATTGAACTTCCAATTTTACGGGACTGCAAAGGAAAAATTTAAAAGCGTTTTGCGCATCGTGATTTTTTGCAACTACCGCTTTGTTATTATCGATCCAAATTCCTGCTAATTTTTTATCAGACATAATTTAATTTTTATAATTGTTACGAAGAAAAATCAAATATGATGCAAAAAGTAGAAGAAATATTAATTCTGTAAAGTACTTTTGAAATCGTGAAAATTAAAGGAATGAACGCTTGAGTTCATCCTTTTCAAAAACAAATTTTTTCCAAAAGAAAAACAATCATTTGGAAAAATTAAATAAGTGGAAGTTTAGAAAATTCTATTTTCCTAAGACAAATACAGCTGGAATTTTATGAAAGTCTGGCCGATTCTTTTTCCAATCTTTTAACGTTCGGGTTTGAATAAATTCTTCCGTTGGGTGATTGATGTTCGCTGCAATGCAGAGCTGAGCATTTGGGTTTAGAAATTGAATTAAATCATCAATCAAATGATTATTACGATATGGCGTTTCCATAAAAATCTGTGAATAGCCCGTTTTGTGAACTTGACTTTCAAGCCATTGAATTTTTTGCTTTTTCTCGCTTTTGTCAATCGGAAGATATCCGTGAAATGTAAAATTTTGTCCGTTAAAACCAGAAGAAATTAAAGCCAAAAGAATTGAACTTGGTCCATTGATTGGGATCACTTTAATCTTGTTTTCGTGTGCCCATTTCACCATAATATTTCCGGGATCGGCAATACACGGAAGTCCTGCTTCGGAAAGTAAACCAAAATCCTGACCTGCTTTCATTAAGGTTTGCGCTTCTTTTAAATCCGAAGTTTCAGAATATTTATCAAGTTTAAAAAGCTTTAAATCAGGTTGCTTTTTTTCTGGACAAAAGAATTTGATGACTTTCCGAGCTGTTTTCTCATTTTCAACAAAAAAGTAGTCGGTTTTCAAAATATATTCTTTTATCACTGGTGCGAAAAAATCAATCGGCGATTCGTCTGAAAGATAAGCTGGAATTAGAAAAAGCACTTTTTAAATTTTAGGGTAAAACAATCGATTTTTGAAGAAGTTTTTGAGCGATCACTTCGCAACTTTCATCGAGTAATTTAAAAACTTTCTCGAAATCGTACATTTCACCATAATACGGATCGGGCACTTCTCCGGTAGTATGATTTCCCGCTTCCTGCAATAAAAGTTTTATTTTGTCGCGCTGCGCCTTACCATTCGACATGGAAATTACATCTTCAAAATTATGCAAATCCATACAATAAATAAGATCGAACGTATCGAGATCGGATTTGGTAATCGGTCTGGATTTTTGGTTAGAAATATCAACTCCGTTATTTCCCGCGGTAATAATTGATCTTCTGTCGGGCGCTTGACCTTCGTGTAAAGCAATTGTTCCTGCAGAATCTACAACAAAATAATCGGGAAGTTTTGCTTTCATAATACCTTCTGCTAAAGGACTTCTGCAGATATTTCCGAGGCAAACCATAAGTATTTTCATAACAGACCTTTTTTATAGATGCGTGCATTTGTTAGTATTGATGACGCAATGCACACTTCAAAATAATAGATTAAAAAAAATGAAGAATATTGCTACCCTCCATTTTTCAACTAACTTTTTATTGTTTTAATTTTTCGCTCAACTCTTTGACGTACTTTTTAATTTCTTTATCAATTTTAGAAACGTCTTTAATTGTGTCGCAGGCATACATTACCGTTGAATGATCTTTTCCTCCCATTTCTTCCCCGATTTTCGAAAAGGTTGAATTGGTATATTCCTTCGCGAAATACATTGCCAATTGTCTTGGCAGTGCAATTTCTCTTCGTCGAGTTTTCGAAAGCAGCTCTTCTCTTTTAATTCCAAAATAATCACAAACCACTTCTTGAATATAAGGAATATTGATAATTTTCTTTTTATTCGAAGCAATTTTACTGATGGTTTCTTTTAAAAGATCCAAGGTAAGATCCGATTTATAAATGGTTGAATACGCAATTACAGAATTAATGACTCCGATTAAATCACGTACCGAGCTTTTCACTTCACTCGCCAAGAAATCCAACATATCATCGGTAAGAACGATTCCGTCTCGGCTCAGTTTATCTAAAATAATTGTTCTTCTTGTATCAAAATCAGGCGCTTTAATTTCTGCGGTAAGTCCCCATTTGAAACGCGAAACAATACGTTCTTGCGTATCCATAATATCCACCGGCGCACGGTCGGATGTTAACACAATTTGCTTTCCATTTTGATGCAAATAATCAAAAATATGGAAGAAGGAATCCTGTGTAGCGGATTTCCCAGAAAGGAACTGAATATCATCGATAATCAGTACATCTACCATTTGATAAAAATTGGCAAATTCCGTTTGTTTATGCGCTTTTGCTGCAGATACAAACTGTTGAATAAATTTTTCTGAAGAAAGATAAAGAACAACCTTATCAGGAAAAAGATTTTTAACTTCCAAACCAATTGCGTGTCCTAAGTGGGTTTTTCCAACACCAAAACCACCATGTAAAAACAAAGGGTTAAAGGCGGTTGCGCCCGGACGTTTAGCAATGGATTTTGCTACTGTTGAAGCAAATTTGTTGCACTCTCCTTCTACATAATTATCGAACGAAAAATCTGCTTTAAGATTGGAATCAATATTTACTTTTTTAATTCCTGGCACCACAAACGGATTTACAATATTGCTCTGGAAATTTTGGGGTAACGTTTCTTGAATTTTGGGTTTTGAAACAGTATTTCCCTTTACGTTAACGGTGATTGGTTTTTCCTTCCCTGCTGGTTTATTTTCCATTACAGAGTACCACAATTTAACGCCTTTTCCTATATTTTTCTTGAGTGCAGCAGAAAGTAAAGACAGGTAATTATCTTCAATATATTCCTTATAAAAATCGCTCGGAACCATCAACGTAAGATTATTGTCGACCAACGAAATTGGCTGTACTTTATCAAATAAAAGGTCGAATGAGTTTTCGAGTTTTTTTATATCGGAATTTTCCTCGGCTGCATTGAGGTTATCCTTCATAAAATGAAGGCATTTATCCCAAATCAAGATTAAATTTTCGTTCATGTTTCAGCTGCAATTAATCCACTTTGATTATTAATTTTATAGGAAATACAAATATGAAAATTTAAAAAATCAAAAAAAAATATTTGATGTATTGATTTTTTGAAAATATATTTGTATGTATAATAAACGTTGCAAAATGATACACACAACTTACACATTACGAGTACGTTACGGAGAAACCGACCCAATGAAATACGTCTATTACGGCAATTACGCAGAGTATTTTGAGGTGGCCAGAGTGGAACTTTTTCGTACACTTGGGATGCCTTATAATGAGATTGAAAATAGAGGAATTTGGTTACCCGTTTCGGAATATAAAATTAAATATTTAAAACCAGCACTTTACGACCAAGAGCTCACCATCCACACCTATATTAAGCAATTGCCAGGCGTAAGAATTGTGTTCGATTATGAAATTTTTAATGAAGAAAATCAAAAAATAACGGAAGCTTCAACAACTCTCTACTTCCTTGATGCAAAAAATCAAAAAATTATAAAATGTCCCGAATCGCTTATGGAAATTCTGTTACAACATTGGAAGGAATAATGTAGCAAAAACTGGATTTAGAGTTTAGCTCCTGATTCAATTTCGTAGGGCTCTTTTCCGTGTTCAAAAATTCTTGTAGTTTCGGATCCTTCTACCCAAATCTCATCATTAATTCTGCGAATCCAATTTCCTTCTCGCAAACCAATTACTTTGGTGTCGTTTTGAGTAAGAAATTCTTTAATCCTCGTTTCTCGAGTTTCACCATTGTGCTTCAATAAAGGATTCGGATCTAAATAATGAGGATTGATATTAAAGGGAACTAAGGCCATTGTTTCAAAACTAGGTGGATAAACGATTGGCATATCATTGGTGGTTTTCATATTAATTCCGCCAATATTGCTTCCGGCGCTGCAACCAAGATAAGGTTTTCCGGACTCCACATTTTGTTTTAAAACTTCCATCAAATGTTCTTCGTGCAGCGTTTTTACTAAAAGAAACGTATTTCCTCCACCTGTAAAAAAACCTTTTGCATTCCAAATTGCTTCTACTTTATCTTCAAATTCATGAAGTCCTTTCACTTTGATATTCAATTTAGAAAAGAAACTTGCCGCCCTTTCGGTGTAATCTTCGTGAGAAATTCCACCTGGTCTGGCAAATGGAATAAAAACAATTTCATCAATTCCTTTAAATAATTCCGAAATTGGGTTAAAAAGATACTCCAAGTAATTTCCTCCATATAAAGTTGAAGTGGAAGCCAATAGTATATTCATCGTACAATAATATATACTACAAAGATAAGTTTAATATTTTTTCAAATCTAAAAAGACTCAAGAATAAAGGCCTTTTAGGAATTTTTTAAGAAACGAAAAAATCACGTTAAGCTTTGTATAAAAAAGTTAATACCTCTAAAAAAAATGACTTTTCGGAATTATTCTTGCGCTTTAACCAACAATTAACCCTCAAAATTTAATTACAGATGAATACTTTAAAATTAAATATAAAATTAGCTTTTGCAATTGCAACCTTATCAACAGGCGTTTTTGTAAGTGCACAGAACACCACAGCAGACAGTTTACATCAAACAGATCCCGTTCAAGACTTTCAAACCATCGAACAGCAAAGCAATCCCACGATTGAAGCCTTAAAAAAACAAATTGCTGCAAAACCAGATGACACCGATGCGTTGGCAAAATTGGCAACCGAATATCAAAACAGTAAAAATTGGCCAGAAGCGGTTGCCACATGGAAAAAGATTTCCGCATTATTGCCAGATTGGGCACCATCTTACTATAGTCAGGCCTACGCCTACCAATCTGCTCAAGATAATGAAAATGCCAAAGCTGCGTACGAACAATACATCTCAAAAGTGAAACCAGAAGAAGTGGAAGCTAATAAACAAAATTTGGCATATGCCTACTTTTTTGTCGCTTTTTCAGAACAACAAACCAACCCAGAAAAAGCAAAGCAATACATTGCAAAATCACTTCAGTTTGATTCGAGCAATCAGCAAGCCGTTTCACTCGCTAAAGCATTGGGCGCATAAGCTCCATATTAATTATTACGCTTCAAAAATCCCATTAATTGGGGATTTTTGTTTTTGAATTCCTTTCCTGTTTACAAAGTATTGAAGTATATTTGTGCGAATTAAAACCTTAAGTTTAAATGAAATTTTTTATCGACACAGCCAACTTAGATCAAATTCGTGAAGCGAAAGATTTAGGAATTTTGGATGGCGTAACCACCAATCCTTCATTAATGGCAAAAGAAGGAATAAGCGGAACAAACGCAATTTTGCAACATTATAAAACCATTTGCGAGATTGTTGATGGTGATATTTCTGCTGAAGTGCTTTCTACTATTTATGAAGAAATGATTAAAGAAGGTGAAGAACTTGCAGCCATTCATCCTAATATTGTGGTGAAAATCCCAATGATTAAAGATGGGGTAAAAGCATTGAAATATTTTTCTGATAAAGGGATTAAAACGAACTGTACGTTGATTTTTTCCGCTGGCCAAGCGCTTCTTGCAGCGAAAGCTGGAGCAACTTACGTTTCGCCTTTCTTGGGTAGATTGGATGACATTTCCACAGATGGACTTGGATTAATTGAAGAGATTCGTCTTATTTTTGATAATTACGATTACCCAACTGAAATTTTAGCAGCATCAATTCGAAATTCAATGCATATTATTAATTGTGCAAAAATTGGTGCAGATGTTATTACATCTCCACTTCCTCCGATTTTGAGTTTATTGAATCATCCTTTAACAGATAAAGGTTTAGCTCAATTTGTTGAGGATTCTAAAAAATTAGCATAATCCCAAAGCAAGATTGCTTCAAGGAAAATACTTCCAGAAGAAAAAAATATGGAAAATAATTTTCCACTACAAATAAAAAAATCCCGGAATTTTCATTTCGGGATTTTTTATGATTATATTACTTACGCTTTGGCGTAATTTTCAAAAAACAGAGGAATACTTTCGATTCCTTTGTAAAAGTTAAACAGTCCATAATGCTCGTTCGGCGAGTGAATCGCATCGGAATCCAAACCAAAGCCCATCAACACTGATTTTGCTCCAAGCACTTTTTCGAACATTGCTGTAATTGGGATACTTCCACCACTTCTGTACGGAAGGACTTCTTTTCCAAAAGCCGTTTCCATTGCATTTTTCGCTGCTTGAAATTCTTTTGTATCGCTCGGTAACACGTACGGCATACCACCGTGATGTGGTGTAACTTTTACTTTTACATTTTCTGGAGCAATCTTTTTGAAATAGGTTGTGAATTTTTCGGTAATTTCCTCCGGTGTTTGATAGGGAACCAAACGCATCGAAATTTTCGCATTGGCTTTAGAAGGAATTACTGTTTTAGCACCTTCACCGGTATAACCGCCCCAAATACCATTGCAATCTAACGTTGGACGAATGGATGTTCTTTCGAGTGTAGTATATCCTTTTTCTCCTTCAACACCGTTAAGTCCGATTGAACTTTTGAATTCTTCAGGATTGTCTTTCAATTTATTCATTTCAAGTCGATCTTCATCAGATACAACTTCCACATTGTCGTAAAATCCATCAATGGTTATATGTCCGTTTTCATCTATCAAATCGGCAATCATTCTGCTGAGAACATGAATTGGATTTGGAACTGCTCCTCCGTATAAACCAGAATGCAGATCTCGATTTGGACCTTCCACCTCTACTTCAACATAGCTTAAACCCCGAAGGCCAGTGGTAACGGTTGGCTGCTCGTTGGAATAAATATGCGTATCGGAAATAAGAATGCAATCACATTTTAGTTTTTCTTTATTTTCGTTCACCCAATCGCCTAAACTTACGGAGCCCACTTCTTCTTCACCTTCTAAAATAAATTTAACATTACAAGCTAAAGTTCCTGTTTTCATCATAGCTTCAAATGCTTTGATATGCATAAAAAACTGCCCTTTATCATCGGCAGAGCCACGCGCGAAAATAGCACCATCAGGATGAAGATCTGTTTTTTCAATATACGGTTCGAAAGGTGGTTTTGTCCATAATTCCAAAGGATCTGGTGGTTGAACATCATAATGCCCATATACTAAAACTGTTGGAAGCGCTGGATCGATTAATTTTTCTCCATATACAATTGGATTGCCTTTGGTTTCGCAAACTTCAACTTGATCTGCTCCACCATCTTTTAAAAATTGGGCAACCAATTCCGCACATTTTAAGACATCATTTTTGTACGCAGAATCTGCGCTGATGGAGGGAATTCTCAAGAGTTCAAAAAGTTCATCAACAAAGCGTTGCTTATTATCGTTGATGTATTGAAGAGTTTCTTGCATGAAAGATATATTTTAAGTTTAAATTTTCAAAAAACAAGATGAAATATGCTAGCAGTTCACCTTATTTCAAATATAAAAAAATGCCTTGCTCAAGCAAGACATTCTCTATCGATTTTTGGTATTCTTATTTGGTAAAGCGTACTGCCATTCTTCTATCTGCTGCTCTTTCAGCATCGGATTTATCGGCTGCTACTTTTGCAAACTTACTTCCGTAACCTTCTGCCCCAACTACTTGTGCGCCAACGCCTAATTTTGTTAATTCGGCTTTAATAAAATCAGCTCTTTGTTGGGAAAGTTTGAGGTTCGCTGCATCATCACCGGTTTTATCGGTATAACCGCCAATTTTAATTTTAGCATCCGGATACGCTTTCAAAATTTTTGCAAGGTTTTGAATTTGCCCTTCCGAACCCGCTTCTAATTTATTGAATGCTGCCATTTGAAAATTAACATTATCAAAATCAAACCATTTATCTTTTAAAGCGGCATCATCTGCTGCAGAAGTATAGGCACCACTTTTCAGAAAGTTGATTAGGCCTTGCTCCAAACCATTTTCATAAGCGGTAAGAGCTTCTCCATTCAAATCCACTTTTACTTCAGTTTTGGCAGCGTGTGTTCCATGTGCGCTTTCACCAGCGGATTTTGCAGCAAACTCGTCGCCTCCCTGATGTGCATCATCATAACGTTCTACTCCATTTTCAATTTTAATTACCGCGTGATTTTCACCTTGCGGAATTTTTTTACAACTGATGACCAAAGTAGCAACGGTTAATGCTAAAAGTGTTTTTTTCATTCCAGATTATTTAATTTTCAAAAGTAAGAAATATTGGTTTTTGTGACAAATTTAATTTTAATTTTCGATGGATTTAAGAATGATTTTCCCTTTTTTAGATTGAGTGAAAATTACGTATTGGATTCCACCATCTTTTAAACCGTACTTTTTCTTTACGGCTTCAGGTTTTAAAGGATAATTTTTACAAATAATATTATATTGCTGATTTTTCTTGAGTTGCTTTCCATCAATCGTTTCTACCTTTAAAATTCTTCCAGGAAATTCTTCAATAAATGAATTAGAGGTATATAAATGTGTATTGGGATGAAGTTTTTGAAGATGATACTTTTTACCAATAAGATTAAAAGCTCCGGATTTCAAGACTGAATTATTCGCGATATACAAATAGTTTTGCGGCTCTGAAAAGTGAGCTTCGGCATTTGAAATTTCATCAAAAGAAAATTCGAACGCAGGTTCGCTTGTTTCCAAATTTACACAACGAACTACAATTTCTTTTGATGAAGGCGACGAATCCATCAAAACCAAAACTTCTTTAACATCATTTTTCACCGCAACAATGTGAATTTCAACGATATTTTTCAACGTTGAAACCAAATAAGAAAGATCAATAAGCGGAGAAAGTTTCACCAAAACTTTTTGACTTTTCCGTAGTAAAACATCTTGAATTTCAATAAGATTCGGACTCAAATCTTCCAGAAGAAAAACTTTATTTTGATTTTCATCTCTTCGTGCGGGATCGAGATAGAACAGATGATATTCTTGATGATTCTCCTTTAAAAAATCTTCCAAAGATTCATTTTTAAAAGTCGCTTTTCTGTTTAAAATTTCCCAATTATGCTGTACGATTTCGGATAAAAGCGCGTTTTGTTCCACCAAAAAAGTGTGCTTAAAATTCTGTGAAATAAAAAAAGCATCAATACCAAAACCTGAAGTAAGGTCCACCATTACTCTTCCCTTTACCAAAGCCATTTTATAACGTGACGTCGCTTCCGAACTCGCTTGTTCCAGATTGAGATTGGGTGGAAATACAATTCCTTCTTTCAGCAAAAACGGAAATTTCTTTACAGCTACTTTTCTGCCTTTAATTTGTTGAACAATTTCCAACATTGAAACTTCGGGAAATGGTGATTTTTTCAATAAAAGAGAATGCAAATCTTTGTCAAGATTTGCATGTATATAGTTCTGAATTTCAGTATTTAAAATATTTTTATTCATACATTTCTGCCCAACGAACTTTTCTAATTTCATTTTCTGAATATAGATCTTCCGTTGATTTTTTCACTTCCAGCGAAGGATACAAGTTTACGCCGATGAGTTTAATTTTACCCTCTTTCACCCAATTTTGCTCTTTAACGGCTTGATTGTAAATATCTTTTTGAATTTTTCCAGATTTTAAATTTGAAAGAAAACCGCCATTATTTTCAATTTCTAAAAAATATTGCCACGATTGTTCTGCAATTTGTTGCGTGAGATCTTCAACATAATAACTTCCATTTGCTGCATCTCCGAAAACGTTGATAATGCTTTCGTACGCTAAAACAATCTGTTGCTTAAAGGAAATTTCTTTTGAAAGTTCGGTTCCGTGATTGATTTTATAATCATTTGCAAAAACTGCATCAGCGCCGCCAATCATCCCAGCAGCCAATTCCAAAGTTGAGCGAATCAAGTTGTTTTCTTCATCCTGAATGGCTTTGTTTCGCAAAGAGGTTTCCGCAAAAATATAGGGAATTTCATCCAGATTATACTCTTTTGAAAGCTGATTGAAAGCGAGTTTTAAAGCACGAATTTTGGCAATTTCAAAAAAGTAGTTGCTTCCAACCGAAAGTCGAAATACAAGTTTATTTAAAACACTTTCGCCGAAATGTTCAGCAAGTTCTTTCGCTTTTGCAAGCGCAATACCAACCTGTTGCACAATCGATGCTCCCGCATTTTGATACAAAGAAATATCTATTGTAATTGCTCTTTTGAAATTTTTTGCTAAAAGTTCACTCGCCAAGTTTTCATCCAGATTTGCTGATTTCTCATCAAAAACATCAACCAGCGAGAAATAACGATTCACTTCTGAAAGCTGACTTTGTTTTACCAGCTCTACATCATTAATAAACACTGTTTTATCTTTCAAACCTTCAACATTCTCATTCAAAAAAAATGCATACACATCCCCTTCCAAACTTGCATGATAGGGCGCAACTAAGTGAGTGCTTTCTTCTACTTTAGGCAAAATATGCAAAGGTTTCGCGACAGAATTATAATACGGTTTTACCGAAAGTCCCTCCAAATTATCTTTGTGAAGTATTTGATAAAGATCCTCGGTTTTCAATTGTTTTTTAACAACATCCTCCCATTCTTGAAGCGTAACCTTTTTGAACATAACGTATGATTATTTCTTAATATTAGAACTGTCGGCAACTAAGATAAAAATTTCTTCGTTCGGTTTCTTCATGAAATAATTTTCACGAGCAAATTTTTCTTTTTCCTCTTTATTATTCATCAGTTTTTTGAAGAAAGCATCATTCTTTTCGTATTCTGTTTTATAATACGAAAGTTGATCTTCGTACTTATCGATTTCCTGATTTAATTCATTGATTACCAAGAAAGAAGTACTGTCAAAAAAAGTCATCCATCCTAAAAAAAGAACAATCGTTACGGTATATTTATTCAAAATATACCTGCGAATAAACCTCCACGTTTTTGATTGTGGTTTGATGTCTTTTATTAGATTTTCATCCATTTTAGTGCACTTTTTTAAGTGAATTGTTGATTACTGTGGTAAGGAAATCAATTGCGACGTTGTTGTGTTTCATGTTGGGAACAATAAGGTCGGCTTCGTTCTTAGACGGCTCTATAAATTCCTGATGCATAGGCTTTAAAGTTGTTTGATAACGATGCAAAACCTCGCTTAAATCTCTACCTCTTTCTTGCGTATCTCTACGAATTCTGCGGATTAAACGCTCATCTGAATCGGCATGTACAAAAACTTTCAAATCGAATTCTTTTAAAAGCTCAGGATTGGTTAGCACCAAAATTCCTTCCACAATTAACACATTTTTCGGTTCTACAGTTACAAAATCGCCTGTTCTAGAATGGGTTACAAAACTATACAAAGGCTGCTCAATACTGTTGCCGCTTTTTAACGATTTTACATGATTAATTAAAAGATCAAAATCGATTGATTTTGGATGATCGTAGTTTAAATTTTCACGTTCACTTAATGATAAATGTTCATTGTTGTGATAATAATTATCCTGAGAAAGAACATTTACACCTTCTGCATTAAGCTGCTGAAGGATTTTGTTTACTACCGTTGTTTTTCCACTTCCAGTTCCACCGGCAATTCCTATTACGAGCATTGTACTTTGTTTTTACAAAGGTAAGGTTTTTGTGCATTTTGCAAAATAGAAAATACTAGTAAATTTTACTTGAAGTTAATTTTAATTTTTACTACATAAATAATTATATGATAAATAATTACATAATTTATATAAAGTAAAACTAATACTACACCTTATTCTCTATTCCGAAGATATAATAGACCACAGCAAGAACGCGTGCGAGAAATTCCCGTGATTGATTGCGGTAAAAACTTTCTTTACGATCTACATCTTGAGCATCAAAACCTAAAGCATTCATGCTGTTATTTCGCGCGTAAAATAAAGCTCTCAAATTATGGAAACCTTGCGAAACAATAATTACGTTATTCTGTTTGTATACATTTTTGCAATTGCTAATCGACATTTGCGTTTTAAGACCTTTCGGATCTTCAATGATGATTTCCTCAGGAACGCCTTCTTGATACACCAGATAATTTTTCATCGCAGCGGGTTCATTATAACCTCTACTTTTTTCGCCGCTCACAATAATTCTTTTGATTTTTCCGTGGTGATATAACAAAGATGCCGCATTCATTCTTGAAACAAAATACGGATTGGCAACACCAGATTTCATCTTAGGAGAAGTCCCCAAAACAAGTGCCGTTTCACGGGGCGGAACTTTAGAAATTCGCGTATACGTTCGACCATTGGTTAAAGCAAACACCCAAATATTTGCCAAAATCATCAGAAGAAGTGCAATTTCTACCGCATTGAAAAACGTTTTTAATATATCGTGAATCGTTCTCAAATTAAATCAAAATCTACTTTAATTTTCTTGCTCAATACTACCGACATGCACGCAAGTATATGCCCAGCTTCCACTTCTTTCTCTGTTAAATATTCATTTTCAAGAAGTTCCACTTCGCCTTCAATTAGTTTGCATTCACAACTTCCACAAATTCCAGATTTACAAGAATAAGGAACGGGAAAGTTCTTCATCAATAATTGTTGCAACAATCGTGATTTATTATCCAACAACTGCGTTTTGTATTGCTGACCAAACAACTTAAATTCAACTTCTATATTTTCAATTAAAGGAAAACTATTTTCTTGTGGATAAATATCTTCATTAAATTCTTGAAAAAGTTCAAAATGAATATTTTTTTTGGGAATTCCATTTTCAAAGCAAGCATTGGCAAGCGGTTTTATCATTTCTCCCTTCCCACAAATAAGCACTTCGTCCACTGAATCCCAAATGGTAGATTCTTCATCCGTATCGTCTAAATGCAAAATTTGATTAATAATCAATTCCAATTTATGCGCATCAATTCTACCAAAAGTAAGGTGATTCCCTAAATTTTCTTGAGAAAGAAAATAGTACACTTGCAATCGATCGCCATATTGATCTACCAACTGGTGCAAGGTCTCCTGATAGGCGATATCTGCAAGATTTTTATTCCCATAAAAGAGGAACAGTCGTGTTCTTGGTTCTGTATGAAGAATATTTTTGAAATGACTTAAAATTGGGGTAATTCCGATTCCTCCAGCAAACCCTAAAATTGTTCGAAACTCGTGAGGTTTTGAAGTCAGCGTAAATCTTCCTTGTGGTGGAGCCACCAAAATTTCATCTCCAATTTCCATATCAATTAGAGCGTTTGCAGAGCTTTCCGTAGAATTTATTTTGATCCCCAAACTGAGTTTATGCTCAAAAGGAGCAGAAGTAATAGAATAATCATTTACAAAAGTTTCTCCTTTCCAAGTGTACTTCACCGGCAGATATTGCCCAGATTTAAACCTGAAAATTGCTTTTAAATCTTCGGGGACACTGAGTTCCAGCGCAAACGTATTTTTGGTAAGTTGCTGTTTTTTCTCTAATTTTAGCGGATAAAAAGTAAGCCGTTTTGCTTTCAGTAAATTGTCTTCCATAATCTATTTTCAAAAATATAAAAATATTATCCAATGAAAAACTTGGCTTTGCCTTTCGTCTCAATATTCTTACTTTTCTCTTGTAAAAAAGAGACAAAATTGAGCGAAGATACAAGTACTGTAACTGATTCAACCACGATTGCTGAAACTTCTAAACCCAAGAATACAAGCGCATTTGCAGCAGTTGAATATACGCCAGAGCAAACCTCAAAATTACTCAACGGAACGGAAAACGATACGCTTTACATAACCAATTTTTTTGCTACTTGGTGCGGACCTTGCATCCGAGAAATCCCTCATTTTAAAGAAAAAATGGAGGAAATGAAAGGTCAGCCTGTAAAATTTACTTTTATAAGTTTAGACGAGAAAACGATTTGGGATACCGATGTTAAAAATTTTGTTGAAGAACATGGAATCGCAAAGGAAACAATTCTGTTGGATGGAAATCTGTTGAATCCGGAATTTTTTAGCAATAATTTTAAAACTTGGAAAGGAGAAACAATTCCATTCACGTATTTAAAAAAAGGAGATAAAACACAGGAAATTAATGGTTCTGTAACCAAAGAAGAACTGGAAACAAAAATCAATTCTTTCAACTAAATTTACAATAATGGTCGGCAATTTCAAATGGCTGATAATGATTTTAGCAGCACTAGTTCTGCTAAGCATTTTTTGGAATTTGAACACCGGATTTGCCGTACTCCAAATTGACGATTTTTTTTCAAATACTGATCAGTCCCAAGTGGCAGAACTTAGAATCAATCGTACTTTTGTAGTTTTGTTGGCTGGTATTTCTATCCCGACATCGGGTTTTCTTCTGCAAGAATATTTTCAAAATCCGTTGGCTGGACCTTCAGTTTTAGGGATTACTTCGGCGGCGAGTTTAGCCGTTGCATTTTACATTTTTTTATCGCAAGGCGTACAGCTTCCTGAGTTTTTGCAAAATAGCTTCCTGAGTATTTCCGCAATTTTTGGGAGCTTTCTACTGATGCTTGTTTTGCTTGGTTTTTCGAAACGATTTCAAGACAAATCATTTCTTATTATTTTTGGATTTCTCATTTCAGCTTTAGCAGGAGCTATAATTTCTATACTGCAATTATATGCTGACAATCAAAGTCTTAAAAATTATATTTTATGGAGTTTTGGTGCAAATAATATGGTTACAACCCACCAATTAGTGCTGCTTTTGATCCTCGTCGGAATTGGAATTTTCATTAGTTTTTTAACGATAAAACCGCTCATTGGCAACGCCCTTGGAGTTGCTTATGCGCAAAGTTTCGGAGTTAATTTAGTTGTTTTAAAATACTTAATTATCATCGCTTCATCCTTGCTTTCCGCTTCTATAACAGCATTTATGGGCCCCGTTCTCTTTATAGGAATTGTTATTCCCCATTTTTGCAGAATGCTGTATAATCCATCACAATTGTGGCAACAATGGATTTTAAATATGATTTTAGGAGTAGCAATGATGGAAATCTTTTCGAGCATTTCTGAACTTACAAAGCTTCCTTTAAATGTGATCACCTCGCTTTTCGGAATTCCAGTTATTCTTGTGATGATGTTGAAAAAAAATACGGCCTAAATGTTTCTCACTCTCGAAAATACAACAATTGGCTATCATTCTCCATTAATTCAATCGGCGAATACAACGCTTGATTTGGGCGAAGTTTGCCTGCTGATCGGCAATAACGGTACAGGAAAAACTACGTTGATTAAGACGATTCTCAATCAAATGAAAGCATTAAATGGTGAAATTTTAATCAATGGAATTAACGTTGAAAAGCAATCCACTAAGGAAATAGCGCAACAAATCGCAGTCGTATTTTCAAAGGCGGTTGTTCCCAATAATTATACCACAAGTGATTTAATTTCGTTGGGAAAATATATTCATTATCCCTACTATTTCGAATTGAGTGAAAATGATAAAATTGAAGTTGAAAACACAATTAAATCTCTTCATCTTTCACAATATAAAAATATTCCATTGGGAAAATTATCCGATGGCAATCTTCAAAAAGCGTTTATTGGTCGCGCTTTAACACAAAATTCTCCTTTCATCATTCTCGATGAACCTACCACACATTTGGATGAAGAAAATAAAATTTCAATTTTGCAACTTCTGAGAGATCTTGCCCAAAAACACAAAAAGCTTATTTTGTTTTCTTCTCATGATTGGCGTTTGGCAAAGGATTTTGCAGATAAAATTTGGTACATCAAAGACCAATCCTTGTACTCCGGAATTGCGGAAGATATCATTTCAGAACATGCAGAATTAATGCATCCTGCCTTCAATCTCCACACTTCTTCTTTCATCGCACCTCATATTGAAGCTCCTTTTTTTCAAAAAGAAATGCTGTTTTCTTTCCTTAAAAAATTTCAAAAAAATGATTGGTCGCAATTCGAATTTCACTTTGAAGGAGATTTTTGGAGAATAAAAAAGGATGATATTTATCATCAATTCAAGAATTTTTCTCAAATCTCAGAATTCTTTAAAAACTACCATTAACACTGGTTTTGTCTCTCTTTAAATTTGAAAAAACCACATATTTATTATGCTAAACATAAAATTTAAAATACTGATTAACAATATTTTAACATATTGATACAAAGTGAAAGTACTATGCATGCATAATATTATTATATTTGGAAAGATCACCTCTACAAAGGTAAAATCAGAAGACAGATGAAAGAAAAAGTAGAAAACATTGACTTAATTTTAAAACAAACGTGGATTGCTGTACAAAAAATGTATTCCGAAATGGCGCAGGAATACGATTCAACAGCAGTTCAAGCACTTACGCTTCTTAAAATTGATCCGAAAGATGGAACGCGAAGTACCAATCTCGGACCTAAAATGGCCATCGAACCTACTTCACTCACCAGAATCATCAAACTTTTAGAAGATAACGGCTATATCTATAAAGAAAAAACGGACGCCGACAAGCGTGAAGTGATTATTAAACTTACCGAAAAAGGAGAAACCTATCGAAACATCTCAAAAGATATTGTTGTCAACTTCAATAAAAAAGTGATGGAAAGAATTTCGCTTGAACGACTTGAAATTTTCAAAGATGTGATGGGAGAAATCATGAAAATATCGAATGAGCTAAATACCAAAAAAATCAACAAGAATAAATAATAATTTACAAACCCTTATAATGAAAAGAAGAATCAAACACGTAACCGTTCTAGGTTCCGGAATTATGGGAAGCGGGATTGCAGCACACTTTGCCAATATTGGTGTAGAAGTTTTGCTACTCGATATCGTTCCTTTTGAACTCTCGGAAGCCGAACAGAAAAAAGGTTTGACTTTGCAAGACAAAGCCGTGCGAAACAGAATTGCACAAGAAAACTTTGTAAAGCTCCAAAAAGCAAGTCCTGCCCTGCTCTATTCTTCGAAATTTGCTAACAGAATTAAAGTAGGAAATTTCGATGACGATTTGAAGAAAATTAAAGATACCGATTGGATTATTGAAGTAGTCGTAGAAAGACTGGACATCAAAAAATCGGTGTATGAAAAAATCGAACAATTCCGTAAACCAGGAACTTTGGTTTCCTCCAACACTTCGGGAATTCCAATTCATTTTTTAACCGAAGGAAGAAGCGACGATTTCAAAAAGTATTTCTCAGGAACCCACTTTTTTAATCCCGTTCGCTATTTACCTCTGTTAGAAATCATTCCAACTCCGGATACCGATCCAGAAATCGTGGATTTTTATATGAGCTACGGTGCGAAATTCTTAGGAAAAACAACCGTTCTCGCAAAAGATACACCTGCCTTTATCGCCAATAGAATTGGTGTTTTCGGAATTATGAATATCTTCCACACCATTCAGAAATTAGGACTAAATATTTCTGATGTTGATAAATTGACGGGCCCTGTAATCGGTCGTCCGAAATCTGCAACTTTCAGAACAGCAGATGTGGTGGGATTGGATACGCTTGTGCATGTGGCCAATGGCGTTCGCGAAAGTGGTGCCGAACAAGATTTGTTTAAAGATCAGTTCGCAATGCCAAGCTATATCGACTTTTTGATGAACAACAAATGGCTCGGTTCAAAATCCGGACAAGGTTTCTTTAAAAAAGTAAAAGGCAACGACGGAAAATCTGAAATCCTGCGATTAAATCTCGACACTTTAGAATATGAACCGCAAGGGAAAGTAGGATTCCCAACATTGGAACTTACGAAAAACATCGATAAACCGATTGACCGTTTCAAAGTTTTAATTGGCGGAAAAGATAAAGCTGGAGAATTTTATCGTTTGTCTCTCGGTGCAATGTTCGCGTATGTATCGCATAAAGTTCCTGAGATTTCAGAAGATTTATATAAAATCGATGATGCCATGAAAGCCGGATTCGGCTGGGAAAACGGACCGTTTCAAATTTGGGATGCCGTAGGCGTTCAAAAAGGAATCGAGCTAGCGAAAGATGCTGGTTACGAGGTTTCCGATTGGGCAAAACAAATGGCAGAAAAAGGAGAAACATTCTACAAAGTAAACGAAGAAGGACAATCTACGTTCTACGATAAAAACAGCGGAAATTACGATTTTATTCCAGGACGCGATGCGTTTATTATCCTCGACAATATCAGAAAAAACAAAACGCTTTGGAGCAATTCCGGTGCAGCGATTGAAGATCTGGGCGATGGCATCATTAACTTCGAAATTCGTTCCAAAATGAATTCACTTGGTGGTGAAGTTCTGGACGGATTAAATCGAGCCATTGATCTTGCCGAAAAAGAATACGACGGTTTAGTCATTGGAAATCAAGGAACTAACTTCTCTGTTGGAGCCAACCTTGCGATGATCCTCATGATGGCTGTTGATCAGGATTGGGATGATTTGAATATGGCAATCGCCTATTTCCAAAACTCTATGATGCGCGTTCGCTACTCCTCTGTTCCTGTGGTAGTTGCCCCACATGCCATGACGTTGGGTGGTGGCTGCGAAATGACGATGCACGCCGACCGAGTGGTTGCCGCTGCCGAAACGTATATCGGTTTAGTAGAGCTGGGTGTTGGGGTAATTCCTGGCGGTGGCGGAACAAAAGAATTTACGCTCAGAACGTGTAAAGATTTTGTAAAAGATGACGTAAAAACCAACCGACTTCGCGACGCGTTTATGAACATCGCTATGGCGAAAGTTGCAACTTCTGCGTACGAAGCTTTCGATATGGGAATTTTGGAACACGGTAAAGATATCGTAGTGGTAAACAAAGACCGACAAATTGCAGAAGCCAAAAAAGTAGCAAAATTAATGGCAGAGCAAGGTTACACGCAACCTATCGAACAACAAGTAACCGTTTTAGGTAAAGACGCTCTGGGAATGTTCCTCGTGGGAACCGACCAAATGCTCGCCGGTGGTTACATCTCCGAGTACGACAAAAAAATTGCCGATAAACTCGCCAACGTAATGGTGGGCGGAAATCTTTCCGAACCGACTGCCGTTTCCGAACGTTATTTATTGAATCTTGAAAGAGAAACCTTCCTTTCCCTCTGTGGAGAACGAAAAACTTTAGAAAGAATTCAATATATGTTACAGAAAGGTAAACCATTGCGTAATTAGAAGTTAGAAGTTAGATATTAGAATTCAGATGAAAGCGCACAGATTACAAGATTTAATGATTTGGAAGAAGTCCATGACATTGGTAAAAGAAATTTATCTTATCACCGAAAAATTGCCTTCTCAAGAAAAATTTGGTCTTATCCCGCAATTGAGAAGATGCGCCATTTCCATCCCTTCTAATATCGCGGAAGGTGCCGGTAGAAATAATTCAAAAGAATTTTATCAATTTTTAGGAATTGCTTCTGGCTCTACATACGAGCTGGAAACGCAATTATTACTTTTAGTTGAATTACAATTTATTGAAGAACAAAACATCACACCTTTATTAAATGATCTAACTGAAATTCAGAAAATGATTTACAAATTTAAAACCAATTTAATTAACGGTTAGTTGTCTAACTTCTAACCTCTAAATTCTAACTTCTAAAATGAAAACAGCATATATCATAAAAGGATATCGATCTGCGGTAGGAAAAGCACCGAAAGGATCACTCCGTTTTACCCGTCCTGATGAATTGGCGGCTACGGTCATCGCAAAACTAATGGCAGATGTTCCACAGCTCGACAAAGATCGTGTGGACGATTTAATCGTTGGAAACGCAATGCCGGAAGCGGAACAAGGGCTTAATGTTGCGCGACTTATCTCCTTAATGGGATTGAACACCGACAAAGTTCCGGGAGTTACCGTAAACCGTTACTGTGCTTCAGGTTCCGAAGCGATTGCTATTGCCACTGCAAAAATTCAGTCCGGAATGGCAGACTGTATTATTGCTGGAGGAGCAGAAAGTATGAGTTACATTCCGATGGGCGGTTACAAACCCGTTCCAGATCCTGCTTTTGCAAAATCTAATCCAGATTATTATTGGGGAATGGGTTACACGGCGGAAGCGGTGGCAAAAGACTACAACATCTCACGCGAAACACAAGATGAATTTGCTTTCCATTCGCATCAAAAAGCTTTAAAAGCAATAGCAGAAGGAAAATTCATCGATCAGATTGTTCCAATGCCTGTGGAATATAATTTCGTAGATGAAAACCAAAAACTCATCTCCAAAAAATTCGATTTTGCAATGGATGAAGGTCCAAGAAAAGATACTTCTTTAGAAGGATTAGCAAAGCTTCGTCCCGTATTTTCACAAAGCGGAAGCGTAACGGCAGGAAATTCTTCACAAATGAGCGATGGCGCAGCTTTCGTGATCGTAATGTCCGAAGAAATGGTAAAAGAACTCGGTTTACATCCAGAAGCAAGACTTGTTTCTTACGCCGTAGCCGGACTTGAACCGAGAATTATGGGAATGGGACCGGTGTACGCCATTCCAAAAGCATTAAAACAAGCAGGACTTTCTTTAAACGACATCGATTTGATTGAATTAAACGAGGCTTTCGCTTCCCAATCTGTAGCCGTAATGAATGAACTGAACATCAATCCAGAAATTACCAATGTAAACGGAGGAGCCATTGCACTTGGACATCCGCTGGGATGTACAGGAACCAAACTTGCCGTTCAATTATTTGACGAGATGAAACGTAGAGAAGGCAGCAAATACGGAATGGTAACCATGTGCGTTGGGACTGGGCAAGGTGCAGCAGCAATTTATGAGAAGTTATAAATGTAAAATGTACTAAGTACAAAGTATTTTAAAGATAAAAAATAATAAAAACCCTAGTACATTGTACGTTGAACATTGTACATAAAAAAATAAAAATGAGCAATAACACCACACAATCACTAACTGGCGGCGAGTTCCTAATTAAGGAAATCCCAGCAAACGAAATCTTCACACTGGAAGAACTTTCAGAAGAACAAAAAATGTTAAGAGATTCTGCAAAAGAATTTATCGATAGAGAAGTCATTCCAAATCGCGAAAGATTTGAACATAAAGACTATGCTTTCACAGAAGAATGCATGAAAAAACTCGGCGAAATGGGAATGCTCGGCATCACCGTTCCCGAACAATATGGCGGAATGGGAATGGGATTTGTGAGCACAATGCTGGCTTGCGATTACCTTTCCGGAGCAACAGGATCGTTAGCCACTGCTTTTGGAGCGCATACAGGAATTGGAACGCTTCCTACCCTTTTGTACGGTTCCGAAGAATTGAAAAACAAATATCTTCCTGATTTGGCTGCGGGATTAAAATTCGGAGCATATTGCTTAACTGAACCAGATGCTGGCTCGGATGCGAATTCAGGTAAAACAAAAGCCCGACTTTCGGATGATGGAAAACATTACATCATCAACGGACAGAAAATGTGGATTTCCAACGCAGGATTTGCCGATACTTTCACGCTTTTTGCCAAAATTGATGACGACAAAAACATCACGGGTTTTGTAATCAACAGAAGTGAATTGGAAGATCCGAATTCATTAACGCTTGGCGAAGAGGAACACAAATTGGGAATTAGAGCATCTTCAACAAGACAAGTATTTTTTAACGACATGAAAGTGCCTGTGGAAAATATGTTGGGCGAAAGAAACAACGGATTCAAAATCGCGTTAAATGCACTAAATGTTGGACGAATTAAGTTGGCAGCAGCTTGTTTGGATGCACAAAGAAGAATTCTTAACCACTCCATTTCGTACGCGAATGAGAGAAAACAATTCAATGTTGCCATCTCCACTTTCGGAGCGATTCGTAAAAAAATCGCAGAAATGGCGACAGGAACTTTTGTTTCTGAAGCAGGTTCTTATCGCGCTGCCAAAGACATTCAAGATAAAATTGATGAATTGGTTTCAGGCGGAATGAACCATCAGGAAGCTGAATTGAAAGGAGTTGAAGAATTCGCAGTGGAATGTTCTATTTTGAAAGTTTTCGTTTCTGATTTGGCACAAAATACGGCCGATGAAGGCATCCAGATTTATGGCGGAATGGGATTCTCTGAAGATACACCGATGGAAGCTGCTTGGAGAGATTCAAGAATTTCCAGAATTTACGAAGGTACGAATGAAATCAACCGTCTTTTGGCGGTGGGAATGCTGATTAAACGCGCCATGAAAGGACAACTTGATCTTCTTTCTCCTGCGATGGCGATTTCGAAAGAATTGATGGGAATTCCATCCTTTGACGTTCCAGATTTCTCTGAATATATGAGTGAAGAAAAAGCGATCATCAAAAATCTGAAAAAAGTATTCTTGATGGTTTCTGGAGCCGCGCTTCAAAAATTCATGATGGAAATTGAAAAACAACAACATTTATTGTTGAACGCTTCTGAAATTCTGAATCAAATTTACATGGCGGAATCTGCAATTTTAAGAGCAGAAAAACATTTTGCTCCGGATTCCGTGGAAGCTGCAATGGCACAACTGAACTTGTACAAAGCCGTAGAAAAAATAATTACTGCTGCTAAAGAAGGAATAGTTTCTTTTGCAGATGGCGACGAACAAAGAATGATGCTTTCCGGACTGAGAAGATTCACGAAATATCAGGCAAATACGCCAAATGTGGTCGCTTTAACCGAAAAAATTGCAGCACATTTTATTGAAAAAGGATCGTATTAGGAACATTCTTAATTCCAATATTAACCTTTCTAAAGTTTTACTTTGGAAAGGTTTTTTTGTTAGAACATCAGTATTTTTGCAAAAAAAATTAAATGATAACTTGTAAGGAATCTCTTTTAAATAAAGCCATTCTCATCGCACAAGATGCGCATAAAAATCAAAAAGATAAATATGATGCGCCGTACATTGGGCATGTGATGCGGGTAATGAATTATGGGAAAACGATTGATGAAAAAATTGTTGGAGTTTTACACGATGTGGTGGAAGATTCCCCCAAATATTCAATAGAACGATTGCAACAAGAGGGCTTTCCTGAACATATTCTATTTGCAATTGAATGCCTCACCAAAACATCAGCCGACGAAAACTATGGCGATTTTTTAGCAAGAACTGAGCAATCTGCGCTTGCCGTTTCTGTAAAATTAAATGATTTGCGAGACAATATGGATCTTAGAAGAGTGAATCGGGAACTCACAAAAAAGGACATCAAACGCTTTAACAAATACCTAAAAGCGTATCATTATCTCATCAACAAATATTAGTCAAACGTTTTATGTGAATCTTCCAACAAGTTTGAAAGTTCTTTAAATTCCTTCTCTGTTAAATCACGCCATTTTCCCACTGGCATATCAAGCTTGATGTTCATTATACGTATGCGCTTCAGTTTTTTAACTTCATAACCCAAATATTCGCACATTCTACGGATTTGACGGTTTAAGCCTTGTGTCAGGATAATTCTGAAGTTCACATCATCAATTTTATCCACCGTACATTTTCGAGTTACCGTATCCAAAATGGGAACACCATTTCGCATTTTTTCAAGAAACTGTGGCGTAATCGGTTTATTTACCCGAACCAAATATTCTTTTTCGTGGTTATTTCGGGCACGCAAAATTTTATTAACAATATCGCCATCGGACGTAAGTAAAATTAAACCCTCACTTGGTTTGTCCAATCGCCCAATCGGGAAAATCCTTTTTGGATGATTAATGTAATCCACGATATTATTTTTTTCGCGCTTTGAATCTGTAGTACAAACAATGCCAACAGGTTTGTTAAAAGCGATGTACACGAAATCTTCATCAACCTTACGGATCGCTTTTCCATTCACAAAAATTTCATCTTCATCGGAAACCTTCGTGCCCATTTCAGGCGTTTTTCCGTTAACGGTAATTCTGCCTTCTTCTAACAGCTTATCTGCAGCTCTTCTGGAGCAAAAGCCAACTTCTGAAAGATATTTATTGATACGAATTTTGTCCAAAATGCTATTTATTTGTCGGTAAAGTTAAATGAATTATCCAGAAATTGAGCTGAAGCATTTGCAACATCAAAATCACCAATTTTCGTTCTTCGTAATTGGGTTAAATATGCGCCCACAGTAAGTTTTTGACCAATATCGTGTGCGAGACTTCGAATGTATGTACCCTTTGAGCATCCAACTGTAAAACGAACGTAAGGAAGCTCAATCTCAATGGAATTGATATAATGAATGATCATTTTTCTTGCCTTCAATTCAACATCTGTATTTCCTGCTCTTGCCAAATCGTAAGCTCGTTTACCATCAACTTTAATAGCAGAAAATATAGGCGGAATTTGCTCAATTTCTCCTACAAAAGAATTCAAAACTTCCTCTATTTTTTCCTCGGAAATTTCGGAGATATCTTGGTGTAAAATTTCTGGTTTCTCGGTATCGTAACTTTCGGTTTGTGCGCCAATTTTAATTTCAGTTTGATACTCTTTTGGAGCATCTTGAATTGCTGGAATTTTCTTGGTGAATTTCCCTGTACAAACAATAAGCAAGCCGGTTGCTTTTGGATCTAAAGTACCTGCATGCCCAATTTTAAATTTTTTAGGCAATTCTTTAAATTCTCTTTTCAACTTGTATTTCAACTTATTTACCGCTTGAAAAGAAGTCCAATCCAAAGGTTTATCCACTAAAAATAGTTGTCCGGAAAGCAGTTGTTCAGTGGTCATTTATTTTTGAATCTAAAAAGGTAAAATAAAATTACTTTCCTACAGTTGAAAAATAAATTAAAAGAATAATCCCAACGATAATTCTGTACCAACCCCAAGGTTTAAAACCATATTTGGTAAGTACGCCAATAAAGAATTTAATTGCAACTACAGCCACCACAAAGGCAATTACATTGCCCACCAAAAAATATAATAGGTTGTCGCCTTGCGCAAGCATTTCATAACCTTTTACGGTTGTTACAGGATCTGTACCCCAATCTTTTAAAAATAAAGAATAGGTAGTAACGGCAAGCATTGTAGGAACGGCAAGAAAGAATGAAAATTCTGCAGCTGCTCTTCTGGTTAATTTCTGTTGCATTCCTCCAATAATGGAAGCTGCGCTTCGACTTGTTCCAGGCATCATCGCAAGACATTGCCAAAAGCCGATTAATAAAGCCGATTTAAATGAAATCTCTTTCTCGTCATCAATGATATGCTTTGTAAAAATTTTATCAATAAACAGCAAGAAAACACCTCCAATAATTAACACAATTGCAATAGGAATGGGATCACCAAGAACGGCTTCAATTTTATCATCTAATAATTTTCCAAACACCAAAGCTGGAAGCACTGCCACCGCTAATTTTAGATAAAAGTTGATGTTTTTAAAGTTAAAAAACTTTTTCCAATACAGAAATACTACCGCCAAAATTGCTCCAAATTGTATCGAAACTTGAAACATTTTTACAAATTCATCTTCTTGAATCCCGAATAACGCACTTGTAAAAATCATGTGTGCAGTTGATGAAACGGGAAGATATTCCGTAAGTCCTTCAATAATGGCAATTAATATTGCTTTTAGTAAATCCATTGATGATTAAATTTAAAAAAACTTTGCCGAAGATGCCTTAGACAAAGTTGTAGTGTTTTGTATTGTATTAAAAATTCAGTAGTATACGTTTAAAATCTTATGCTTTCTTCGGTCTTTTTAAAATGGCATATGCTTCTACAGCAAATCCTGCAACCACCAAAAAGGGTGCAATTCGAATTCGAACAAAGGAGAAAATTCCATCGTTCCAATAAGTGGGATCAACTACTCCATCAGGTCTTGTATTGGCCGAAGCGCCCATCATCAGAATGTAACCGAGTACAATCATTGCCAAGCCAATCAACATCCATTTGAAGTTTTCTTTGCCAAAATAAAAGTGGTTCTCTGTGGGAACATCTTTTTCTTTTTTCCCAAACGTATCTGCTGAAAAGTTTTGTTTTTTCTTTGCCATTTTTAAGAGTAATAAAGATCATCAACATTGCTTCTTAAGAATCTCCAAGTTGCAAATACAGTACTGATTACGGTGATAAGAATCCCTAAAAGGATAACGCCAACAATTAATACTATATATTGGTTAGGATCTTGTACGAAGTCGGCACCAATTTCTTTTGTGAAATAATACCAAACGCCAAACAAAGCGATGAGTCCGATAACAGCACCCAAAACGCCTAATAAAATCGCTTCTAAAATAAAAGGTTTCAATATAAAACGACGTTTCGCCCCAACCAACTGCATTGTTTTGATAATGAACCTTTTAGAGAATATTTTTAAACGAATAGAGTTGTTAATCAACACAATTGCCAGTACAAGAAATAGAACTGAAAATCCCAATATCCATTTTAAAATTCTTTCCAGATTATTAAAAATATCAGCGGTAAGAGATGAGTTATTTTTAACTTCTTTAATCGCAGGAACTGTCGATAATTGTTTAATAACACCATCGATTTTCTCAGGAGCAACGTATTCAGGCTGAAGTGAAACTTCAACGGATGCAGGGAAAATATCTTCCTCAAAAAGAGCATCACTATCCACACCTAAACTTTTCTTCGCTTCGGTAGTGGCCATTTTTCTAGAAATAAATGTGGCTTTCTTTACAAAAGGAAATGCTTGAATCTGTTTTACAGCTTCCGCCTCTTGCTTTGCAATTCTAGCAGAATCTTTTACATCATAATTTTCATCAAAAAAAGCATTCACCACCAATTGCTCTTTAATATAATCGGAATATTTTTGAGCATTAATAAGAATTAACCCGAAAAGACCTACCAAAAACAAAACAAGTGCAATACTAATCGTAACCGTTATGTTACTGGACCGCAGTCTTCTTTTGTTAAAATCGTCTACCGTTTTTGCCATTAAGAAAATTTTTCGGCTAAAATAGAAAAAATCTTCCGAAATTAGCCGACGAATCTAGAAAATCATTGTTAACAAAATCATAAAAAGGTTTGACTGTAAAAGCCAAAAAACATCTCGGACAACATTTCTTGACGGATGAAAATATTGCACGAAAAATAGTGGACGGACTATCCTTTCACGGATACGAAACGATTTTAGAAGTTGGACCAGGAACAGGTGTTTTAACCAAATACCTTCTTGAAAAACCGCAAAAGCTTTTTCTTGCAGAAATCGATCAAGAATCCATCGATTACCTAAAATTGAATTACAATTTGGAAGAAACCGATTTTGTAGGTGATTTTCTAAAGTCTGATTTACAAAATCTAACCGAAGGTGAAATTGCGGTCATCGGAAACTTTCCGTACAATATTTCTTCACAAATTCTTTTTAAAATCGTCGATAATTTCAAGCAAATTCCTGAAATGTGCGGAATGTTTCAGAAAGAAGTTGCAGAAAGAACAGCCGCTGTACCCAGAACGAAAGATTACGGAATTTTATCGGTTTTAATACAAGCGTATTACGATGTGGATTATCTTTTTACGGTTTCGGAAAAAGTCTTTAATCCGCCACCAAAAGTTAAATCGGGCGTTATTCGCCTTACAAGAAATCCAAAATTAGGATTGGATGGCAATGAAGTTTTATTTAAAAATATTGTAAAGGCAGGTTTCAACCAAAGAAGAAAAAAACTTTCAAACGCGCTAAAAGTTTTGAACATTCCTGAAAGTTTAAAATCACATTCATTTTTGGATCAGCGCGCTGAGGAATTATCTGTTACCGAATTTATTGAGTTTGCCAATCTTTGGAGAAATACATTGTAATTTTTTTAGCCGAATTTCACGAAATATCCTGCTTTAAAACCAATAAAAAAGAAAACTTTACAAACAATATTGTATTAAATAACAATCATTTATCTACTTTTATTAAAGTTCTCCATTAACTCCAATTCCAAAAAGTGCAAAATCATATTTTGCCGGATCTTGAGCATCCATTTTCCGAAGAAGCACATCCATTTCTTCTACTGTTTTCCAATCATTTTGTGTTCGGCGAACAATTCCTAATTTGCGGGAAACATTTCCGGTATGAACATCAAGCGGAACCGAAAGAAATTCCGGCTTTAGTTGCTGCCAAATCCCGAAATCCACACCGCGTTGATCTTTGCGAATCATCCAACGCAAAAACATCATCAATCGTTTCGCAGAGGAATTTTTATAAGGTGAACTTAAATGCTTTTTACTTCGATGATCCAGATTCGTATCTAAAAATGCGGTTCGGAAACGTTCGATAGAATGATAGAAATTACGTTCATCATTTTGAAGCAAAAACAAATCTTCTAAATTTTTATGGTCACGATAAATCCTTTGTAAACTTTTCAGAAAGAACGTGAAATCTTCTCCATTAAACGTGCGGTGTATCGCTTTTTGTTGCAAAGGCAAAAGATCTGTTTCGGTAAAATTCAGAACAAAATCATATGGCGAATTTTCCATGAAATTCAGCATCTTATCTGCACTTGCAAGTATTGATTTACGGTTTCCCCAAGAAATTATTGCGGTAAGAAAACCTGCAATTTCAATATCTTCTTTACGTGAAAATCGATGTGGAATCTGAACCGGATCGTTGTCAATAAAATCAAAATGATTGTATTGGTCTGCCTTTAAATCTAAAAAATCTTTAAGCTCGTTGAAATTCATTTTGCAAAATTATCTAAAATTTAAGTGGATAAAAATGAAATGGTGTATTTTTGCTTTCTATGAAAATTTTCAAGGAATTCGATTCATATCAAT
This sequence comes from Bacteroidota bacterium, assembly GCA_023422635.1. Taxonomy (GTDB): domain Bacteria; phylum Bacteroidota; class Bacteroidia; order Flavobacteriales; family Weeksellaceae; genus JAFAGO01. The sequence goes on from JAFAGO010000029.1 coordinate 101,712, forward strand.
CAGAAGAACCGCTGGCGTTGTCGCTGGGTATGTTCGACGGCGTACACCTCGGTCATAAATGCATTATCGATCAGCTGTTGAAAGTGGGAGAACAGAAAAATTTAAAAACGGGAATTCTTACTTTTTGGCCACATCCAAGATTGGTTTTTAATCCTCAAGAAAACCTCAAACTTTTGAATACACTTTCAGAAAAAACTGAGCTTTTGGAACACTATGGAATTGAAACATTATTCTTAAAGGAATTTGATGATGAATTTCGTAACCTTACTGGAAATGAATTTGTTGAAAAAATAATTTCTGAAAAATTCCACACGAAGTATCTCATCGTTGGTCACGATCATGTTTTCGGAAAAAACAGAAGTGGAAATTTCGCGCTTCTTGAAGAATTATCGCACCAATTTAATTTTGAAGTGGAGCAAATGGAAGTTGTAAATTTCCATAATAACACCATTTCTTCAACTAAAATTCGCCAAGCCCTTTCAGAAGGAAATATTGAAGAAGCAAATGCGATGCTGGGTTACGAATATCCACTTTCAGGAAAAGTAATTCATGGTAGAAAAATTGGCAGAACAATTGGTTTCCCAACCGCCAATATTGGTTTTGATTCCATAAAACTTCTTCCTAAAAAAGGAGCTTATATTGTTGATGTTTACGTTAAAAACAAGCATTACAAAGGCATGTTGAGCATAGGAACAAATCCTACTGTAAACGGAAAAGAACTTACTGCAGAAGTAAATATTCTTGATTTTAATGAAGATATTTATGATCAAAATATCACGGTAAAATTCAGGAAGTTTTTACACGAAGAAATTAAATTTGAATCGCTAGAACAATTGGTTGAAAAACTGAAAGACGATCAAACACAAACAGAACTATTTTTCTCTTAAATTAGTTTTCGTTATCAAGAATTTGTTTTTGCACTTTTTGAGTTAACGATTTGAAAACTAAAGAATAAGAATGATCAATTAATGTTTTAATTAAATAAAATTTTAAACCTTCACATTCTACAGAATTCCAATGGGTTTTGTTCATATGAAAAGCGCCTTGAATTTGATGATATTGCTCTCGAAGCTCCAAGCTCCATTCTGGATTTGCCTTCGCTGAAAATGTACACGGTTTTTTTTCCAAGGGCAATAAAAGAAACATCTTGCCTCCTACTTTAAAAACAAGCGTTTCATTATCAAAGGGAAAACTCTCAGTAACCGCTTTTTTAGCCATACAATATTGTCGAATTTCTTCAGCTTCCATACATTCAGAGCATGTTTAAATTTTATTGCGAAAATTTTTATAGATATTTTGAGATGAATTTTTTGCTTCATATTTGCAGATTTAGCGGGCTAAATCAAAAATGGGAAGTAGAAAATACGCTCAAAAGAGCATTAAAATTTAGCAAAGATGATTTCCTGAGGCTATCTAAAAAATTTCGGTAAAATTTTAAACAGGCTCTTAGTTTTAAAAAATAAAGATAAAGAAGATTTACTGGTAAATTCCTAAAATTTTCCAGATTTAAGATTTATTTTTGAGCATGAAAATTTTAATTGTAGAAGACGAAAAGGAATTGCGGGAAATATTGTTAAAGTTTCTTGAAAAAGAAAAATTCACAGTAGAATGTGCATCAAATTTCCAAGAAGCAGTTTTTAAAGTTGCTGATTATTCGTACGATTGCATTTTACTCGATATCACGCTTCCAGACGGCAACGGCCTTAATCTTCTTCCCCACATTAAAAAGCAAAATCACAACACGCCTGTCGTTATTCTTTCTGCCAAAGATTCAATTGACGATAAAGTTGCAGGTTTAGAACTCGGAGCCGATGATTACTTGCCTAAACCATTTCATATTTCTGAACTTTTTGCCCGAATAAAATCGGTTACACGAAGAAAATTGCAAGATGGTAATGCGTGGATTCGCTATAAAAATATAGAGATTAATCCCGAAGATCGCTTGGTTAACATCAATCAAGTAAGTTTAAACCTCAATCGGAAAGAATTCGATTTGCTGTATTATTTTATGATGAGACCTGAGAAAACTTTTCAGAAAACGACTTTAGCGGAATCCATTTGGGGCGATCATATTGATCAATCCGAAAGTTTGGATTTTATTTATTCGCAAGTAAAAAATCTTCGAAAAAAATTAAAAACGGCCGAAGCCGAAGCCGATATTGTGGCGGTTTACGGAATTGGTTATAAATTTGTGTAATGCGCAGAACTTCCCTCAAAAATTTTACGTTAAAATATCTACTCCTTTACATTTTGCTCATCATTGCGGTTTGGGCAGGATTATTTTACGCATACATTTTGGATGAAGTGTACGATAATGTGGATGATGGACTTAAAAATCAAAAAATATTTATTATTCGGGAAGCGTATTCGAACGAAGACATTTTAAAAACTACTGAATTTGGCATTAATCAATTTAGAATTACACCGATTTCTCAAAATCAATTTTCAAAAAAAGATGTTTTGCAAAACGAGATGGTTTTCATGCCTTACGATGATGAAATGGAACCCTACCGAATTTTAAAAACATGTTTCCTCGATCACTCTGGCAATCCATATCAGCTCGAAATCCGAACGTCAACGGTGGAAGAAGACGATTTACTGATCGATCTTGCGGTGGCTTTAATTGCGCTCTATATTTTACTGATGGTGAGCATTTACATCATTAATCAAATTGTTTTACGCAAAGCATTTCTACCTTTTAAAAACATCATTAATCAACTGAAAAACTATCGATTTGGCGAAAAACATGATTTTAAAAATCCAGAAACAAACGTTGCTGAATTCCATACACTTTCCGAGGGAATTTCTCTGATGTTGAATGATAATCAAGAAACTTTTCTGCAGCAAAAAAGCTTTATCGAAAACGCGTCGCACGAACTAAAAACGCCAATTGCCATTATCGGCAACAAACTCGATTGGATGATTGAAAACGAAAATCTTACCGAAGAGCAACTTCTACAATTGGTTGAAATTAAAAAAACTTCGAAAAGAATGTCCGATTTGGTGGGTTCACTTTTAATGCTTTCAAAAATTGAGAATCATCAATTTCAAGGAACTTCTTCAGTGAATGCAAACGAAATGATAAAGTCGATTTCCGATGAATTTCAAGAATGGATGGAATATAAGGAGTTGGATTTTCAAATAAAAGAATTTGGTATTTTCACCGTGAATATCAATGAAAATTTACTAAGAATTTTATTGAATAATCTGCTTTTAAATGCGATTAAGTATACTGAAAAAGAAGGAAATATTGAAGTTCAACTTTACGATAATAAAATCGAATTTTCAAATACCGCCTCTGGTTCAATGTTGGATTCCACACTTATCTTCAATCGTTTTTATAAACATTCAAAAGACAATTCCTCCACAGGATTAGGTTTGGCTATTGCACAGAGTATTATTAAAAATACCACATTAGAATTAGACTATTATTTCGCTGAAAATCGGCATCATTTTGTTTTGAAATCTTCAAATTCCTAATTCTTTCCTAAATCACTTCATTTCTTTGTAATATAATTCAAAACATATAGAAATGAAAAGTCTTTTAAAAATCTCATTAGCACTTTCTTTATTCGCAATCGGAGAAACGGCATACGGACAAGATAAAAATATAACCACAACGCAATTGCCTGCAAATACGCAGAATTTCCTCTCTAAAAATTTTGGAAAAAACGCAGTGAGTTACGCACAAAGCAAATCTATTGCAGGAATTACAACGGAATACAAAGCGTATTTACAAAATGGAACAAAAGTAGAATTTGATCGTTCTGGAAATTGGAAGGAAATCGAAAATAAACAAACTGGTGTGGCATTTACAACTGTTCCAAAGAAGATTTCAAATTATGTAAAACAAAAATTCCCAAAAACATTTATTACGAAAATCGAAAGGGAACGATTTGGCTATAGTGTCAACATTTCAAATGGTTTGGAACTGGAATTTGATTCAAAACAAAACTTCAAAAGAATTGACGATTAACCTTCTAAAATCAATAGACCAATGAAAAAAACAATAAAAATTATCGCGTTTACTGCAATTTCGGTGTTGACGTTAAGTGCATGTAATGATGACAACGATGAAACCGTAATTTCTGCAGACAATCTTCCCGCAGCAGCAAAATCATTTTTAAGTACCTATTTCACCAACGAAAGTGTGGTTAAAGTTGAAAAAAACGCACCTGGAGAAGCAGATGGAACGTTGTACGAAGTCGATTTAACGAACGGTTACGAAGTGGACTTTACCGAACAAGGAAATTGGACAGATGTGAGTCAGGACGATGATACAAAAACCATCCCAATTGGCTTTATTCCGGAAAAAATCGTTCAATACATCAGTACCAATTATCCAAATGCAGGAATCAATTCAATTGACACAGAAATTAATATTTATGAAGTTGAGTTGAACAATCAATTGGATTTATTTTTCGATCTTGAAGGAAATTTACTTCGCATCGATCCATAAAATGCTTATATTTTTTATCATAATTGAGAGAACCGGAATGCTTATTTCGGTTCTTTTATTTGCTGTAATTTTCGTATTTTTAGATATTAAAACCAGCAATTATGAAAGCATTGGTATTAGGTGCCACAGGCGCAACGGGAAAAGATTTGGTAGAAAAACTTCTTGCAGATCCTGATTTTACAGAAGTTCATACTTTCGTTCGAAAAACGGTTGCCAATGAAAATAGTAAATTGCACCAACACGTTGTGGATTTTGAACAACCGAATGAGTGGAAGAATTTGGTGAAAGGCGATGTGGCCTTTTCTTGCCTTGGAACAACTTTAAAAACTGCGGGAAGTAAAGAAGCGCAAAAGAAAGTAGATGTCGATTATCAGTATAATTTTGCAAAAATAGCCCGCGAAAATGGCGTTGAAGACTATATTTTAGTTTCAGCATATGGAGCCAATTCCAAATCTAAAATCTTTTATTCCAGGATGAAAGGCGAATTAGAAGACGAAGTGAAAAAATTACATTTCAATAAAATCACCATTTTTCAACCGGGAATGTTAGAACGGAAAAACACCCAAAGAACGGGAGAAGTTTTAGGCGGAAAAATCATCAAATTCGCCAACAAATTCGGAATGTTGGAAAGTCAAAAACCTTTACCTACAAGCGTTTTAGCACAAGCAATGATTAATTCTGCAAAAATAAAATCCAACGGATATTCTAAAATAAAGTTAGGAAGTATTTTCAGTTTCGCTGAAAAAGGTAAGATTTGAATTTCTGAAGATGAATTTAAATTCTATTTAAATTCACCTTCATCGATCTGTTAGAAAACTATTTCAAATATTTAGTAATCGCTTCGTCAGTCGGTTTAGTTGTACTTACAAAACTATCGATCAGCTTTCCTTTATCATCAATTAAAAACTTGGTGAAATTCCATAAAATCGTAGTGTTTTTCACTCCGTTTAATTCCTTTTCGGTTAGAAATTTAAAAATCGGTGCGGTATCATCGCCTTTTACAGAAACCTTCGCTGCCATTGGAAAGGTAACGCCATAATTTTTTTGGCAAAATTTACCAATTTCTTCATTGCTTCCGGGTTCTTGACCGCCAAAATTATTTGCAGGAAATCCCACAATCACCAACTGGTTTTTGTATTCTTCGTAGAGTTTTTCCAAATCTTCATATTGCGGAGTAAATCCACATTCTGAAGCGGTGTTTACAATTAGGATTTTTTTCCCTTTAAAATCAGCGAAATTAATTTCGCTTCCATCAAGCGCTTCTACTTTATAATCGTAAATATTTTTCCCCATAAGTTCTTTTGTTTTTGTTTTTGAAACTTCTGATTTTTGGGCACAATTTTGAAAAAAAGTAACCACAGATAATACTAATATAAAGAGCTTTTTCATGATTTAAAATTTAAATGTATTGGCAGGAAATTCTTTATTCACTTCAATTTTATTTACATTAATTACATAATCGCTTTCCTTTTTAGCGCTTGAACTTTCGATTCTGAACGGAAAATAAAGATTCCCCACTTTTTTATAATCGGAATAGTTCAAAACTTCATCTTTCTTCTCTTCTTTCACCAACATATAGGTTTTGGTATCGAAGTAATAATAATTCACATTTACATTTTTGGTAAGTTGCACTTTATGGCAATAGTTATTCCCTACTTTTTCTTTGCCCAAATATTTTGCATCAAACCCTTTATTCTCCCAATCAATAAAATCGTTATCGAAACTTTCGGGCACGTAATTCGGATAAACTTGCAATTTATTCGCTGCGTAATTCATTGCATATCCTTTTTTACCATCAAAACCTTCAATAGCCATTTCTTTCTTGTTGATTATAATAGAAGTTTTGGTGAGATTAGGCCTTTTTTGTAGAATTTTTATGGGGTATTCGTCATTAATTCCCAAGGTTACAACGCCTTGTAAAATTACAGAATTTAGAAGTTTCCAATTGATGATTCCACCAGAAACCTCAATATTTTTATCAATTATTTCTTTAGCGGTTTGCGAAAAACAAAATGCAGAAAACAGAATACAAACTACAAGAATGAGTCTTTTCATTTATAAATTTTAGGGATTTCAAAGATAAACTTTTTGAAAAAAGATTCCACTTTCTTAACATTTTTTAAGAGTGTTGCTTTAGAATTTCTCTGGCTTTTTCAAGATCTTCGGGAACATCAATTCCAACGCCAACAAATTGAGTTTCAACCATTCGAATTTTCATTCCGTATTCCAAATAGCGAATGCATTCTATCTTTTCTGCAATTTCCAACGGTTTCATCGGAAGTCGAGCAAAAGCTAAAAGTGCATTTTTTCGAAACGCGTAAACGCCGATATGTTTAAAGTGCGAAATTTCCACAGCAGTTTCACGCGGATACGGAATCACTGAACGACTAAAATAGAGCGCAAAACCATTATTATCGGTTATTACCTTTACATTATTAGGATTTTCAATCTCTGCTTTTTCGGTGATTTTAATTTTTAAAGATGCCAAAGAAATTTCTTTATTAGGATCTTGCTGAAAAACATCAATTAATTGCTGCAATGGTTCTTTCTTTAAAAAAGGTTCGTCGCCTTGCACATTAATCACAATATCGCAATCGATGTTTTGTACAGCTTCTGCAATTCGATCGCTTCCCGTTTCGTGATGGCCAGTCATCATTGCATTTCCATTAATGGACTGTATTTCTTTATAAATTATTTCCGAATCTGTAGCTACAAAAACTTCATCAAAAAGTCCCGTATCTACCACATTTTGATAGGTGGTTGCAATTACGGTTTTTTCTCCTAACTTTTGCATTAACTTACCAGGAAATCGACTGGCTTGATAGCGTGCGGGAATTACTGCGATAATTTTCATAAAAAATTGCCAAGAATTATACTCGGCAATTTATATGAAATTAAATTAAAATTCAAGTTCTATCTCCAGAATTTTAAGCAAATTAAACCCTGAAAATTTTATTGTAATCTTGCGAGTGCATTTTCTAATTTCGGGAGCATTATTTTAATTTCTTCAACAGAAAGTCCACCAACCGATGCTCTAAACCAAGGTTCAGAAGAATCTGCACCAAAGGCAGAAAAAGGTACTAATGCTACTCCACCTTCTTTTATGAGATAAAATACAAGATCAGAAGAATTTTCAATTGCAGAACCATCTTCAGCCTTTGTGCCTAAGTAATCCAATTTAATGGTTAAATAAAGTGCGCCCATCGGTTGAATGCTCTCTACTTTCAAGCCTTTTTCTTTCAAATCTTGAATTCCATGATGAAGAACTTCCAAGCTGTTTTCGAGTTTTGATTTAAAATCCTCTACAAAACTGTCGACATTCGTTTTATTATCGTAAAATTTAGCGGTAGCTTCTTGTTCGGGTTTTGGAGCCCAAGCGCCAACGTGTGTTAAAAGCGCCTTCATTTTATCCATAATTACCGTTGGTCCAAATCCCCAACCTACTCGAACACCCGTTGCGGCAAGACATTTTGAAATTCCATCGATATAAATCGTGTACGGTTGCATTTCAGGGAAAAGAGAAACGGGATTGTAATGTTCCGAACCAAAAGTGAGATTCGAATAAATTTGGTCGTACATTAAATACAACGGTTTTTCATCTTCACCTCTTTTCGAATTCTCTTCCAAAATCAGCTCGCAAATTTCAGAAAGCTGTTCTTTACTGAACATTGTTCCTGTAGGATTTAAAGGCGAGCAAAGGCACACTAAAACAGCATCTTTTATATGCGGACGAAGATCTTCTGCGGTGGGTAGAAAATTGGTTTCCACGCTTGCATTCACTTCAATAGCATTTGCAGAAGTTAAGTATGCGTAATGATTGTTGTTCCACGAAGGAATTGGATAAATTACCTTATCTCCTTCATCTACAATTGTTTTGTAAGTTGCATAAATTAATGGTCGCGATCCAGCGGTAATCAAAATATCGTTTGGTGAATAATCGAGATTCCAACGCGATTTTAAATCAGTAGAAACTGCTTTTCTTAAAGATAGAAGTCCGTTTGCTGGAGGATAATTGGTAAAATTATCATCATACGCTTTTTTAATTTCCTCTTTCAGTAAATCCGGAATCGGATAAATACTTGCATTTAAATCACCAATTGTTAAGTTGGCAATTTCTGCTCCTTTTGCTTTCAAATCATTTACCTCGTTTCCTATTTTTACAATTTCGGAGCCTACGAGATGAGCGGCCAATTTTGATACTTTCACTTTTATTTCTATTTATTTTACAGTTTACAAAAAATTAGGATTTCCAGGATCACATACAAAATATCTTTTTTTTAAAGAATATTCTTATTGATTGATTATTATTTTTTAGAAGTAAGAAAACCTACTAAACCTTACAAATGTACTGAAATTCTCGCTTTTTGTCGATTGGTAAAAATAAAAATATCCGGAAAAATCCGGATACTTTATACTATTTTTAACAAATGCAATTTCTAGAAGATTTCTCTTCCTGAAAAATGAAATTGAGCTTCAATTAATGCATTTTCATCAGAGTCTGAACCATGTACTGCATTTTCGCCAACGCTTCTTGCAAACATTTTACGGATTGTTCCTTCAGCAGCATTTTCTGGATTGGTCGCTCCAATTAAAGTTCTGAAATCTTCAACAGCATTATCTTTTTCAAGAACTGCTGCTACAATTGGTCCTCTGCTCATAAATTCAACCAACTCTCCGTAGAACGGACGTTCTTTGTGAATTTCGTAAAATTTCTTTGCATCATCAAGCGTTAATTGTGTTAACTTCAATGCTTTAAATTTAAAACCAGCTTCTGCAATTTTGCCTAAAATAGCGCCAATGTGTCCATCTTCTACAGCATCTGGTTTAATCATTGTAAAGGTGATATTACCTGACATAAATAATGTTTTTTTAGTTGCGCAAAATTACTAAAAGTTTTTATATTTGTACCGAAAATTCTCATTGAGATTTTAGTACGAAATAATTCTTTGGCACACTTGTTGCTAATACTATTTCGATTCTCATGTTTAATTTGAGTTTTCATGGTTATTAGTTTTTACCCGACTTCGGTCGGGTTTTTTTATGTGTATATTTTGATTGGTAAAAACACAAGAATTTTTTTTTGAATACAGGAATCAGCACCATTTTGAAAGTTGCATACCATTTTCTCTTAAGCGTTTGTTTAGAAGTTTCTTTCCCTTTTTTCCAAATTAAAAAGTAAATATGTTTTTAAAGAAAAAGAATTAAAGTAAAAATGAAAAAAAATACACTTTATTTTATTGCATTTTCTTCTGCTTCTTCCATTAATTTCAAGTAGGTATAATAACGACTTTCTTCAATTTCGCCATTTTCTACAGCGCTCACTACCGCGCATTTTGGTTCGGCAACATGCAAACAATTATGGAACTTGCAATCACGACCTTGCAGAAAGATTTCTGGAAAATAATGTTGAATTTCTTCTTTCTCCACATCAATCATCGCAAATTCACGAACACCTGGCGTATCGATCACGCTACCACCAAAATTCCAAAAATGCATTTGAGCGAAGGTTGTAGTATGCTTTCCTTTTAAATGCGTTTCAGAAATTTCCGAAGTTTTTAAATTTAAATCAGGTTGTAAAGCATTTACTAATGTAGATTTTCCACAACCGGAATGCCCGAAGAAAACAGAGGTTTTATCTTGAATTTTTTCTTGAAGAATTTCTAAATTCAATTGACTATACGAAGAAATTTCCAACGTGTTGTACCCGATATTTTGGTACATCGTTTCAATTTCTAAAACGAGCTCCTGTTCGGCCGCGTTCAACACATCCATTTTATTAAATAGAATTAAAGGCTGAATATTATATGCTTCGCAACAAGCTAAAAATCGATCTAAAAAACCAAGAGAGGTTTCTGGAAATTTAAGGGTGAATATAAAACACGCCACATCAATATTTGAGGCAATAATGTGTGATTCTTTCGAAAGATTTACTGATTTCCGAATAAGGTAATTGGTTCGTGGTTCAATTTTCGTAATCCAAGCAATATCATCTTGTTCCAACTGAAATTCTACAAAATCACCAACTGCCAAAGGATTGGTTAATCGGTTTTTCAAGAGTTTAAATTTTCCACGAATTCTTGCTTCATAGAATTGATGCGTATCCAGATCAAAAACCTGATACCAACTGCCTGTGGATTTTGTAACTAAGCCTTTCAAATAAATGGTTCTAAAACGTTACAAATGTAACAAATTATACCTAAAAAAGCGCGGAAAAACCGCGCTTTGATTTATGTTGAGTTGGATGAAGTTTTTACAATTTATTTTGTACTTCAATCGATTCTTCGTGAATAGCTTTAAAAACTTTCTCGATAAACTCTTGAGACATTCCGGTCTCATTTGCTTTCTGAGAAGCGTATTCGGTAATTTCTTTCCAACGATCTGGCTGGAAAATCGCAATATTATTCTGCTTTTTAATTGTTCCAATTTTCTCAGCAATTTTCATTCTTTGCGAAAACAATTCTATAAGCTGAAAATCAAGATCGGAAATCAACGTTCTGTGTTTACCCAAATCTTCTTCGTAGCCAGAAATATCAGTGTTTCTAATTTGAAGATTCGCAAGCAAATCGGCTAAAACTTCTGGTGTAATTTGTTGAGAAGCATCACTCCACGCTTCATCTGGATTACTGTGGGTTTCAATAATCATTCCTTGATAGCCAACGTTCAATGCTTCTTGAGCGATTGAAGCCAAACCAGTACGATTTCCACAAATATGCGAGGGATCAACAATCATTGGAATATTCGGAAATTGATTTTTGAAATCCAAAGCGATTTGCCAATTCGGCGTATTTCTGTACTTTGTTTTTTGGTAGGAAGAAAATCCTCTATGAATTGCCCCAAGATTTTCAATACCTTGTCCAAGCAAACGTTCCATCGCCCCAATCCATAAAGCCAAATCAGGATTCACTGGGTTTTTAACAAAAACTGGTTTATTGGTGCCTCGCAATGCAACTGCAATTTCTTGTACAGTAAACGGATTTACGGTTGAACGTGCACCAATCCAAAGAATATCTACATCAGCTTCTAACGCAGCAAATACGTGGTGTGCGTTGGCTACTTCAGTAGCCGTTTTAAAGCCATATTCTTCCTTTACTTTTTTTAGCCAGTTCAAACCAATAACGCCAACACCTTCAAAACCATTAGGTTTGGTTCTGGGTTTCCAGATTCCTGCTCTAAAAACGGGAACATTTGCTCCTGATTCTTTAATTCTTCGAGCGGTTTCCAGCATTTGCGCTTCACTTTCTGCACTACATGGTCCTGCAATTACAAGTGGCTCAGGGAATTCGTTGATCCACTCGTTTTTCAAATCTTTTAAATTCATTTATCAAATAATTATTTTATTTCACAATAGGTTATGATTATAAAAATCTTCTTTTTATAATTTCTTTCAAAAAACGTTTAAAATAAGGTTAAAACTTAGAAACGGAACTCAATGTTCCTTTTTTTGAGAAAGAAATCAGTTAACAATACCAATAAAATCGGTAAAATCGACTGAAATTTCCGTAATAATATCCCCAAAACCCAAACTCTCTTGTTGCAGCAACAAGACTATTCAACACTGAAAAGTGCTGATAGATAGACTTGAATGGAGTTATAATTGTATTCATTTAAAAAATAAGTAATTAAGAAAATGTTGTTTTCTTAACAATCTGAATGCAAATATATAAATTATGTGAAATCAAACTTCATTAAATCGTCTAAATCTTTCAAAAGTGGATTAATTTCTAGCATTTTTTCAAAAATCTTCCTTTTCGTTAGGATTTCTTTCTTTAGAGCGACGTCCATCTGAAACTCAACTTTCAACTGATAGTTATTGACTTTCCTTTTAAAATGGTTAAAAAATTCGCCGTGAATTTTGTCGAATTCAGCTTTTGCGGATTCCGATGGATAGTGAACTAAAATGGAATTTTCGCTGGTTTTATTAAAAACAAAACCATGAACCGCACTATAAATTACCAAATCTTGTTTCCGGATTTTATCTAAAAACGTATTCCACTCTCTTTTAATATCAGTATCTGAAAAGTGATCACTCGGAAGATCCTCAATACGCGCTTCCGAAAAAGTTTCCTCCTTCACTTCTTCCTTATGCGTTAACGTATCGGTAATGCTAAATCGTGAAGTCGATTTTTTACTATTTAATGGAACAGCAGATTTTTGTATCGAAATTTCTGGTTCCGAAATTTGGCTTTGTATCGGCTTTTTTTCTTCTGTTTTTTGTTGTGGTGGAGTAATTAATTTTTCAGCAGCCTCTTTAAGAAGTGGTGCTAGAATTAAGAACTTTTTTTTTTAACTTCTGAACCGTTTGCTGTTAAACTTGAAAGTTGCATTAACGCGATTTCAACGGTTAAACGTGGATTTTTGGAATTTTTATAATTAATGTCTGCATGATTACAAATTTCAATAGCATCAATTAATTGTTGGGCGTTCCATTTTTTACTTTGTTCAGAAAATTTACTTTTGGTTTTATCGCCTACTTCAATTAAATCAAGCGTCGTAGGATTTTGAGCCATCATTAAATCACGAAAATGATTTCCTAAACCACCAATAAAAATGTGGGGATCAAAACCTTTTTTCACAATTTCGTTGAAAGCGGTTAAAACTTCAGGAATTTTATTTTCGTGCGCCAAATCCACAATATTTAAATATTGGTCATAATCTAAAATATTGAGCACTTCGGCCGCTTTTGCAAGCGTAATATTTTTCTGCGAAAATGTGGAAAGTCGATCAAAGATTGAGAGTGCATCGCGCAATGCACCATCTGCCTTTTGAGCAATCATATACAGTGCATCATCTTCGTACTGAATATTTTCTTTCTGCGCAATTTTCCTTAAATGTTCCTGAATATCTTCAATCGTGATTCTTTTAAAATCATAGATTTGACATCGGGATAATATGGTGGGAATAATTTTATGCTTTTCTGTAGTCGCCAAAATAAAAATCGCATGTGCTGGTGGCTCTTCCAATGTTTTTAGAAAAGCATTAAATGCTGCAGGCGAAAGCATATGAACCTCGTCGATAATGTATACCTTATATTTCCCAACTTGAGGAGCGAAACGAACCTGATCAATCAATTCGCGAATATCATCCACAGAATTGTTCGATGCAGCATCTAACTCATAAATATTGTATGCAAAACCATCTTCGGAAGTAGATCCGTCTTTCTCGTTAATTTTTCTGGCCAAAATTCTTGCACAAGTCGTTTTACCAACACCTCGTGGACCACAAAAAAGAAGGGCTTGCGCCAACTGATTATGGTCGATCGCATGTTCCAGCGTATCTGTAATATGAGACTGCCCAACAACAGTATCAAACTCTTGCGGACGGTATTTTCTAGCAGATACAACGAAATTTTCCATTGCTCAAAAGTAGGAATTATTCTCGAAAAATGAAAACCCAAAAATTGAATTTAGTTCAAAAAAAATGTAAGAAATAACAAATCAATCAATTATTTTTACTCTATGAAATTAACCAAGAAACATACGGGCACTGCCGTTACCATATTTACTGAAATGTCTGCGCTTGCGCAAAAAAACAATGCAATCAACCTTTCGCAGGGCTTTCCAGACTACGAAATTGATGACCGGTTGAAACAACTTTTGGCGAAAGCTACGCAACAAAATTTCAATCAATATGCACCACTTTCTGGGAATCCCTTGCTTATTCAAAACTTGATTGAATTTAATCGCAAACGCGAAAATCCGATTTATTTTAATGGACCAGAAATTTGCATTATTCCTGGTGCAACGTATGGAATATACACCGCTTTGGCCACCATTATCGAGCCCAATGACGAAGTAGTTTTGATAGAACCCGCTTACGACAGCTATCGCCCAGCAGTGGAAATGCAAGGTGGAATTCCGATTTCTATTTCGTTGAATGAAAATTTCGAAATGAATTGGGAGGATTTAAAAGCAAAAATTAATCCTCGTACGAGAGCTATCATCATCAATACCCCTCACAACCCATCTGGAAAAATATGGAGTTTTGATGATTGGGAACAACTCTGGAACATCATTAAAGACACCGAAATATTGGTAATTTCTGATGAAGTTTACGACTTAATTACGTTTGATGATTATCAATTTACTTCAGCACAACATCATCCAGAATTAAAAAAAAGAGCGTTTTCTGTTTTTTCGTTTGGAAAAATGATTCACATCACTGGTTGGAAAGTTGGCTATATTCTCGCACCAGAAAGTTTAATGGCGGCATTTCGAAGTATTCATCAGTACCTCGTATTTTGCGTAAATGCACCTGCACAACAAGCTTTAGCAGAATATCTTGAAGTATTTGATGTACAAGAAAATAGAAACTTCATGCAACAAAAACGTGATTTCTTCTTATCTGAAATGAAGGAAACTCCTTTTACATTAAAGAATCGTGCAGAAGGTGGTTATTTTCAAGTATTGGGCTACGAAAAATTTTCAGATAAAAACGATAAAGATTTTGCAGTTTTGCTTACAGAACAGCATCAAGTTGCCACAATTCCCATGAGTGCATTTTATTCCAACCAAACGAATACGCAATCGGTTCGATTCTGTTTTACAAAAAAGGAAGAAACGATTATGAATGCAGTAAAAAATTTGAAAAAACTGTTATAAAAAAAATGCCGGAAAACCCGGCACTTTCTCTATTCAAAACAAATGAAATATATTTAGAATTGAGTTACACGAACATCAATTCTTCTGTTTTTCGCTTTACATTCATCAGTATCGTTTTCGGCACACACTGGAAATTGCGAACCGTAGCCTTCTGCTTCAATTCTATCAGCAGAAATTCCCGACTCAATCAATTTTAGTTTTGCCGTTTGAGCACGCATGTTGGATAGTTTTATATTCGCTTCTTCACTTCCTGTATTGTCGGTGTATCCGCCAAGTTTAATGTTTAAAGTGGGAAAAGCAAGCATAATTTCAGCAAGATTTTGTAACTGTTTTTCAGAACCAGATTTCAAATCCGCACTCGATGAGGCAAAATAAAGATTTTCTATGGTGAACCAATTATTTTTGTTTAAAAGAGCTTCATCCTGTTGTTTAACACCATTGTAAAATGATTTTATTTGACTTTGGTTTCCGAGCTGAATTGATTTCTCATTAATGAGTTTTATTTCTTCGATCTCGCCCGTATCGTATACGAAATCACCTTCGTCATTCAAAGTGCCTTTCACAACTTTAACCACCGCAATATCTGTTGACCGATTGGAATGATAAACTTTTTCACCATTTACTTTTTCAGATAAATTTTCATATTTTAATTTTCTTTCCGTTTCAATTTTATCCTTATAAATATTCGCTAAAGTTGGAGCGATGACCAACGAAACAATCGACATCAATTTAATTAAAATATTCATTGATGGACCTGATGTATCTTTAAAAGGATCTCCAACGGTATCGCCCGTAACCGAAGCTTTGTGAGGCTCCGATCCTTTATAAAAGGTTTCTCCATTAATATCCACACCTTTTTCAAACGATTTCTTTGCATTATCCCACGCGCCACCTGCATTATTTTGAAACATTCCCATTAAAACTCCAGAAACGGTAGCGCCTGCAAGAAAACCTCCTAAAACTTCTGGTCCGAAAATAAAACCTACAAGAATTGGAGTTATAATCGCTATTGCTCCTGGCAGCATCATTTTTCTAATGGATGCATCTGTTGAAATCGCTACACATTTCTCGTACTCGGGCTTTGCCTTCCCTTCTAAAATACCTGGGATTTCACGAAATTGTCTTCGAACTTCTTCAACCATCGCCATAGCGGCTTGACCAACTGCGGTAATGGCCAAAGATGAAAATATAAATGGAATCATGGCGCCGACGAAAAGTCCTGCCAAAACATCTGCACGGTAAATATCAATTCCATCAATTCCGGCAATCCCTACAAAAGCTGCAAAAAGAGCTAAAGCAGTTAATGCCGCTGATGCTATTGCAAAACCTTTACCCGTTGCTGCCGTTGTATTTCCTACAGCATCTAAAATATCAGTTCTTTCTCGAACTTCTTTTGGCAATTCACTCATTTCTGCAATTCCTCCAGCGTTATCTGCAATCGGTCCGAAAGCATCGATTGCCAACTGCATTGCTGTGGTTGCCATCATTCCAGCAGCGGCAATAGCAACACCATATAAACCTGCACAGAGATATGAACCATAAATACCGCCAGCCAATACCAAAATTGGAAGCAATGTAGATTCCATACCAACAGAAAGCCCACCGATGATATTGGTTGCGTGTCCCGTTGAAGATTGTTTTACAATGCTAGAAACCGGGCGTTTCCCCATTGCGGTGTAGTATTCTGTAATAATACTCATTAAAGTTCCAACCAAGAGTCCGACCATTATGGCTCCGAAAACACCGAATTTAGTAAATTCATGGCCGCGAAGTTCCATTGAATCGGGTAAAAGATAGCTGACCAAAAAATAAGAACTTACCGCCGTAAGTACAATACTTCCCCAATTGCCCAGATTTAATGCATTTTGAACTGCAGCTGTTGAAAAACCGGTACTCTCTTGAATTTTTACGAAAAGTGTCCCAATCATGGAGAAAATTATGCCTAATCCCGCAATTAACATTGGCAATAAAATAGGAGCAAAACCACCAAATGCATCATTTGAAATTGTTTCTCTTCCCAAAACCATTGTTGCCAACACAGTTGCCACATAGGATCCGAAAAGGTCAGCGCCCATTCCTGCAACGTCCCCAACATTATCTCCAACATTATCAGCAATTGTAGCGGGATTACGCGGATCATCTTCAGGAATACCTGCTTCCACTTTACCCACCAGGTCAGCACCTACATCGGCTGCTTTGGTATAGATTCCACCTCCTACTCTGGCGAAAAGAGCAATTGATTCTGCTCCTAATGAAAATCCAGTAAGGATTTCAATTGTTCTTTCCATTTCGTGGGAATTAACAGGAGCATCGGGCGCAAAAAAATGTTTGATGATGAGATACAATGAGCCCAACCCCAACACGGCGAGTCCAGCAACACCCATTCCCATAACGGAACCACCCGTAAAGGAAACTTTAAGTGCTTTTGAAAGTGAAGTTTTTGCAGCTTCTGCAGTACGAACATTTGATTTTGTGGCGATTTTCATTCCGATAAATCCTGCCAAAGCAGAAAATACGGCGCCGAGCACAAATGCCAATCCGATCGACCAATGGGCGTTTGCGTTACTCATTCCCATAATACCTAAAAGTACAGCAACGATAATTACGAAATACGTAAGAATTTTGTATTCCGCTTTAAGAAATGCCATTGCACCATTTGCAATGTGGCTGGCAATTTCTTTCATTTTTTCATTTCCTGAATCTTGCTTGCTTACCCAATTACTCTGCAAATACGTGTAGAGCAGCGCAATGACTCCGAAAATGGGAACTAACAAAAATAAAACATTCATAGTTTAGAGATTTTTTAAATAAGTATCTAAATATAATAAATATTATTAATGTTAACTACAGCAATTTTTCGGTTGAGAGAATAAAAAAAGGCAAACGAAAAATTCATTTGCCCTTACATTATTGAGATGCTTCGTTATTATGCGCCACCGAATTTGTTGGCGTAATCGCGAAGCGATGCTTTTATAACTTCTTTTGCTTCATCTTTACCATATACTTCTTGAATTCTACATTTAGCAGGTTCATCTGGAAGGTTTTTATAGGTAAGGAAGTAGTGCATTAAACGTTTTACTTCAGCTTGAGGAAGTTCAGAAATATCACGGAAGTGTCCAAAAGCGTGATCGCCCTTCATTACCGCAACAATTTTATCATCCGCCTCTCCTTTATCGATCATTTTGAATCCACCGATTGGAATCGCTTCCATCAACATTCCACCGTTGTGAATATTATGCGAACTTAAAACGCAAATATCCAAGGGGTCCAAATCTCCTCTATCCACATCATCTGCTCCACTTTCAACAGCCAATCTTTTCACTTCGTCGTGGCAATACGTTCTTGGGATAAAACCGTACAATGCAGGAATAATATTGGAAAACTGTTGTGGACGGTCCACTTTTAAGTAACCGGTTTCTTTATCGACTTCATATTTAATAGTGTCGGACGGAACGATTTCTACAAATACATTCACCACGTCCGGAGCATCTTTACCGGCAGTAATTCCGTGCCAAGGATGCGCTTTAAAATTAGGTATCATTTTTATGATTTATAATTTAAAATTAATAATTCTTTTTTGAGTTCATCAATGGTTTCGGAAATAAAATCTCCTTCATTAAGATAATTGAGCAGGAAAAGAGATTTAAAATCTTCCAAATTTGCATGCGCTCCTAAACCTTCATGAGTGTTACGCAACATATTGAGGATTTGTTCTTTTGCGCTAACAATATTCTTCCAATTTACACTGCTCATGTAGATTTGTTGAGCCGTATTGTATTCAAATTCTTCGTGAATACTTTTCTCGGTTAAAAAAAGAAACTCGTGTGGCGCCAATGTTTTATCAAATCGTGCAACGAGATTCACGGGTTTTATTCGTTCCAAAAAAAGCGTCATTCTTTCAAAAGATTGAAATCGTAGATCGTTTCCCTCTTTTATTGCAAGCATCTTTAACTCTCTCTCCTTCAAATTAGTATAAACCGTAACAAACTGACGAAGCAAAACCAAAAAAGGAATTGCCAACACTAATGCAAAAGCATATGGTAGATAATCGGAATAGCTTGTCATAATTTAAGACGCCAAATTTACTAATAATTTACGTATTACTTTCAAATTTTATTTTGCAACCTTGCTTTTGGTATTAAATTCATAAAATAAATATTAAAGAAACGGAATATACTTTTTAAAAATCGATGTGATTATTTGTTTTTTAGTTTGATAAACAATCGGATATTGATAAGCTATTGCGCCAAAACGTTCGTTAAATTTTGCAACATTCTCAACTTCACTTCCCATAAAATCAAAGCTTTTTAATTCAATCACATTTTGAAGAACATAATCAATCATAATCGAAGGAAAGTTGGTGTTTACAACAGGGAAATTATTAACAAAAAGACTCAGATAAAATTGGTTTTTGCCCTCATATAAATACACGAAGGATTGCGCTTCATTTTTGTATTCCATCACGCTGCACCAACCTATTTTTGCATTTACTAAACTCAAAAATTTGTGATAATACGCTTCACAATCACTTTTACTTGTTGCGCCTTTCATATTATTTAAAAAGAAAGATCGGTCGCTAGAGTTTATATCATTTCTAAACTGAAGATGATCTTTAAAATCGTCGAGTATTCTTACGTTCCTTCTTCGATGAACACTGTATTTTTTCTTCACCGATGCGTACTCACTTTTCTGAATACGATAAGAAGTTTTACAATTGATGGCATAAGGAAAGTGATTCTCTGAATTAAACGCATACTGAACCACCAAAAATTTCTCCATTAAAAAGCCATGAAACGCTGCATTTAGTGTGGGGTTATCTGTTTCCGAAAAAACGCCTAACTGCTGACAAATTTTAGGCATGATCACAAATGGAATCCCAAATTTCTTTTTAATCATCAGTGGCATCACCGCTTGGTAATCGCTGTATTCCAAAATCAACCAATCTTCATCGGCGACAATATCTAGAAAATGTATCGCTGCATAATCTGCATTTTGAACTGCATTTTCTAAACACAGATTGTATTTTTCAATATCGATTTTATTTCTTTTAATGATGGTAATCATAACCTATTTTCGTCGGCAAAACTATAATATCCTTTCTGCGAAATGATGAGGTGATCGAGAAGGTTGATATTTAATAATTTGCCAGCATCCTTTATTTTTTGGGTAATATTCAGGTCGGATTTGCTGGGCGTAAGATTTCCTGAAGGATGATTGTGCGCCACGATAATACTGGTTGACCAATGTTCTAAAGCTGTTTTAAAAAGTACGCGAACATCTACAACCGATTCTGCAATTCCGCCTTTGGTTAAATTGGTTCGGTGAATGACTTCATTATTCTGATTCAGAAAGATGGCCCAAAATTCTTCGGTGTGAAGATCAGCAAGCAATGGTCCTAAAACTTGATAAGCTGTTTTGGAATCGGAAATTTTTACTCTTTGCGGAATTTCTTGTTGAGATTTCCTTCGACCGATTTCTAATGCAGTTGCAATTGAAATCGCTTTCGCTTCGCCAACGCCTTTAAATTTTAAGAAATCTTTTATGGTAAATTTTGCTAAAGTATTCCAATTGTTATTGGCAGCATCCAAAATGCGTCGCGCCAATTCCACAGCACTTTCATTACGGTTTCCGCTTCCCATAATAATCGCGAGCAATTCTGAATCGGAAAGTGAATCTTTGCCTTTAAGCAAAAATTTTTCCCGAGGTCGATCATCTTCAGCAAGTGATTTTATGGACATAAGTTCATCCGTTTTATGGCAATTATTTTATAAAATTAAACCATCTTTCATCACCAATTTTCTATCTGTTGTGTCCGCCAATCCCGCGTTGTGCGTAACAATTACAAAGGTTTGATTGTATTTATCGCGCAGATCAAAAAAGAGTTGATGAAGATCGTCTGCATTTTTGGAATCGAGATTTCCTGTAGGTTCATCGGCTAAAATGATTTTTGGTGAATTAATTAAAGCGCGCACCACTGCCACCCTTTGAGCTTCTCCACCAGAAAGCTGGCTCGGTTTGTGGTGAAGGCGATCTGCAATTCGAAGGTCTTCAAACAGAGAGAAAGCCTTATCCATAAATTCTTTTTCGTTATGCGCACCTGCAATTTTTGTGGGAAGAAGTGCATTTTCTAAAGCGGTAAATTCGGGAAGTAATTGATGGAATTGAAATACAAATCCAATATTTTCATTTCTAAATTTTGAAAGTTCTTTGTCCTTCATGTTCACGAAAGATCGTCCATCTAAAGCGATTTCTGTATTGAACTTTTCTGGAGAAGAGGGCTGATCCAAGGTACCCAAAATTTGCAGTAATGTTGATTTTCCTGCTCCTGATTCTCCAACAATGGATACGACTTCGCCTTCGATAATGTGGATATCTACGCCTTTCAACACTTCGAGATCTCCGTAGAATTTGTGAATATTTTTCGCTTTAATCATAACTTCAAAAATAGTGATTAGTATTGAGATTTAAAATTTGATGGTGCAGATTTTTAGAAATTTTACAATTGCCGTAAAAATAGAAAGGTTATACCATCACATCATCTTTTTATTTCAAGAGATTGCGATTCACAAATGGAACTTTTGGCGATTATTATTTTATTCTTTTGAACCGAAATTTTCCAACGGATTTTCCGTTTCGCGTAAGTGATTGCAGAGAAAATCCCGCAGTGGAGCCGCGGAGCGAAGCGGAGCGGCAAAACGAGGAATTGTAACGGAAAGCACGGTATTTTTCGCGGTTGGAATTGTTGCTGCGAAAATATACGCCATAAAAAAAATCCTTCAACAAAATGCTGAAGGATTTTCTGTATGTAATAAGTCGTACGATTACAGCAATAGTGTTAATGGCTGCTCAAGATACGTTCTTAAAGTTTGTAGAAATTGTGCTCCTGTAGCACCATCGATTACGCGATGATCGCATGCTAAGGAAAGTTTCATGGTATTTCCCACAACTATTTGTCCGTCTTTTACCACTGGTTTTTCAACGATTCCACCTACGGAAAGTATCGCTGAGTTTGGTTGATTGATGATGGACGTAAAGGTTTCGATTCCGAACATACCTAAATTGGATACGGAGAATGTTGAACCTTCCATTTCATTAGCTTTCAACGCTTTTGTTTTTGCTCTGGACGCCATATCTTTAACAGATGCAGAAATTTGATTGTAGTTCATGAAATCTGTATTTTTAAGTACAGGTACCACCAAACCATCAGGTACTGCTACGGCAACGCCCACATTAATGTTTCCGTGGTGTACGATTTTATCGCCTGCCCAAGAAGAATTAACTTGTGGATGTTTTCTTAACGCCATTGCTACCGCTTTGATAATCATATCGTTGAAAGAAACTTTTGTATCTGGAAGAGAGTTGATTTCTTTTCTTGCTTCGATCGCCTTATCCATGCTGATTTCCACCATTAGATAATAATGCGGCGCTGTGAATTTACTCTCTGCCAAACGTTTAGCGATAATATTACGCATTTGCGAGTTTGGCGTTTCGGAATCTTCACCGGCAACGAAATTAACTGCTGCTTGCGCTGGAGCTGCTGCAGGTTGTGCTGCTTTAGGAGCTGTGGCTGCTGCAGGTGTAAAGTTTTCGATATCTTTTTTAACGATTCTGCCGTTTTCGCCAGAACCTTGAAGGGCATGAATATCAATTCCTTTATCTTCTGCCATTTTTCTTGCCAATGGAGAAATTGCAACTCTATCCGAAGATGAAGCGGCTACTGCTGGCTGAGAAACGTCTTTAGCAGCTACTGCATTTTCTTGCGATTTTTGTGCAGCTGGTACAGCTTGTGGTTTACCTCCTCCTGCAACGATTGCAGAAACATCGGTTCCCGCAGGACCAATAATCGCTAAGACTGTATCTACCGGTGAAGCATCGCCTTCTGCAACGCCTTGATAAAGTAATGTTCCATCTACTTCTGATTCAAAATCTTGAACGGCTTTGTCGGTTTCGATTTCTGCAAGAATATCGCCTTCTTTTACCGCATCGCCAACATTTTTATGCCATTTTGCAACTTTACCTTCAGACATGGTATCGGAAAGGCGCGGCATGGTGATAACTTCTACGCCTTCTGGAATTTCTGCTGAAGCAGTTTCCTTTTCAACTGGCTCAGTAGTTTCAACGTCAGTAACGTTGTTCTCTGTTTTATGTTCTTCAGGAATAGCTGCTGCTTCTGAAGTGGCACCATCTTTTAGGGAAGAGATATCTTCACCTTCGTTACCAATAATCGCTAAAATAGAATCTACTGGAGCAGAAGCTCCTTCTTCCACACCGATGTACAAAAGGGTACCTTCAGTTTCGGATTCGAAATCCTGAACGGCTTTATCGGTTTCAATTTCCGCAAGGATATCGCCTTCTTTTACTTTGTCGCCTACTTTTTTATGCCATTTTGCCACCTTACCATCCGTCATTGTATCGGAAAGTCGTGGCATTGTGATTACTTCTGCCATATTTTATAAATGTGATAATGAGTGAATGTGGAATTTAGAAATCGTAATTCCTAACTTCCACAATTACTTAATAATCGATTGTTTAGTTTTCTAATTTGTCTACAAAAGGATAATTTTCCTGAGCATATACATACTCGTAGATTTTCTCTGGATCTGGATATGGAGAATTTTCCATAAAATCTACACATTCTTCAACAAAATCTTTAGATTCTGAATCAATTGCGTTTAATTCTTCTTCTGTTGCCCAACCATTTTGTAAAATTCTGTTTTTCACCAATTCGATAGGATCGTCTTCTTTATGAAGCGCAACTTCTTCTTTGGTTCTGTATGGTTCAGCATCGGACATAGAGTGACCTCTGTAACGATATGTTCTGGCTTCAATAAAAGTTGGACCATCACCTCTTCTTGCTCTTTCGATTGCTTCATGAGCTGCTTCTGCCACTTTTTCAGGATCCATAGCATCTACTGCTAAACAAGGCATTTCATATCCTAATCCTAATTTGTAAATATCTTCGTGGTTTGCAGTCCTGTGTACTGAAGTTCCCATTGCATATTGGTTATTTTCTACCACAAAAACTACAGGAAGTTTCCAGTTCATTGCCATATTGAAGGTTTCGTGCAAAGATCCTTGTCTTGCAGCTCCATCTCCAAAAAACGTCATACAAACCGCTTTACGGTCAAAATATTTATCTGCAAATGCGATTCCAGCGCCCAAAGGAATTTGGCCTCCAACGATACCGTGTCCACCATAGAAACGGTGCTCTTTGCTAAAAATATGCATAGAACCACCCATACCTCCAGAAGTTCCGGTTGCTTTACCGCAAAGTTCAGCAAGGATTCTTTTCGGATCAACACCCATTGCCATTGGATGAATGTGACATCTGTAGGCCGTAATCATACTGTCCTTCGTCAAATCCATAGCGTGAGCAAAACCAGCAGGAATTGCTTCCTGACCGTTGTATAAGTGTAAAAAACCTCTAATTTTCTGTTTTAGGTAAAGAGAACGGCATTTATCTTCAAACCTTCTCCACATCGTCATGTCTTTATACCAATTCAGGTAGACATCTTTAGAAAACTCTTTCATGCGTTATTGAAATTATACGACAAAAATAGTAAAAAAGAATTTTGTATTGAATACATCGCCCATTTAATTTACGGAAATGAATATGAGATTTATCCTATGCGCTTACGAACAAAAATCTCATAAGCCAAATAGATGAGCGGTAAAAACATTATTGCTAAATACAAAGCGTTTTGTACCGCTTGTGCAGGTTCAACAGCGACAGCATACACCAAACCTAAAACAGCACCACCCATATGCGCCGCGTGACCAATATTATCTCCAGCTCTTGGATTGATCATGCTGTATACAGAATACCCGAAATACAACAAACCAAAAATATAACCAGGAATAGGAATGGGAATGAAGAAAAAATAAATACCAATTTGCGGAAAAATAGCAATTGCTGCAAATAAAATTCCAGATACGCCTCCACTTGCGCCAATTGCGGAATACCAACCTTGATTCTTGTACAAATACAGTGAAAAAAGATTACCCAGAAGAATTGAACCTATATAAATGATGACAAAACCAATATCCCCAAA
This sequence comes from Bacteroidota bacterium, assembly GCA_023422635.1. Classification (GTDB taxonomy): domain Bacteria; phylum Bacteroidota; class Bacteroidia; order Flavobacteriales; family Weeksellaceae; genus JAFAGO01. The sequence continues at coordinate 126,821 of JAFAGO010000029.1, forward strand.
CGCCTCTAAAACAATTGGCCCAAAGAAATATAAGGTAAGCATATTGAACAACAAATGCGTGATATCGGCATGTAAAAATCCGGCTGAAAGCAAGCGTATGTATTCTTTCTTATACACAACGGCGCTAACATTGAATTTATATTTTTCGAAAAACGCAGGATTTTGAAATCCAATAAAACTCACAATAGCCGTGACCGCAATAAAAATTAGTAATAAAGTATTCATCTATTTATTTTTTTAACAATTGAAAGAAGCAAATTTAAAGCCGAACAAAAAGTCCAAAGTTTACAAAATCTGCCTGTGATTTGTGGGAATTTAGTGTTCCTTGAAAGCCGAATTTCGGTGTAAGATAGTATTTTAGATTGGCGTTCCAATAGATTTTTTGGTTGTACGGACTTTTAAAATACACATATTCACCTACATTTCCATTCAATGCAACGCTTCCAAATCTGAACTCAATTCCGGCACTTGCACCCACTCGCAAATGTTCTAAAGATTCCCCAAGATAAATAATCGAGTCCGAATGTACTGCCGGATTATACACCTGCTCAAAATAAACTACATCTGTACCCAAACGAAAGCCAATCATTGGATTAAGAAAATAATTGTAGCCCGCGTAGAATCCGTAACGTGTAAAACCACCTTTTTGTCTGTATTTCCCTCTACTCCCAATTCCTGCGCTGAGCTCAATACCATTTTTTTTGAAATTTAATTCTTGATGTGAAGTGTTAGCTGAATCTTTTTTACTATTAAAATCTTTCCGAATTCCTATGCCAAGATTAATAGAATTTGCTCCAAAATTTGGGAGATGAAATGCACCATTTGAGGAATGCTGTAAGGTAAAGAACGGAAGCAATTTCCAATCTTCTACCACCTTAATTTCTGCTCCCAATGTCGCTCCGAAAAGTGCATTAACATGCGATCCAAAAACAATAGATTTCGGTTCGTTAAATACTGTTACTGTTGCATACGCTGCCCCAATTTCAGGTGCAATAAATACTCTTTGGTGAGGATTTTTAACAAGATTAAGTTCAGTAGAAAGTGAAATCCCATAGACTTCTCCAAAAGAAACGCCGTTGTATTTCATATCCGTCATATCCCAATACACAAGGGATAAACTAACATTATCGGCACCAAAAAAGCGAACCCATTCTTGAGTATCTGGATTCAGTTTTTTCCCAGCACTCATACGAATTCCATTGCTATAATTACGATCAACACCATGGATTCGACCAATTCCAACGCCGTAAAACGAACGATAATCCACAAAAAAATCTTTGTTTTGAGACCAAAGTGTAAACGAAAAAAAGAAAGCAAAAAGCAGACAGAAAAACTTCTTCAACATTCAAATTTTATTCATCGAAAAGACTTTCTATTTTTCCTTCATCGGGAATTTCACCATCATCAGAATCGGTATTGGACGGATCTTCTTCAACTTCTAAAACTTCTTCAACGGGTTCAGGAATCGAGATATTTATCGTTTTCACTTTACTTTTAGTAAGTTGATTTCCTATTGCTTTAATACCTTTTATCGCGATAAAATCATCAATATTAATGGTTTCAGGATCTTTATCTTTCCCTTTTTCCTTCGCAAAAATAATTTCCGCCGAAGCGTTAGAAGCAACTATTACATTTTCGATGAAAGATTTAGGATGCTCTGAAGGCATAAAACCTTGCACATTCGTATTGTTTTCAAGTAGGAATCTTTTGATAAAATAGATGCCTTTATCACCATCAAAATAAATACAAGTTACGGCTTGGTCGGGTTTCCACTTTTCGAGCACTAAGTATTCATCATCAAAGCGATTGCTTAAATCGAAAGTGGTTAAACGGGCTTCACCTTGTGTATTGATGACCAAAATTTTATCGTCTCCTTTAAAATTTCCAAGTAAAGTTCCGCGACCGTCGGCATTTAAACGACGAACGGTTTCATCGAACCAAATTTTACGCGGTGCTAAAGTAGAAACGCCTTCTTCTTTCATTTCGACTTTCTTGATTGCATATTTGGTTACCAAGTTTCCTTTGGAATCTCGACCTTTAATTGCAAGTTCCGAAAAGTCGATATCCATCCGGTTTTTACGGATTCTTGGATTGGGTTTTAAAAGAACAGAAACGGTTTCGGCTTCTCCATTTGGATTGGCAGAAAAGTAAAGCATTTCTGAACTTTTTTTGTCCGAAGCCAGTTTATAATCGGTATTTCGCGTGATGGAAGTCACCGAGAAACGCTTCATATAATAAGGCCCTTCTCGACCTTCGCGGTAAATCATATTGTACACTGTACGTTTGTCGTTCTTCTTCCAAACCGCAACATGCACAATATCTTTCCCGATAAAAGTTTTGGCTTCCACTTTTACCACTTTCATTGTGCCATCTTTTCGGAAGGTAATGATGTCGTCAATATCCGAACAATCGAACAAATATTCATCTTTACGAAGTGAAGTTCCCACAAATCCTTCTGCGAAATTCGCATAGAATTTTACGTTAGCAACGGCAACTTTTGTCGCATCGATGGTATCGAAAATGCGAAGTTCCGTTTTACGAATTTTATCTTTTCCGTATTTTTTCTGAATGTTTTGATAATACTCTACCGAATACTGAATAAGGTTATCGAGATTGTATTTGCATTGCTCAATTTTACCTTCCAGAGCGGCGATATTTTCTTTAAATTTATCCAAGTCGAAACGCGAAATTCTTTTAATTCGAATTTCGGTTAATTTTACAATATCTTCTTCGGTAACGGCACGTAAAAGATGTTTGGTATGCGGTTTTAAACCTTCATCAATCGTTTTGATAACTTCTTCCCAAGATTTAACTTCTTCGATATCGTGGTAAACTCTATTTTCAATGAAGATTCTTTCCAGTGAAGCAAAATGCCAGCTTTCTTGCAGTTCATGCAATTCAATTTCAAGTTCTTTCTTTAAAAGGGAAACCGTGTGATCGGTATTCATCCGCAAGATTTCGGAAACGGAAAGAAACATCGGCTTATCGCCTACAATTACGCAGGCGTTTGGCGATATCGAAACTTGGCAGTCGGTAAAAGCGTATAGTGCATCAATGGTTTTATCTGGCGAAACATCGGGATGAAGATGGATGATAATTTCTACTTTATCCGAGGTGTTATCTTCGATTTTTTTAATCTTGATCTTTCCTCTTTCATTTGCCTTTAAAATGGAATCAATTAAATCTCCCGTTGTTTTAGAATACGGAAGTTCGCTAATGGTTAACGTATGTTTATCGGTTTGCGAGATTCTGGCTCTGGCTCTTACTTTCCCACCACGTTGTCCATCGTTATATTCCGAAACATCTAAAAGACCACCCGTAAGAAAATCCGGAAAAAGTTCGAATTTCTTACCTTTTAAATAGGAAATGGAAGCCGTAATAAGCTCGTTAAAATTATGAGGAAGAATTTTGGTTGAAAGTCCAACCCCAATTCCCTCAACGCCTTGCGCCAAAAGCAAAGGAAATTTCACAGGAAGGTCGATCGGTTCATTATTTCTTCCATCGTATGATTTCGCCCAATCGGTAGTTTTAGGATTAAAAACCACTTCTAAAGCAAATGGTGTTAACCTTGCCTCAATGTAACGCGCGGCCGCCGCGGAATCGCCGGTATAAACGTTTCCCCAGTTTCCCTGCGTATCGATCAGAAGCTCTTTTTGGCCAATTTGCACCATGGCATCGGTGATGGAAGCGTCGCCATGGGGGTGATACTTCATGGTATTCCCTACGATGTTGGCGACTTTATTGTATCGGCCGTCTTCTAGTTCCCTCATCGAGTGCATTATCCTTCTCTGAACGGGCTTAAATCCATCATATACCGATGGTATCGCCCGATCAAGAATTACATACGATGCATAATCCAGAAACCAGTCTTTGTACAGGCCTGAAACTTTTTTTAAACTTTCTCCTTCTTTTGGAAATTCTTCTGTCATGCGCTAATGATATTGGCTTGGCATTGTTGATTGTTAGCGCTAACTACTTTACATAGTGAGCGTTTTAGATCCCGAGCTTGTTTTGATGTTAGGTATGAAATATCGTACTTCAAAACGGTTGCTGTACTTTTTTTACTTGTTATTGTTATGTATAATCTTCTAAAAATAAAAAGATCTATAAGTTCGTATTTCACAAATTTATACTTTGGAAATTCGTCGTTCAAAGGTTTATTTAGAATTGGAAATACATTTCTATTTCTAAAATTTAGTGCTTCCCCATCACTATCGTATTCAAAAATTTGTCGGCCACGATAATAGAAAAGTAAAAGCAAAAGAATGGGAACAATTAGCAAAAGGTAGCTTTTCCAACCTAAAAAATCCATTTTTAATTGATCGATCACAAAAATTGATATTCCTGCGAAAAAAACGACAAGCAACAACGTACCGACAAAATGGTACCTTGGTGCTTTTGCACGATTACTGAGTCTCATTTGATGTAAAGTTTTTAAATAGTTAAGTTTTTGGTTATTATTTATAATTAAATTTCTACTTCATCATGTATTTCTTTTCTGTCGATATCAGGATCCTCCACCACTAAGTTATCAAGAATGAACACTTGGCGATCTGGGGTATTTTTTCCCATATAAAATTCTAATAATTGATTAATCGTTTGGTCTTTACCGATTACAACTGGTTCTAAACGAATATCTTTTCCGATAAAAAATTTAAACTCATCTGGAGAAATTTCTCCTAAACCTTTGAATCGGGTAATTTCTGGGTTTTTGCCTAATTCTTGAAGCGCTTTTACACGGTCCACTTCTGAGTAGCAGTATCGCGTTTCCTTTTTATTTCGAACTCTAAACAATGGCGTTTGAAGAATGTACAAATGTCCATTTTTAATTAAATCTGGAAAAAACTGCAAAAAGAAGGTAATCATCAACAAACGAATGTGCATTCCATCTACATCGGCATCGGTGGCAATAATTACGTGATTATAACGAAGATCTTCCAAAGATTCTTCAATATTTAAAGCGGCTTGAAGAAGATTAAATTCTTCATTTTCGTAAACTACTTTTTTGGTTAGTCCGTAACAGTTGAGCGGTTTTCCTTTTAAAGAAAAAACGGCTTGCGTTTCCACATCGCGCGATTTCGTAATTGATCCGGAAGCAGAATCCCCTTCGGTAATGAAAATTTGAGTTTCCATTTTACGTTCTGCTTTTTGATCATTGTAATGTTGCCTGCAATCACGAAGTTTTTTATTGTGAAGCGACACTTTCTTTGCACGTTCTCGGGCTAATTTCTGAATTCCTGAAAGCTCTTTTCTTTCACGCTCAGAAATTAAAATTTTTCGTTGAATGGCTTCCGCAATTTCCGGATGTTTATGCAGAAAATTATCCAACTTATTTTTCAGAAAATCGATAATAAATGTTCTCACCGTAGGACCGTTCGGGCCCATTTCGCTCGATCCGAGTTTTGTTTTGGTTTGAGATTCAAAAACGGGTTCTTCAACATTAATCGAAATGGCAGCAATAATTGATTTCCGAATATCGGAAGCATCAAAATTTTTATTGAAAAATTCGCGAATGGTTTTTACATAAGCTTCGCGAAATGCATTTAAATGCGTTCCACCTTGCGTTGTATTTTGTCCGTTAACAAACGAAAAATAGGTTTCGGTTTGGGATTTATCGGAATGGGTGATGCCAACTTCAATATCTTCATCTTGCAAATGGATGATTGGATACAAAATTTCACCTTCGAGTTCTTCTTCCAATAAATCTTTTAATCCATTTTCGGAATAGAATGTTTCGCCGTTAAAAATAATTTTCAAACCAGGATTTAGATAAGAATAATTGCGAAGCATGCGCTCGATATATTCTTTTCTAAACTTAAAATTGGTGAAAATATCGTGATCGGGAATAAAGGTGATTTCGGTTCCGTTTCGATCGGAAGTATCGACTTCAGGTTTCTCCTCCGTAATTTTTCCGCGAGAAAACTCTGCCATTTTCATTTTGCCTTCCCGGAAAGAGCGTACTTTGAAATAATCAGATAGGGCATTTACCGCTTTCGTACCAACTCCATTTAAACCAACCGATTTTTTAAAGGCCTTGCTATCGTACTTTCCACCGGTATTCATTTTGGAAACGGCATCTACCATTTTTCCAAGTGGAATTCCACGACCAAAATCTCGTATTACGACTTTTCTTTCATCGAGTTTAATTTCAATTCGCTTACCGGATTTCATACGAAATTCATCGATGGAATTATCTAAAATTTCTTTCAAAAGAATATAAATTCCATCATCTGCTGAAGAACCATCGCCCAGTTTGCCTATGTACATTCCCGGGCGAAGCCGGATATGCTCCTGCCATTCCAGCGTTCGTATGTTATCTTCGGAATAATTTGCTTGTTGATTTTCACTCATAAAAATATCCTTCTTATCTATCGGAAAGTGCGTTACAGTTGTGTAACAGACAAATTTAATAATTTGAAAATGAACAGAAAAATTTTGTTGATAATTTTAGAAATGATTCATTTTCTGGAATTTAATTATTCTAAACAAACATGTTAATAAAATGAAGATTTCATAAAGACATTCCTCTCCCCTTGTAAACGAAGATTTTGAAAATTAATTCATTATCAAATCTTTTCTTTCAATTATTCTTAGGATGCAATCCAAGAAGAAACGACTTTAGCAAGTTGAAATAACCAGGAAAATGAAAATTATAAAAAAAGCAATAAATAATTGTTAAACCTAAAAATTATGAATTCATCGATAAAAATTGAGCGCTCTTCTATTTTCCTTAAAACGAAATTGTGACCGATGTACATTTGCAAATAAAAAACGTAGGTTAATTTACATTATTGTTGTTATTGCATTAGTATTTGTTGTTTTGTTTTTAATCAATTCAAAATTAACCAATGCATTCAGAACCTCCAATGGAAGGACTTTCGAGTTTTTCATCTCGCTGATTTCTACTTTTATCGGTTTTTTTATTGCGCTAAGTCTTAATACCGCACTGAACGAAATGAACCAGAAAAAGAACTTAATTAAACTGCTAACAGCAACCAATCTTTCGTTAGAAAATAGCGAAATGAAAGTTAAGGGAATGTATCTTCTGCCTTCGAAAAATGGAACCGACATTAGCGAAATTATTCAATTTGCTCCAGTTGAAATGCCAAAACTTTACTCGAATCTGGAATCGAATAGTTTGGTGAGCGATTTCTTCGCTTCCAATGCTTTTCAAGCCTACATATTGTGTAGCGACAACATGCAAACTTTTGTAAAAAATGCGAATGCCAGTAATCAATCTTCTTCCAAAAAAACGATTATTATGGAAAAATATTTAAAATATTTAGGTTTCGCCAAACAAGTAAACGAATTGGAAATAAAAAGATTAAACGGCGAAATCTCTCAAACCGAAGAAAATAATCAACTTCAAACCTTGACCAAAAAAATTACCACTACCAATTAATGAACTCAACTTTACCATCATGAAAAAAAATACTCCTAAGCTTCAATTTTGTTGGATTATTATTACTGAATCAAAACTGCAATAAATCCGAAGCTACAACGCTAAGAATCGATTATACGCAATCCTATGAAGATGCTGCTCTAGCACTTGCAAGTGCACAAGAAAATTACCAGAAAGCGGTTGCCACCAATGATCCAATAAAAATTGAAAAAGCTAAAAAGGAATTAGAAGACGCACAGTCCAAATATGAAACTTCTAAAAGTGACTATATTTCTAGCGGAGGTACAGCAAAAGCCGAATACGAAAACTACCTTACCACCTCTCAACAAACCTTAAGTTCCGCGGAGAGCCAAGCAGGAAAAGCAACTTCCACCGTAACCGAAAAAGTGAATACTATTGTGGAAACAAATGCAGCTTTGCAAGAAAAAGCTGAGGATGTGAAAACTAAAATCGACTCGAAAGTTACCGCTGAAAAAGCTAAAATTTCTGAAGCAAAAACTAAAGTTAAGGAGAATACGGATAAAATTAAAGCATCGAGCGAAGAAGCAAAAACGAAAATTAACCGATCAAAAAGTGATCTCAATTCTTTGTTAGGAAAATAAAAAGTAGATAAAACTAAAACCTCAGATTTCCGTTTGGAAATCAGAGGTTTTATAAGCTTTATTTCTGTAAATCTTTCGATTATACATTAAAACGGAAATGCATTACATCGCCATCTTGCACGATATATTCTTTACCTTCTACTCTCATTTTACCGGCTTCTTTCACTTTAGATTCTGAGCCAAAGGTTACAAAATCAGCATAAGCAATAACTTCAGCACGTATAAATCCTTTCTCAAAATCGGTGTGAATTACGCCTGCCGCTTGAGGTGCAGTCCAACCTTTTTCGATTGTCCAAGCTCGAACTTCTTTTACCCCAGCAGTAAAGTAGGTTTGCAATTTAAGAAGATCGTACGCTTTACGAATTAGTCGGTTAACGCCAGGTTCATCTAAACCAAGTTCTTCTAAAAACATTTGACGTTCTTCAAAAGTCTCCAATTCGTTGATATCTGCTTCAATTTGAGCAGCTAAAACCACCACTTCAGAACCTTCACCTTTTGCCATTTCCTCAATTTTTGCAATCCAAGAGTTTCCATTCTTGATGGAGTTTTCATCTACATTACAAACGTACAAAACGGGTTTCTTGGTAAGCAAGTGAACTTCATCAACGATTGTTTTTGTAAGTTCATCAACCGGAAATTCTCTTGCGTTTTTACCGCTTTCGACAAACGCTTGCAATTTTTGAAGTGTTTCATAGGTAAGCACATCTTCCTTTTTACCGGATTTAATGAATTTTTTAGCTTTATCCACCGCTTTTCCAAGGGTTTCCAAATCTTTTAATTGCAATTCGATATCGATAATTTCTTTATCACGAATTGGATCAACAGAACCTTCTACGTGAACAATATTTCCATTATCAAAACATCTTAAAACATGGATAATTGCTTCACACTCACGAATATTGGCAAGAAATTGATTCCCCAAACCTTCTCCTTTTGATGCGCCTTTTACTAAACCAGCGATATCGACAATTTCCACAACTGCAGGTTGCACACGTTCGGGCTTAACTAATTCTTCTAGTTTTACCAAACGAGGATCAGGAACTGAAACTGTACCTAAATTGGGTTCAATAGTACAGAAAGGATAGTTTGCCGATTGCGCTTTTGCATTGCTCAGGCAGTTAAAAAGAGTTGATTTTCCGACATTCGGAAGACCTACGATTCCACATTTCATATTTACAAAATTTGAGTTGAGCATTTACAATTATAGGAGTAAAGCCCAAAATTAAGGTGCGCAAAGATAGCGATTTACAGCCGTTCTGCCAATAAAAAAAATCTGCCCGAGAGCAGATTGAAAAAACTAAATTGATGCGTAATTGTATTATGGGTTAGGCCCTGTTGCTACTCTAGCATCGGGCTCTTCATCTGGTGTTTGCTCCAATGTTTTATCGAGGTTAAAGAGCGATTCGTCTGTTGCTTTATCTCCTCCCGCAATTTTAAGTTTATCGATTAATGCCAGCGCTAGTTTTTCTTCTTCAATTTGTTCTTTCACAAACCATTGTAGGAAATTCCATGTTGCCCAATCTTTTTCTTCCATCGCTAAATCAACCAATGCATAGATTTTTTCGGTATTATCCACTTCGTGTTCAAAGACCAAATTAAAGCAATCGGTTAAATTTTTAGGATCTTTTCCCGGAGCAGGAAGTGCATCAATTGATGGTTTACCGCCACGGTCCAATATATATTGCATGAATTTTACAGCATGATTTCGCTCTTCTTGTGCATGACGAAATAGAAAATTCCCAATCCCACCATACGCATTATCCGAAGCCCAAATTCCGTAGGAGTAATAAACGCGAGATTGTAAATCTTCAACATTCATTTGTTCACTCAGTGCTTTTTCTAATTTAGCGGAAATTCTTTTAGTATCCATATTTTTTCAATTTTATTGTTAATTATAAAAACAAAATTAGACTACTAAAAGGGAAATCTGGAATGAAAATGGGAATCTTGTAACGATCTTTTCAAATCATTAATCGAAGATCACGGTTTTGTTGCCGTAAATAAAAACTTTATCTTCAAAAACAAGGCGTAACGCTTCCGACAGCACTTTCTTTTCCACATCCTTACCCATTTTCGCCAAATCTTTGGCATTTTGAGCATGATTTACTTTTACGATATCTTGATAAATAATTGGTCCTTCATCCAAATCGTCGGTTACAAAATGTGAGGTCGCACCAATCATCTTAACGCCACGTTGATACGCTTGTTTATAAGGATTTGCACCAATAAATGCAGGCAAAAAAGAATGATGAATATTGATAATTTGGCGATCAAATCGTTTTACAAATTCTGGTGTTAGAATGCGCATAAACTTGGCGAGCACAATATAATCAAACGTATATTGCTCCAATATTTTTAACATTCCTTCTTCTTGCTCTTCTCGACTTTTATTTTCCGAAGAAACGGTGTGAAACGGAATATCGAATTTCTCGGTAAGATTCTTCAACACCTCATAATTACCGATTACCGCTACGATATTAAAATTCAATTCATTGTATTGATTTCGAATAAGCAAATCCGATAAACAGTGATGTTCTTTGGTGACCAAAATTACGACGTTCTTTTTTCTGCCGTTTAAACAACGAACGCGACTTTCTTCTGGAAGAACTTCAAGGACTTCTTGCACCAATTCATCACGATTACAATTTCCATCAAAGGTAGTTCTCATAAAAAATCTACCATGCTCGGCATCAACAAACTCATCATTTTTTGTAATACTAAATCCTTTATTATAAAGAAGTTCTGATATTTTATACACCAAACCCTTCTCGTCGGCACAATTAATTCGTAGAATATTTTCCATTGTTATATTTAGTTTTACATTAACTTTTACGGTCCGGTGCAAAGTACATTGGCGCTACCAAATCTACACCTGCTTCACCAAAAACCTTCAAAATATTTTCGTTCAAATCCGATTTTATAAAGTACATTTTTTCTGGATTCATGGTGTAAGCATTCAACTGATATCGAACACTTGTATCTTTTAAATTGCTTTTAAAAACGTATGGTTTGGGCATTGCCACAATTCCTTCCGTTTGTAAAGCCGCTTGAATCATCAAATCATTCACTTTTGTAAAAGGCACATTGTATTTAACATCAATTTCTGCGTTTAAAATCAAACCATTTTCGGGAGAAGATGAACTGTAATTAATGGTTTCATTGGTTAAAATCATAGAATTTGGAACCGTAATATCTTCATTATTAATGGTTCGAAGTCGGGTAACTAAAGCTGTTTTTTCAATAACTTCTCCAATCATATTATTCACTTTAATCCAATCACCCACTTGAAAAGGCCGCATATACGTGATGATAAATCCTGCAACGGTATTGGCAATCGCCGATGAAGATCCCAGCGACAGCAGTACCCCGAAAAACACAGAAATCCCTCTAAAAGCACTGGTATCGGAACCTGGCAAATACGGAAAAACCATTATGACAACGAAGGCAATTAAACAAATTCTTAAAAGATTGTACGTTGGCTTTGCCCAATCGATGTGGAAACCGTTTATTTTAAGATTTCCCCTTTGAATTTCAATTGAAAAATAGCGTAAAAGTTGATCAATATAACGACCAATTATTAAGAAAACGATTATTCGAAGTAAGTTGGGAAAATAGTTGACCACCGAGTGAAAAACCTCTTTTAAAGGAACGATGACGAAGTGCAAAAAGCGATACGCATAATGTTCCGTTGATGGAAAAATGCTGAAAATTAAACTTACAGCCAAACTCAGTAAAACAAAAAACACCAAAATGTGCGCCCATTTTAACACACGCACCATTACCATACGCAATTTACGTGGACTAAGAATTTCGTAGTTTTTAACTTTTAACCGTTCAGGATTTTGAGAAGTGGTTTTCTCCACCGTTTTTCGGATAAGAAATCGAAATAATCTTCGCGAAAGTTTAAGCATCACGAAAAAAGCAACAACAATTCCCAACGTCATAAGCCAACGTAAAGCAATATTTTCAAGTTGATGACTGCTTCTTGTTTCATCAACGGTATTCGCGATCACTTTAAGATAGCGGTTTGCTAAAGAATCTTGCGAAACATTTTCCCAAAGCGCATCCTCTTGCGACACGCTGGTGATTACTTCGCCGTTATACATGATGTTGAGATATTCCTGATTGCGCTGAATTTTAAGCGAATCTTTGAAATATACTTTCTGTCGGTACAATTCCTCGATGTTTCCTTCCGCATCTAAAGCGCGATCTTTTGTTGAGAATGGACCTAAACCCGAATACACGTCGAAAAGTTTTTGATGAAGAAGAAGCACAGGATAGGGCTTCACTTTTTTCCGAAGTTTTTCAATACTGATTTTCTGCTGAACCAAACGAAGAGAATCTTCTTGTTTGATTTTTTTTAGTTCGTTTTTGTATTTTTCAAGCTCCTTGGAACTGGGAGAAACAATATTCCCCAAACCTTCTTTTAAAATTTCGGTTCGGATGGAATCCTTGATTTTTAGGAGCGTATTGGTTTCCTTAATGGATTGTAATTCTTGAAGAACGGAATCTTGCTGTGCGGAACTGAATTGAATTCCTAAAAACAAGATTAAAATTGAATAAATCACTTTCATTTTCAACGTTTTTGCTTGCTGAAACTCGGCAAACATCCTTTCAAAAATAAAGAATATTTTACAATTTCTGTTAATGAAAGTTAAAAAGCGTTTTAAAGGCTCTTATTCATCATTACTGTTGATGAATCAGGAAGAGGAATACAAGAAGAAATGTAGGAATTCCTGATTATCGAGAACAATTTCATCATCTTAGAAATTTTCTTTTCTTTTAGTGAATGTCCGTTATTACTCATAGTGGTAAAATCCAAAAATTGTATTGTCATTTCGACAAAGGAGAAATCTCTGATTATAAAAGAGATTCTTCATTATGCTTTGCTTCATTCTGAATGACAAATTTCAATTTATTACTAAAAATGGATATTCATTTTCTTTGCTATAAAATTCTGTTGATGGGACTTCTGCCCAGTTCTTATCGAGTAAAAATGCTTCGACTTCGCTCAGCATGACAATCCTAATCCAAACATTTTGAATTGGAGCGATGTCAGTCTGAGCCTAGTCGAAGACTAAGGTTATAAAACGGACAATCTAACAGCATCCAAATAAAGTTCAAAAACTTCTCAATAATGAACAAAAAAAATCCCCTTTTAAAAGGGGATTTACAATTTCTTAATATCTGTTGTTACGGTTGTTATCTCTACGGAAACCACCGTTTCCACCTCCGAAGTTGCTTCTTGGTTCTCTTGGTCTAGCTTCAGAAACGTTTAAGACTTTTTCTTTAAATTCTCTTTGGTTCAATTCTTCGATTGCTTTAAGGCCTTCATCGTTGTTTGGCATTTCTACAAATCCAAAACCACGGCTTCTACCTGTATCGCGATCCATAATAATTTTTGCTGAATCTACCACTCCGTAGTTTTCAAAAAGTGCTTGAAGTTCTGATTCTCTTGTGTTGTAATTGATGTTTGAAATAAAAATGTTCATTATAAATAAATAAATAGTTGTTGTAATAAAAGTTTAAAGTGAAAACAACATTTGAATGAACATTGATTGTATTCCCTGAAAAATTTTCTGCAATATACAATAATTCTATTTAAACTAAATGCATTTTTTTTGAAAATTATTTAATGCGTACAGCATAATATTCGCTTTCGTTTCCTAATCGATCAATCGCCTTAATTGCCACATTATGAAGGGGTTTCCCATTTTCTGTTTTCAGCAATTTTTTTTCAGTGATATTGCGATCTAAAATTTCGGTTTTCCAAGTGTCTCCGTATTGACTGTACAGCACCCACAAAAATACAGCCTTCGGTTGATTTAATTCCCAATTTACCACGACATCATTTCCAATATTGGTATTTTTTAAAGTTGGTTTTGTAAGCGGAATAGTTTTCATCCAAGGCGATTTCGGAACCAATGCTTGTTCCCGATACGGACCATTTTTGAGCATTTGCTGCATTGAATAATTTTTTAAAATCCCTGCAATACTCCAATGAACTTCACCTGTATCGCCTTTTAGAATTTCTCTGTTTATGCTGATTTCATTTTTAATTTCAGTAACCGGATCACCAACTTTGGTGGTTACGGTATTAATTCCTGGCCATAGATGTCGCCCTTTTTTATTTTCATCTTTCCACCATTGCAAAAGTGCGGGATAACTTTGCCCTTTAGAATCAATCGGCCAATACAATTGTGGCGAAAAATAATCCACCCAACCTTGATTTAACCATAATTTGGCATCTGCATATAAATCATCATATTGAGAAGTTCCTTTAATTCCTTCTGGATAACCAGGTTTCCAAATTCCGAAAGGACTAATTCCGAATTTCACATCATCTTTAATTTGATGAATTTCTGTATAAACCCTTTCAATAAATTTATTCACATTTGCTCTTCTCCATTCCCCTTTCGTTAAATTTCCACCTTCGTTTAAATACGCTTTCCAAGATCGATCATCGGGAAAATCTTTTCCTCCATTATACTCTTTATAAGGATAAAAATAATCATCAATGTGAATGGCATCAATATCATAACGTTTTACAATATCTTGAATTACCGCCGAAGCTTGATCCTGCGTTTTTTGACTTGTGGGATCAAACCAATACATTCCATTTTTCAAGCGAACGACATTTTCGGGAGATTTTTTCACCATTGATTCCGAAGTTACACTTCCGCCATTTGAATGATGCGCACGATAAGGATTTAACCAAACATGCAACTCTAAGCCTCTTTTATGAGTTTCTTCCACCCAAAACTCCAAAGGATCATAATACGGATTAGGCGCTTTCCCGGTAGACCCCGTAAGGAAATACGACCACGGTTCGAAATTACTTTTATACAAAGCATCTGCAGATGGACGAATTTGCAAGATTACCGCATTAAAATTGATGCTCTTTAACAAATCTAACAACTGAACGGCCTCTGCTTTTTGCTGTTCCGTGGTGAGATTATTTTTAGAAGGCCAATTAATATTAGCAACGGAAGCAATCCAAGCAGCACGAAATTCGCGTTTAACTTCTGGAAGGTTAAGATGAACCACTTCTGCTTCTTTTTCTTTTTTTATCGGTGGAACGGGCTTCGGTTTATCCGTGGTTTTTGCAGGTGTTTTTTTAACGGTTTTTTTGGGTTGAGATGCGCACGAGAACACCAAAACGGCTAGAATTGCGAAAATCGAAAATCGAAAAAGGATTCTTTTCATAAAGGGTTTGAAATTGATGGAACATTAAAAAACCTCAATAAAGAGGTTTTAGTAAGTGTTGAAATATTTTGTAAAAATACATTTTTAAAGCATAGAAATTGAGTTTTCTACAAAAATTGAATTTCTCAAAAAAATTGAAATTCGTTTACATTGATAATCGTTAAAAAACTCAACTTTAAAATCATTTTATTTCAGAGTAAATGCGACACCAAGATGAAACCATCTTCCCGGCATTGGAACTCCAAAAACTTCTGTATAATCCGTATTTGTAAGATTATTCACCAAGAGATAGGTTTCAAAATTTCCTTTTTTGAAGGTTAATTTTTCATCCAACAATTGATATTTTCCGGTACTTACTCTTTCCAAATATCGGTACGTTAACTGATTGCTGAAATATTTCAGAAAACGGTTTTCCAGTTTAGCTATGAATTGATGACGAAGATTTTCTGCCACATACTTCGAAAACTCGTAAGGAATTTCAAAAGAATTATCAAGATAGGTATAACTCAAATTAATATTTGTGTGGATTGCATCGACTGGAATTTGCACTTCTGTTTCAAAACCTTTTGTTTTCACTTGTGCGATGTTTTCTGCTGTCCATAATTCTGCATCATTGTTTTTTATCCAATCAATCATATTATCGGTATCGCGCATAAATACGCTCGCTTTTACCATCCAATTCCTTTTCTTGAATTGATATCCTACTTCGGAAGAAACTGCATTTTCAGGCTGCAAATTCACATTTCCAGATTCGGTTCTACTTAAATAATACAGATCGGTAAATGTAGGCACACGGTTTACTTTCGCAATATTTCCATAAATTTTATGGTGCTCATTAAAATCAAATCCGACATCTAAACCAGGATAAAAATAATTTCCCGCGTTGGAAAAATCGGCCCAAGAAATCCCTGGAATAATCTGCAAGCGATCCGAAAGTAAAGAAAATCGATGCTCGAAGAACAACTGAGAAATCAGCCGATCTTGATTTCCTAAATTATTAGAAGCTAAAAACTCTTTTCGAAATTCCGCTCCAAAACCTGTTACTCCCAGCGAAGACGCATAATTCGCGTTAACTTCTGCACCAAAATTATTGCCGATGTGCATGTTTCGGTAGATTTCGGGCTTTTCTCGATTGTACAAATACATATCTTGGCCTCTTCTCCAATTCACATTCGAGTGAATATTCCATTTTTGAAAACGTTGTTCATATTGAACACTTACAATAGAAGCTTGCATTTCTTCATACTGTTCGGTAGCGTTAGGTGACGAATAAAAGCCATTGGCTCCGAATTTCTTCTCTGAAAATCCCGCTTGTAAACCAATACTACCGTTTTGCAGTGCAAATTTATTTTGATAGTAAACATTTCGAATTTCGTAATCGGTATTATGACGATATCCATCTGACGAATTTGTTGATACCTGAAAAAGATTAGTGAAATTTTCGCTTCCAAAAGTAGAAGAAAGTCCAAGAGCATACGATGAAAAATCTCCACCTTCCGCTGAAATCCGGGCAGATTCTTCGCCGGAAGTTTTCGTGATAATATTAATCGCACCTGCATACGCGTTTTGGCCAAATCTTCTCGCAGCGGGACCTTTAATGATTTCAATTCTTTCTACAGATGCAAGATCGACGGGAATATTCAAGCTGTTGTGGCCAGTTTGAGAATCGTTCATACGAACGCCATTAAGTAAAATTAAAACTTGATCGAATGAACCTCCACGAATACTAACATCACTTTGCACGCCGTTCGCACCTCTTCTTCTGATATCCATTCCCGAATACTGCTGTAAAACTTCGTCAATACTTTGTGCAGGAGAATTTTCGATATCCTTTCGGGTAATCACTTCCATATTCTCGGAAACTTTAGCATAAGGCGTATTCAAAATTTTCCCGTGAATCGTAATACTGTCGATGTCTTTTGTTTGTTGAGCAAAAACGAAACTACAGCTCAATAGTAAAAATGCTGAAAAAATACTTTTTCTCATGAGGATTAGTTTGAGTAATAAAAGCCGCAAAGATAATTTTCATAAAATAAAATCTGCCAACTTTTCATAAAAAAATCCCCAAAAAATGGGGATTTTATAGATATCACTATACGTGAAATTATTCTGATTTTGCAACTCTTTCTGCACGTTTTCTTTCTTCTTCAGAAAGAATTTTCTTTCTCATACGGATGAAGTTTGGTGTAACTTCGATTGCTTCATCACCTTGGATATATTCCATACATTCTTCAAGAGAGAATAAGATTTTTGGTGCAACACCTGTATCTTTATCTTTACCAGCAGCACGCATGTTGTTCAATTGTTTTGCTTCTACGATGTTTACTACAAGATCTCCTGGTTTGTTTTGTTCACCGATAATCATTCCAGTGTAAATTTCCTCACCTGGATCAACGAAGAATTTCCCTCTATCTTGCAATTTTGCAATTGAATATTCTGTAGCTGGACCTGTAGTTTTGCTTACCAAAACGCCATTGTTTCTTCCTGGAATCGCTCCTTTGAAAGGTTTATATTCAGAAAAACGGTGTGCCATAATTGCTTCACCTGCAGTTGCAGTAAGCATTTGAGAACGGAGTCCGATTAATCCTCGTGAAGGAATATCGAATTCCATATGTTGCATTTCGCCTTTGGTTTCCATAATTAAAAGGTCCCCTTTTCTTTGTGTCGCCAAATCGATTACTTTAGAAGAATATTCATCTGGAACATCCACTACCAAAGATTCATAAGGTTCTAATTTTTGACCATTTTCATCTTCTTTCAAGATTACTTGTGGCTGACCGATCGTCATTTCATACCCTTCTCTTCTCATTGTTTCAATTAAAACAGATAAGTGAAGAATACCTCTACCGAAAACTAGGAAAGTGTTCGCATCATCCGTTTGTTGAACTCTTAATGCTAAGTTTTTCTCTAATTCTTTGGTTAATCTTTCTTTTAGGTGATTAGAAGTTACATACTTTCCATCTTTTCCAAAGAACGGTGAATTGTTGATGGAGAACGTCATGTTCAACGTTGGTTCATCAATAGCCGTTCTTTCCAAAGGTTCTGGATTTTCAAGATCTACGAAAGTATCACCAATTTGGAAAGCGTCAAAACCTACAACAGCACAAATATCACCTGCACCAACTTCAGAAACTTTTTTCTTACCAAGACCTTCAAAAACGTATAATTCTTTTACTTTTCCTTTTACAATTTTGTCGCCTTCTTGTGCAAGACCAATCCATTGTCCTTCTTTTACGGAACCTCTCGCAACTTTACCGATCGCAATTCTTCCTAAGAAAGAAGAAAAATCAAGTGAAGTAATTTGCATTTGAAGGTTACCTTCTTCTACTTTTGGTTCAGGAACATATTCCAAAACACCATCCAAAATTGGAAGAATAGAATCGGTTGGTTCTAATGAAGTATTAAACCATCCTTGTTTTGAAGAACCATAGAAAGTTGGGAAATCCAACTGTTCTTCTGTAGCATCCAAAGCAAAGAAAAGATCGAACACTTTATCGTGAACTTCTTCTGGACGGCAGTTTTCTTTATCTACTTTATTAATAACCACAATTGGTCTTAATCCTAATTGAAGCGCCTTTTGAAGTACAAATCTAGTTTGTGGCATTGGTCCTTCGAAAGCATCAACCAAAAGAATTACACCATCTGCCATTTTCAAAACACGTTCCACTTCACCACCAAAATCGGCGTGTCCTGGGGTATCGATAACATTAATTTTGGTGTCTTTATAATTTACAGAGATGTTTTTAGAAAGAATGGTAATTCCTCTTTCTCTTTCCAAATCGTTGTTATCCATAATCAACTCTCCAGATTCCTGGTTTTCGCGGAAAATGTGTGTTGCATGAATAATCTTGTCCACCAAAGTTGTTTTACCATGGTCAACGTGAGCGATAATCGCGATATTTCTAATGTTTTGCATCGTGAATTTTTACGGGTGCAAAAGTACATCTTTTTTGCGGAAAATCAATTTAATACAGATAATTTTTTAATAAAACACCGACTTCCCGTAATTTAATAGAAAACCGAGAATTATTATAGACTTTTAATGAGATAAATGGAAAGCAAAATACCAACAACCAGCATTGCCAACGTAATCACTAAACTAAATGGCGAGCCGGATTGGTAATCGGCACGGTTAATTTCTTTCTGAATTCTTTTATAATTATAATACGAAAACACCACCATAACTGCACCAATTAACACGAGTGAAATACCGATAATCCCAGAAAAACCTTGGTGATGTTGCACATCTTTCGCGTCCACCAATAATGTAAACTGCCGAACAAATAAAGAAAACTTAACCACAACAAATCCAAAACCCATTACGGCAATTGCCGTTCGAATCCATGCTAAAAAGGTTCGTTCGTTTGCTAAATGATCGGTTACATTTTTTGGTTTATTTTCCATACATCAACGATTAAAAGTTTAAAACTAATCATTTCCAAATTGAAAATGCACAAATAATTTTTAATTCTTAAAATTGAACTTATTTTTGCTCAAACAAAGAAAAAAACAAGATAAAATTTACAAATGACCGTAACTTCTTATATTCAACTCTATCAAAATATTTCTAATAAAAGCATTGATGCAACTTTAAAACTGCTTTACGAAGATTGCACGATTCCGTTTATTTCTCGATACCGAAAAGATCAAACTGGAAATTTGGATGAAGTTCAAATTGAAAACATTTCCAAACTCAGCAAACAATTCGATGAGATTGAAAAACGTAAAGCAAGTATTTTGAATTCCATTGAAGAACAAAATGCTTTAACTCCAGAATTAAAAGATAAAATTGAACATTCTTACGATTTAAAAGAATTGGAAGATTTCTATTTGCCTTTCAAAAAAAGAAAGAAAACCAAAGCAGATGCTGCTCGCGCAAAAGGATTAGAACCTTTGGCGAAAATCATCATGAGCCAAAAATCCGACAATCTCTACTCTACCGTTTCAAGATTTACTTCAAAAGAAATTTCTGAAGATGAAGCTTTGCAAGGTGCAAGAGATATTATTGCTGAATGGCTAAATGAACATTTGTACATCCGAAAAAATCTGAGAAGATTGTATCAAAAAACAGCGCAAATCACTTCAAAAGTAGTCAAAGCGAAAAAAGAGGAAGAAGCCGCACAGAAATTCAGTCAATATTTTGAATGGCAAGAATCTTTAAATCGAATTCCTTCGCATAGATTGTTAGCAATTCTTCGTGCGGAACAAGAAGGTTTTGTAAAAGTGAATATTTCCGTTGAAAACGAAGAAGCATTTCAAATAATGGAAAGAGCGGTGATTAAAGGAAATTCTGAATCTGCTGAACAAATATTTTTAGCCATAAAAGACAGTTTCAAGAGATTGCTCGATCCAGCGATTTCCAACGAAGTTTTGCAAGAAGCCAAAACCAAAGCCGACCAAAAATCGATTGAAGTTTTTGCGGCAAATTTAAAACAACTCCTCCTCGATTCTCCACTCGGTGAAAAACGAATCTTGGCGATAGATCCAGGTTATAGAACAGGTTGCAAAGTCGTTTGCTTAGATGAAAAAGGCGATTTACTCCACAACGAAACCATTTTTCCGCACGCTCCACAAAACGAATCTGGAATGGCGATGAAGAAAATTCGTTCAATGGTGAGTTCTTATAAAATTGAAGCGATTTCGATCGGAAATGGAACGGCAAGTCGTGAAACAGAATTCTTCATCAAGAAAATTGCGTTTGATCAACCCATTCAGGTTTTTGTGGTTTCCGAAGCGGGCGCGTCTGTTTATTCAGCGAGTAAAATTGCGAGAGATGAATTTCCGAATTATGATGTTACGGTTCGCGGTGCGGTTTCGATTGGACGAAGACTTGCTGATCCTTTGGCTGAACTCGTGAAAATTGATCCAAAATCGATTGGTGTTGGACAATATCAGCACGATGTCGATCAAAATTTATTGAAAGCGGAACTTGATTCGACTACAATGAGCTGTGTAAATGCAGTCGGAATTAATTTGAATACTGCGAGTAAATCCTTATTAAGTTACGTTTCGGGAATCGGTGATAAACTTGCCGAAAACATTGTGAAATATCGTTCGGAAAACGGTTCATTTGAAAGCAGAAACGAATTGAAAAAAGTTCCAAGAGTGGGCGAAAAAGCGTATCAACAAGCAGCAGCGTTCATTCGAATTAAAAATGGGAAAAATCCTTTGGACGATTCTGCAGTTCATCCTGAAGCATATTCGATTGTTCAAAAAATGGCAAAAGATTTAGGTTTGAAAGTGAAAGAATTGATTTCTAACGCTGAAAAAATTAAAAGCATCAAACCTGCAGATTACGCTACTACAGAAATTGGAATTTTAGGAATTGAAGATATTTTGAAAGAGCTTTTAAAACCTGGTTTAGACCCAAGAAAAGCGGCAAAAATATTCGAATTTGATTCTTCTATAAAATCCATAAAAGATTTAAAAACAGGAATGATACTTCCTGGAATTGTGAATAACATTACCGCTTTCGGATGTTTCGTCGATTTAGGAATTAAAGAAAGTGGACTCGTTCATATTTCTCAACTCAAAGAAGGTTTTGTTTCTGATGTGAATGAAGTAGTAAAACTCCAGCAACACGTAAAAGTAAAAGTCACAGAAATTGATGAAGCCAGAAAGCGAATTCAGTTGAGTATGATTCTGTAAATTCAACATTAAAAAGAAGAAATTAATAATCATCGAAAACATCAAAAATGGAAACATTAAATACGTCAATTTGTTTCGGAATTTTATATCCCGGCGATATGGGACAAGCGATTGCAAAAGAACTTTTGTTGCACAATTACAAGGTAATTACCGCAAGTGAAGGCAGATCGGAATCCACAAAAAAAAGAATTTCAGAAATAGGAATCACTGATGTAAAAGCGGTAAAAAATGTTGTAGAACAGGCAGATTACATTCTGAATTTAACCAATGCGGCAAGCAGTGTAGCAATTGCACAATTGGTGGCAAAAGAAATTGAATTCACGAAAAGAAAGCCCATTTACGTGGATTTAAATTCAAACAATCCGAAAACAGCTTTGCAGATTAAAGCTTGTTTTGATGAAGTGGATTCTCATTTTATCAATGCAGCAGTTTTAGGAATTCCGAACAACGTGAAAGAAACGGCGAAAATAATTGTTAGTGGAAAAAATACGGAAGCGCTCATTCATCATTTATCTGTTGCGCTACAAGTAAAAAATGTGGGAGAAGATATAGAATCGGCATCCGCTTTTAAATTGTTGTTTGCAATGGTGAACAAGGCAATTTGCGGACTTTTTTTCGAAACGATGCTTGCCGCTTCTCATTACGGATTTCTTGAAGAATTGAACGACGAATTGCAAGATTTTTTACCGGGAACCTATCAAGATTTAATTAAAACCTCAACGACTTATCCGAAACATATCAAACGTCGTATTCCTGAAATGACAGAATTGCAAGAAATGCTTGAAGGCGAAAATCTAGAAGCCAATTTTGCAAAATCCACCAAACGTATTTTAAAAATAGTAGATGAATCGGGAATAATGGAAGGAAAAAATCCAAAAACGGTTCGAGAAGTTTTTTCTTATTTCAATGAAATTAAACCAAAAGAATAGTTTTGAAAATCCTTTAAGAGCCTATTTAAATTTTATTGCTAATAATTTTTATAGGTATTTTGAGATGGATTATTTGCTTCATATTTGCAGATTTAGCGGGCTAAATCAAAAATGGAAAGTAAAAAATACGCTCAAAAGAGCATTAAAATTTAGCAAAGATGATTTCCTGAGGCCGTATAAAAAATTTCGATAAAATTTTAAACAGGTTCTAAATTCAAAAAAAATAAAATCGCTCAGAATTTTGCACTCTGAGCGATTTCTATTAAACTATTATTGATTGACGATGCAATAATGATTTTTTCATTTTTAAATTATGATTAAAAAAGTCCGATTGCTTTCCACCAAAGTGAACCTACGGTTACCCAAATAAAGATGATGAGTAAACTCATAAAGAAACCGATTTTCCACCAAGTTACAAGCGGAACGTAATTGGTTCCGTACAAAATTGGCGCTGGACCACTTGAATAATGGGTGATCGACATATTCAAATTACTGAAGAATGCGAACAATAAAACGGTAGGAATTGCGGGCGCACCAGCGGCAATCGCAATTGTTACGAAAATCGTGTACATTGCACTGATATGTGCAATCGCACTTGCCATCATATAATGGATGTAATAGTACACGAGCAGCAGTACAGCGAGCATTGGCAACCAAGCCATTCCTTGAACAGTTTCTGCCATAAAATTTCCAAACCAAGGGATAAAACCTAATTTATTTAATTGTCCGGCAAGCGTCATCAAAATTGCAAACCAAACAATCGTGTGCCACGCTTCTTTTTCCGCAATAACATCGTTCCACTCTAACGCTCTGGAAACCAACAAGAAACTCAAACCAATAAATGCAATTAAAGTAGCATCAATATTTAAAGTATTTCCAAGAACCCAGAAAATTACAAGGAACAAAAATACGGCAAGAACGATCCATTCATTTCTGGTCATTTTTCCCATTTCTTGCAATTTCACTTTTGCAAGTGCTTTCATTTCTGGCGTTTTTTTCAATTCTGGTGGATAAAAACGATACAAAACGTAAGGAATTACCACCAAAGAAATTAAACCAGGAACAATTGCTGCAAGCGCCCAATCCATCCAAGTGATGGTGTAGCCCATTCCTTTTGCGAATTCGGTAATCATTGGATTTCCTGCCATTGATGTCATAAACATCGCACAAGTAATTGCATTACATTGAAAAATACATTGTACTAAGAAAGCACCAATTCTTTTTTCGGTTCCTTGTTCTGGAGTTGATTCATACGCTTCTGAAATAGATCGAAAAAGCGGTGTAATAATTCCACCACAACGAGCAGATGTAGAAGGCATTGCAGGCGCGAAAAGCAAATCCGTCATCACCAATCCATAAGAAAGACCAAGTGTGCTATTCCCTAACTTGTTGATAAATAAATATCCGACTCTTCGCCCAAATCCTGTTTTAATAAATCCACGCGAGATAAAAAATGCACAAGCAATCATCCAAATTGTTGAATTTCCAAAACCTTTTAAGGCATCTTCTAAAGGAACAATTCCTAAAACAACAACGACGGTTAAACTGAAAATTGCCATCGCTCCCAATGGATAGGGAGATAAAATTAAGCCAATTACTGTGGCTACAAAAATTGCCATTAAGTGCCAAGCATTTGCACTTACTCCTTCCGGTGCTGGTATGAAATACAGTACGACTCCTATCAGAATCACCAGCAAAAACTTTGTTAAACTATTCATATCATTAATTTCTAATTTTCTAAATTAATCAAGTTTAAAACTTGAATTGGAACTGCGAAAACAGGTAATTAGTATTGTACATGGAAGTGTTTTCGTAGGTATTTTTATAACGATCGAATACAAAACCTACGCTTAACCTTGCGGCGTAATTATCTGCCAACAAAATAGACATCATTGGAGTGATGGTTTCGCGAGGATTATTCAATGTTTTTAATTTTTCAAAATATTCGTATCGGGCGGAAACTTCAATTCCGCGAATTCTTGGTTTGTTCAAATTGTAGGTTAATCTTGGCGTAAAATAAAAACCTGCCATTCGGAAATCATCCAACGATTTATTTTCGATTGTAGACGCATTAAATTGATTAAAGTTTGTTCCGTTTTTATATTCCGCATCCATTGCAAAGTTCCATTTATCCGTAATTGGACTAATAAATTCAGCATCGATTCCGTAGGCGTTTGCTTTTTGATTTTTATAATTGGTAAATCCACCATTTACTCCAATTTTCAGTTTTTTGAAAAACTTATAATCAATTCGCGCGGTGACATCTTTACTTTTATCGTTATCTCCGGTTTTGTTTTTGCCATTTCCGTTCACGGCAGAGATGTAATAATTAAGCGGAATTCCTTTTTTGGAAAGTGAACCTGTAAGCGCAACTCCTAATTGAAAGCTTTGCCAACCATTCTTCCCAAATTCATCGTAATTATTCGACCACACGTAGGATTTGTTGAATTCGTAAGGGTACAAATCTTCTAAACCGAAATACGGACGAAACTGCCCAACTTGTATATTAATGTAAGAATTGTATTCGTATCTAATAAAAGCGTTTTCTAAAACTCTGGTTTGTGGATCGTTTTTAAAATCAGCCAAATTCACCAAAACCGTAGCGCTAATTTTGTCGTTAAGTTGGTATTTTCCTGAAACACGAACATAACGTAGAAAAGTTCCATCGTAAGAATCGACTCCTTCAGAATTGTGTAGCCCATTCATATCCACATTATGTGTTAAAGACGATTTGTATTCCGCCACAAATAAAGCACCCATTTTAAATCCTTTTTTGTAGAACGAATAATTTGATATGGTGTCTTTTTTCTCTTCTTTTTCTTCTTTATCTTGAGAATAATAAAAACTTGGCGTTGCCACCATAAATAAAATTAAAAACAACTGAAGATAATTGGTATTCATGATAACTGGTATTCGTTAAACGTTCTATAAATATCTTTTAAAAAGGATCATAAATCGCTCAACAAATGTAGCAGTATCTCATAAGGATATCATGATTTTGGAATTGATATTTCTCATCAGAAAATATGTGTTTTGTCATGATTTTTTAAATGATTTTTCTGTAAATGCGGTATTTCAAAATAAGAAGATAAACAACGAAAGTAACAAGATTTTATCAAAACCCTACACAAACGAACTAAAAACGAAAACTTATATAAAATTTTAACTTATATTATACTTCTTTAAACATTGAAGTTTTATTGAGTAAAAATGGTAATTTATTACATAAAACTAAATTATATCGTTAAAAATAAAAACGGATTACCTATTGCAGACAATCCGTTTTGTATGGTAAAAAATAATTCTTTACACTATTAGAATTTGTAATTAAGTTGTACCGAGAAATTTCTCATAGGAATTTGATCGATGTATCCACCTCTGAAATAAGAGCTGTACCCAACCGCATCAAAAATATTATTGAAAAATACTCGAACTCCCAAACCGTTATTAAACGCATATCCAACTTGCGCGTCCACCGTAGTATATTCGTCCATTAGGAAAGGTTTTGTTCCTGGAGTTACACTGTTTACGTGACCAGAAATAATTGTTTTTTGAGTGTAATCATCAACAGGTCTTGTACCTACATAATAAATACCTGCACCAACATCTAATCCACGCAACGCGCCATCTGCAAATTTATAATTCAACCAACCATTTGCGGTATTTTTTGGTGTGTTCATTGGTGACGAACCGTCGACATAAGCTGGACTATCGTGATATTGTGCATCTAAATACGCCCAACCCGTCATAATTTGTAAATTAGGAAGAATTCTTCCGATCAATTCAACTTCAACCCCTTTTCTACGAAGTTCACCTGCTAGACCATATTCACCAGTAGCATTTCCTGCTTCGTTCAATACAGAATAAGAAAGATTATCGGTGTTAATATCGAATAAAGTGATGTTAAATCTTAATTTTTCATCAAACCAGTCCGATTTAATCCCTGCCTCCCATTGTTTTGTGGTAGATGGGCCAACTGTTCCGCCACCATATAGCGGATTATTTGCAGTTCTAAGAGAAGTGGTTGTAGTATAAGAACCAAACACATTCAGGTTTTCAATTGGGAAAATCATTAAACCGAAAGTTGGGTTCCATGCTTCATTTTCTTTACCTTCTGCAACACCATTTAATTTGCTATAACGAATTCCTAAATGTGCTTTTACGTATTTATTAACGGTAATTACATCTTGTGCCATTAAACCGAAAGTCGCAGCTTTTGAGTTTACGGCATCTCCTGCAACATACGTAACGTCATAAGGCAAAATATTATTAATATCCTGCAAAACATTAATAACATCAATAGGATTTGCAGCATTAATTACAGTACCATCTGCTCTATTCGCAGTGTAGCTTGTAGTGGTAACATTGGATTCTTTCCAATCGAAACCTAATTGAAAGGTATGTTTTGCGGACCACGTATTGACCTCTTGACCAATGAAATCAAACTGGAACACTTTATTTAAATCTGCACGATCGCTTTTAGCAATAAATCTCTTTCTGAATTCATCTGGGCTACTGCTGTTTACTGGGGATAAAGAAGCACCAATATTCTCGAAATTATAATTGGAACTCATATATGCCGCTCTTAATTTCAATTTGTTGGTAAGCTTTCTAACCGCAGTTGTTGAAAAATTAAAAGTTTCTGTTTTCGCATTATCGGTAGAAAAACCAAGGAATTTACCTTTTGGCATTTCGTAAAGCGCATTAATATCACCCGTAGCAAGATTTACAGTACCGCGATCTGGAGTGGTATTATTGTGCATATAATCCATTTCTACTACGATTTCTGTTTTATCGTCTGGACGAAATGCCACACTTGGATTCACGTAAATTCTTTCGGTAGAAACATAATCTCTAAAAGATTCACTGTTTTGGTAAGCGCCATTAAAACGTACAGCTACTTTACCTTTTGAATCTAAAACTCTTTGAAAATCTACTGTTGGACGGTAGAAATTCCAGCTTCCGTAACGGAATCCAACATTTGTTTCATTATAAAATTTAGGAATTTTCGTTATCACATTAATTACACCACCAGCGGCACCTAAACCATCACCAATCCCTTGTGTAACTGCTGCAGAACCTTTAATCACTTGGATACTCTCAATGCCTTGCATGTCGGTAAGCATTGCCGAAGTACGGAAATCTGAATCCATCATCACACCATTTTTTAATACAGGAACACCTCTGTATCCGCGGATCGACATACTTTCGCGGGTACCACCATAGCTTCCAAACTGCGTAACACCTGGAATATTTTTCGCCACATCGGTTACGGTAAGTCCGCCCAATTCTTCAATTACTTTGTAAGAAATTACCGAAATACTTTGAATTTGATCTCTTGTTTTCAAAGGTAATCTGGTAATTACTTCTAAACCTTCTGGCTGTTTGTTTTTTTCACCAAAAAGCTCCACTTCTTGAATTTGAGCTTCTTTTTTGATGGAATCTTTCGCCTGCTGACCTGCAGCAAAACTAAATCCTATCACCGCTAAAGCTGCAGCTATCGTTCTCTTCATAATTTTTTCTTTTTGCAAAAATACTTATTTATAAGAATTCTAAATAAAAATAAAATTATGACAAATATCAGTTCTACATCTAGCGTAGCTGCAAACGCCCTTTAATAAAGCATTTACAAAAAGTATAAAAAACAAAGCTGAAGCGTAAATGGGGTAAAATCTTAAATTTTTTAAGAAAATTTCATTTTTTTAATTGTTAAAAAACAAGAAAAGATTCTTGTATAGAACCAAAAAAATCTTGAAGAAAAGCAACATTATGAAGATGAAATCACGCTTTCTTAATAAAAGTTAAAAATTTGTTGCTCTACCATAAAGTTTCTATTTTCGAATGTTGAAATATGGCACCAGTAACCATACAGTACTAACTCGGAAAACAGGACATGAAATTATGAAGATTAAAATACTTCCGACCCCATTAAAATCTAAATTCTTTAGGATTTTTATCCCTTTATCAATTGCAATTTCTACAGGAAATTTATATGCTCAAAATGCAGCGGAAAATGCGCTCAGCATTATGAACCAAAAAATTCCGCAGGAAAAAGTATACTTGCTTCTCAGTCAAGATCAATTTGCGGCTGGCGAAACGGCATATTTTAATGCATACGTTTATCAAGGTTACGAAAGTTCGGCGATCTCGACAACTCTTTTTGTAGAGCTTTTGGATCAGAATAAGAAATCGGTTTCCAAAACATTAATTCCGCTTTACGATGGACAAGGATTTGGAAGTTTAACAATCCCAGAAAAGCTTCAAGAAGATGTATATTACATTCGTTCGTACACGACTTGGATGCTTAACTTCCCAGAAAAATTTCAGTTTCTTAAACCTGTTGAGGTATTCAATCCTTCGTCGGAAAAGAAATTAGTGAAAGATGAAAAAACAAAATGGACAGCAACGCTTCATCCTGAAAGTGGCGTTTTGCTTAATGGCGTAGAATCCAAAATTGCGGTTCGTTTGCATTCTGAAGGTACGCCGCCTAGCGAATGGTCCGGTTTTGTCACCTCAAATACCGATCCTTCCAAACCAATTGCCAACTTTAAAAATTTGGATGGAAATGTAGCTTTGTTTAACCTCATTCCAGAAACTGGAAAAACCTATTCGGTAACCGTAAAAGATAATCTTGGACAAGAATCGATCATTCCGCTTCAGCAAAGCAAAGATTCTGGCATCAATTTAAAGGTCGAAAACCTTCCAGAATCTATAAAATATACCATTCGATCAAAAAGTGAGTCGGACGAGGCGCAGAAATTTAAAATGATTGGAACCGTGAACAGCGTTTTGGTGTATAAAGCCAATATTACCAAAAGAAAAGGCGTTGATGCTTCTTCTGAAATTCCAATGAAGGATTTCCCAAATGGTGTTTTACAGCTTACGATTTTCGATCAAAGCGAAAATGTGGTTGCAAAACGTTTGGTGTTTATGAAGCCAAATCATATCGAAGTTCAAAAACCGAATATCACTGTAACCTCAAAAAACTTGGCGCCACGCGGTGAAAACGAGTTTGATGTTAATTATACCGAGGGCTTTTCCGATTACGCAATTGTGGTAAATCCAATTGATAAAGATGACAATCCTGACCGCAATAACTTTATTAGCAATTTGTATTTAGCGGGTGATTTATCTTCTAAAATTTTCGATCCTTCACAATACTTTCAGAAAAATACCAATACCGCAGCTTTGGATGCGTTGCTGATTTCTGAAAATTGGGAACGCTTCGATTGGGAATCTTTGGTGAATGGAAAATTTCCAACATTAAAATATACGCCAGAAAATTATATCTCGTACACGGGATTGGTAACCACCAACGGCAGACCTGCAGTGAACAAACTTGTGAGTTTAGTTTTTGATTCTCCCGATGCGGGAAATTCCGTAAGTCAACAAGTTACAGATAGCAACGGAAAATTTGTGATCGATAACATGAATTTCACCGATAATACAAAAGTGAGCTATCTATTGGAAACGGGTAAGAACGATTACACCCAAGTATTTTTTCAACCGAATAATCAGTTTGTTGCCTATACCAGTTCTCTCCCCAAAATTGGCTATCATTTAGAAACCAGAAATAAAAACGAACCTGTTCCTACAAAAGTTTCGCAATATGTTGCATCGCGAGATTTAAATAAGAAAGTGAATGAGAAAGTATACAACATTGAAGAAGTAAAAATTAAAGGAAGATTGCAAGATAAAACCAAAAAACTGGATGAAGAATTGAGTTCTGGTTTGTTTAGAGGAAATTCCGATAAAATTTTCGATTTCGTAAATGAAGACCAAATTGTAGGAGGTTTCACCAATATCATCCAATGGTTACAAGGTAGAGTTGCTGGACTTCAAGTTAAATACGAATCCGATGGAACTGGATCCACCACATATGTGCCGTATCTGCGTAATACAAAAGCGGATATTTATGTAGACGAAATGAAGATGGACGCTGGAATGTTGAATACCATTAACCCTTCCACCATTGCAATGGTAAAAGTAATCCGAAATTTTCTTGGTGGCGCAAACAGCAGTGGAACCGCAATTGCCGTCTACACGAAACGAGGCGATATGGGCAACAGTCAAGATAAAGAACCCAATATGAATCTGAATGCAGGGAATAATTTTTCTGTGTTGCGTGGATTTCAAGCTGAAACAGAGTTTAACAACTTGGATTATGCGAGTTCAAGCGCACAAAACATCAATGGTGACTTTCGAAAATTGTTGTACTGGAATCCGATGTTTAGTGTTCCTTATGGTGATATGTCGAATTTCAGATTCTACAATAATGATGAGGCCAAAAAATACAGAATCACTATAATCTCCGTAAATAAGGATCTTGACGCTCCCTTATTTTACGAGGAAGTAATTCAGTAAATCAATAAAATACAAAGCAAAAGCGGTTCATGATGAGCCGCTTTTTTCATTTCAGTTTCTTCAAATTCAAGTCAAAAAAAATGTTCACAATTTTTCTTTATTGGAATAAGTTGGGAATTCAAATTCGAAAATTCCTCATTACATCAATCCAATTTCTCAAACGTGAAAACACATTTTCAAAAATATCTTTACTTTTCTGAGTCCGTACGCATCGGCTGTTTCTGAACCGGCCATTTGGTAGATTCTCCATTATTGTTGTACGGCATAATTCTTTTTTCTCTGCTATTAAAATGAGGATCTTCCGAAGCCATATACGCCAAAGTTGCCGTAAGAATTACATTGCTTTTCACTTCGTCAAAAATAATTTTATCGTATGTATCTTTATTGGTATGCCAAGTATAACCGAAATAGCCCCAATTCAGCGAACCGAGCATGAATGCGGGAACTCCGGCTGCAACAAATGACGAGTGATCCGAACCTCCTCCACTTGGCATTCCAGGGAAATCAGTTTTAATATGATCGCGAATATTTTTTGGAACGGCACTTAAATACCTTCCAATAAAATCATAAGAATCGGCGAAACCTTGTCCACCCAAACTCACCACTCTACCCGTTCCGTTATCTTGATTAAAAACAGCTTGAATGCCCTTCACGATTTCTGGGTGATCCGCGACAAAAGCGCGCGAGCCATTCAATCCTTGCTCTTCGCTTCCCCAAAGACCAATAATAATGGTTCGTTTATTATTAGGATAGATTTTTTTTAGAATTCTGATGGTTTCCAACATCGTTAAAGTGCCCGTTCCGTTATCTGTCGCTCCTTGTGCGCCATCCCATGAATCCAAATGCGCAGAAAGAACAACGTACTCGTTTGGTTTTTCTTTTCCTAAAATCATCCCAACGGTATTAAAAGTGGTTGCTTTAGGAAGTGATTTTGATTCTATTTGGAACTTAATTCTTGGCTTTATACCTTGTTCTGCTAGTCGATACAAACTTCCGTAATCTTCCAATTCAATATCGAACATTGGAATTTTTTTCGTTTTCGCGCTGAAGATTCTATTTGCTCCCATCACTCCTGTCCAATTTGATATAGCGATTCCTGCAGCTCCCGCTTTTTCTAAGACTTCGGGTAAGGAATTTTGATCGTATCCAATCTTTCTGAAATAGGCAATGAAATTTTGATTCGCCGAATCTTTTTCAGCTTTGAGTTTCTCATAAAGTTCTGGCGTTGCAAAATCTTTTATTTGTTCATCGGATCTGCCGATTTTTTGGTATTGCGAAATGAGAACAACTTTCCCCTTTACACTTGGTAGAAAAGCTTCAAAATCTGCTTTATTCGAAACATTAGGTAATACGACAACTTCTGCTTCAATCGGCTTTTTCGTTGAAGGGCTCCATGCCAATTGCATTGCGTTGAGGGTTTTAATTCGTGGAGCAATCATATCGATATGCGTAATTCCTCGTTGCCAACCTTTCCACGTTCCATACGCTTCGTTGGAAGCATCAATTCCCCAAGAATTCATTTTTGAAACTGCCCATTGATGTGCTTGTAGCATTTCGGGAGTGCCGGCCAAACGAGGGCCAATACCATCAAGAAGTTCAAATGCCATCGATTCTAATTGAGAATTGGTATTGACTTCATCCACAAATTTTTGAACAATAGGTTGCAGGTTTTCTGTAGAATGTTCTAATTGTTGTCCAAAATAAAAAGTAAAATTTTGTAGCAAAAAAAAGAGTGCAATAAATATGGTTTTCTTCATAAGAATATCAGTTGTGATAAAGATAATACTATTTTGAATCTTTCACAAAATCTGAAATTTTGAAGAAATTAATGATTGAAATAAATAACATTTGAACTGGAAATAAACAGTAAACGAAAACGCATAAAAAATCCCGAAACGCCATTTAAATAGCACTTCGGGATTTGTAGACCCATGAGGAATATAAATACGGTATTATCCTAAATTAGATTGAATTTACAGATTTTCAAATAAAATCATAAATACCTGATTATCAATATACATAAATACTATAAAATTAAAATAGGTTAAAATGGATTTTAAATAAAAAAACATTTGGTTCTCCAACGGTTCTCCAAGTTTTAGAATTATGCTATATTTGTAATGTTCAAACTTTACCGCTATGGCAACCGCAAATTTTCTTATCCGTTCAAAGAAAGACAACTCTACCATTTTCCTATCTTTTTCAATAGATAGACAAAATAAATTCAGACGTGCAACACGTGAAACCGTAAACCCTGAAAATTGGAACGGAAAAATAAATGCTACAGGGAAACCCAAAAATATCAAGTCAGGAACAAAGAGTTTTTTAACTGACCACGAAAACCTAAAACAAAGACTTTCTGCATTACAGAATTTCGTACTGAATCAATACGCCCAAAGGACAGAAACCGAAATAATAAACGGTGATTGGCTGGATGAGGTTATAAACGCATTTTACAACGATGGGAAAAGGACTATTGAACTTGATTTCATAGATAATTATTTAACGCATTACAAAACCAATATACTACCATTCCGCAAGTACAGAGGACAACCAATAACCCACCGCACACAGCAGAAACAGGAAACTATTATTTCAAAATTTCAGGAATTTTTAACTACTGAAAAGAAACGCCCAAAAGTATCAGATTACAATTTGGCAATGGGAAACCGTTTTGTATTGTTTTTGCGAGGTCAAAACCTTTCTGATAATACCGTAGGAAAGTATCTAAAATACACCAAAACCATTTTTAAAAGTGCAAGACAGGAAAACATTCAACTGAATGAGCAGATAGACGAAATTAAGGGATTTACTGTTGATACACCTACACACTATCTTACAGTACATGAACTTTTGAAAATTCAGGATTTGAAATTAGTAGGTAACGAAAAACTACAATTAACACGAGATTGGTTAATTATCGGATGCTACACAGGACAAAGAGCATCTGACCTATTTTCAATGACTAAAAAGAAAATTGTAAACATAAACGGTAGAGATTTCATAAACTTGGTACAAAAGAAAACTAAACAAAATGTTCCTGTACCTATTCACAATGAAGTGAAGAAAATTTTAGAAAAATACAACGGTGATTTTCCGCCTGTATTTTCAACAAATATTGAGAGCAGTAAAACAATATTCAACACCCATTTAGAAACCGTTTGTAAACTTGCAAATATTGACCGTTTAGAATATGGTAGAGTTTACGACAAAGGAAAAAAATGTTATGTTTTTGGAAACTATCCATTTTATCAATTGGTATCCTCACACGTTTGTCGTAGAACTTTTGCAACAATGTATTACAGTAAAATTCCCACAGCAATAATAATGAGTGTTACAGGACACAAAACAGAAAAAGAGTTTTTGGGATACATTGGTATTGAGAACAGCACATTATCAGAACAGATGTTTACATATTGGGAACAGTTTGACAAACAACAAACCCAAAAAACCCAAATCAGAAACCCAAAAACCGCAAATTAATTTTTAACCCTAAATATTTTTATCATGGAAAAACCATTAGCATCATTTGAAAAAGATTTAAAAAAATTGGAAAACTTGGTACATTCTATTAAAACTATGAATACCGATACAGAGAACCGATTATTTGATTTTGAAACAAACTTTAATGAACAAAAAGTACGCATTGAAGATTTAGAGCCAATGTATAGAAACAGTTTCTCGATAAATGAACTACTGGAACTAATTACCGAAATGAACTTACAGGAACGTTTTACAGATTATTCCAATGCAACTTATCAAAAGGTTTATAATTAGAACCAATTTCTTATATTTCATTTTATAAAAAAATATTTCATTTTCTGAAACTTTATTTTTAACTTTGTCCTATGGTGATTATCTCGAAAAAGATTCTAAAAGAATACGCAGAATTACACCCGAAACATAGCGCACCATTAGAACGTTGGTATGATATAACCGAAAATGCGGACTGGAAAAACTTTGCAGAATTAAAAAACGATTTCAATAGTGCAGATAATGTGGGCGATAGTCTTTTTGTATTCAACATTAAAGGGAATGATTGCCGATTGGTAGCACGTATATTTTTTAATGTAAGAACTGTTTTTATCCGTTTTATAGGAACACATCCCGAATACGACAAACTAAATTTAAAAGAGCTTTAAGATGAAAATAACAAACGAAAAACAATATAACACCGCCTTAAACCTCATTAATGAGATAATGAAAAAAGGGGAAGATAATGTATCGGAAAAAGAATTGGAAACCTTGCAAACATTAACCAACGAAGTTAAAGAATACGAGAACCAATACTATCAATTTCCTGCACCAAAAACCATTATCGAAATGGTGAAAATAAAAATGTTTGAAAAAGAGATGAGCCAAACGGAACTATCGAAAAAAACGAATATTCCTTTGCCTAAACTAAACCAAATATTAAAGGGCAACCGAAAACCCGATATAGATTTTCTGAAAGGTATTTACCACAACCTAAATATTTCTGCAGATTTCATTTTTAGTAGAATTTAATACAGGGTGCAGAAATGCACCTTTTTTTTAACGTTCAAACCCACAACCTATGAGTGACGATATTCGGATTCAAATATTTAATAATTTCGATGAATTTCAAATAAATTTTAGTCCGAAAAAAATTGAAAAAGAATTAATACAAAAGGATGTAAAATATGAGGACTATTTAGAGCATCTTAAAGATATTTACATTGATATTTATGAAGTTCTTACGGATAGATTAGATAGTTTAAAAAACCTACAAACGTTAGTATCAAATCATTATGAAACAATTATTAACATTGATTTTCTAAAAGATAATAGTTCTTATAATCCTTCACTCTCAAAAGATTTATTAATTCAAAAACAAAAAGATATTTACATTGATAAAATATTTAATTCAATAAATAATTTAAATAAATTAGGAAAAAAAATAAGATTTCAATTACAAAGTGACGACTTTAAAGAAAATTACAACTTTGAAGATTATCAAGATTATGATTTTGAAATTCTCAATGATAATATTAGCGAAAATATTTCTGAAGATGATTATTTAAAAAAAGAGGTTACAAAAATTCTCTTATTCTTAAATAACAGAATAAATGACGAACATTCAAAGATTGTAGAATATATCGAAACTAAAAGTAATGTTAATAAGAAGAAATTACCACATATTGAAAGTCTTGAAAAAGTTCTTTATGATAGTGTAGATAGAGATAAATCAAACACTTTAGCCAACGAGGTTTTTTTTGGTGATTTAGGAAAATTAGAATTACTAATTTTTTTTAATGAAAACTTTACTATATCAGCAAAAAACTTTACTGATAAAACAAAATACACGCAGATATATTTTTATTTAACTTCAATTTGTGAACACAACATTCCTAAAAAACCCTATCAAGAATTAGTAAAAAACTTGTTTGGATATGATTATAAAGGTGCAGAAATAAAGGGAACAACTTATAAACACCAAACTTTTTTAGGAAAAATACATTCAGACTTCAAAGACATAAAAAGTTAGCATATTTTAAATAAGAATAAAAAGGTAATGAAATAGGAATAAAACCCGAATAACTCATTATTTCCTTTGTACTGTTCAATTTAAAACAGTATAAAGATGACATCAATTCAGTTTATCGGTTTAGAGCCGACCGCCTTAATTCAGGAAATAACCGCACAGGTTAAAAATTCCTTACTTCCCGAACTCACAAAAACTTTACAGAACGATAATCTCGAATACCTTTCCGCTGAACAGGTATGTAAAAGATTATCCATTACAAAACCAACCTTACACGAATGGAAAAAACGAAAAATTATCCGTTCGTTCAAATTAGGTGCGCGGGTATATTACCGCTGGGATGAGGTGCAAAATGCAATGATTATTAACGATTAATTTTTATTGCAATGGAAAAAAAGACGTTCATTCCCGACAGTTACAAAATGGTTTATTCTTTTGACCTCGCAAAAAAGACCTTTGCACAATTCAAATTACAAACCGCAGAAAAACCGCTATTATCTAACCTTATCCGTTTAGAGAAAAACAAAGGTTACAATTTAATTAAAGATGCAATTCTACTATTGCGAATCCGAAATGCAACTAATTGGAGTAAATGCAATCTTTCAGGATTAAGAGCAACGGATGTGCCTGATTTTTACTATTCAGATTTGCCGATAAACAGCGTAAAATCTTTGTGTATCGTGAAATACCTTTCCGATGTTGGAACAATCGAAATACGCGCCTGTAAACAATTCTATCCGCACAACAAAACCGACCGTACCCGATTGGTAAACTACCTTATACAAAACTTTTAAGAACAAAAAAAAGGGAGTGCAAACCGCATTCCCTTTATAGGCGTTCAAACCTCACAACAGTCAAACCATTGATTTTACAAAGATAACAAAATGCTGGATAATATAAAGTTTAGAATCAAAGATAAAACAGTAATAAATAAATTACTGTTACATTCTGATTTTACACCTTTGTATTCACGTGTTAATTCATTAGCGAAATACAAACACAAAGACATTGGAGCAAAGTTACATTTTGAACTTAAAAAAGAGTTTGTAAATGGACAATTTGCAGGATATGAGTTTGCAGATTTATGTATAAGTCCGCACTATTATTTTAACCAATACCGCCACAATGGTAACGATTTCACGCCCGAAAATTGCATCAATTCCGTTTATGATATTCTTACCTACATTGGAATAAAACCTAACGAATTTAACGCACTAAAAGTAGTAAACCTCGAATTTGGTTTGAATCTCATTCCTGAAACTGATATAAAAACAATCATCAATGGACTTTTGTTTTACGGAAAAACGCCTTTTAAAGTTGGTAATTTTCCATACTTCAAAAAGACCGATGCAACCGCCTACAAATTCATAAAGGCATACGCCAAAGGATTACAATTTATTGAAGTTCCC
The DNA here is from genome assembly GCA_023422635.1 of Bacteroidota bacterium. Classification (GTDB taxonomy): domain Bacteria; phylum Bacteroidota; class Bacteroidia; order Flavobacteriales; family Weeksellaceae; genus JAFAGO01. Next base: position 164,884 of record JAFAGO010000029.1, read on the forward strand.
GAATACGGTATACATCCTAACACATTCAGATTTGAGATTAAAACGAAAGAGGCAAAATACTTAAGAACTGATGAAATCAGAATCTACAATGCAACAGACTTGCTGAAATTAGATACTTATAGCCGATTAGGGCAAACCTTATTGAATGAATGGGAAAATGTATTGATAACGAATTTAACGCCTGATTTGAAAGGTTTAAAATCCGATGAAGTGAAGTATCTCACAAATGCCAAAACCTTTGATTTTTGGCAGGGAATAATCACTAAAAAACACCGAAATACATTCGGCATAAACAAGGTAAAATACTTCAAAATACTTCAAGGGAAAAACAATCTGCACACCCAAATAAAACTACAAATTATTGACAAATTATTTACTTTTTCAAAATGTGCAAATTCCACACAGAGAACACCGATAAATAGGGGAAAAGTGCAAAACTCAAAAAACACCTTAACCCTGATAAACGTGGAAAATGCACATTTCAATAAATGTTTAGTAACGGGATTAGATATTTCAATGCAGAAAACAAGTAGTAAATTTTTGTGTCATTCAGGACTAAAATATTATAAAGAGAATAAACCTACAATTTACAAAGAATTGGAAAAAAAATATTTGAAAGATAAACAAAGAAGTGAGAGTGAGGAAAGACAAATATATTTAATCTGTAAAAACATAAGGGACGTTGATAGTAATCCACGCAACAACAGGAAACAGTTTGAGAAACGGAACTATCATCCGAATCAATTACAATTTAGATTTCTGTAATCTCTACTAATTGTAGATTGGCAGAAAATCAAATTTGAAAAAACGATTTTTTTAGTTAAAATTTAGAGGGGCGGGGTATTTTTTCACTTCGCCTTTTGCGTTTTTTTCCTCTAACAATATATATACTACTATAAAACAGGTCATTAACTCAATATAATTTATATATAACGAACTACTACAAAAGACATAAAAACTACATAGAAACCTAAAAATCAAAACATTACAACACAAACAAAGTCAATATTAAATTATCTACCTGATAAAGAGGTATTGGTTTAGTATAAATGGACTGGTATAGTACCATAAGATTTTTAATAAAGTGTTTAAAAACTTAAAATATAAAGATGTTGAAATATGGAAAGTCAAGAATTTGAATCTCTCACCAATTTAGGTGAGCAAAAAGGAAAAACCGAAATAAAAAAAAACACGTTTAAAATGTAAAAATTCAAACTGGTTCTCCAATGGTTCTCCAAAATAAAAAAAACACCCTGAAAATCAGAGTGTTAATTACAATTATGTAGACCCATGAGGAATCGAACCTCAACCTAAAGAACCGGAATCTTTAATTCTATCCATTAAACTATGGGTCCCCTTTCTATTTTTATCAATTGAAAATTGTAAGGATTACAACTTTGTTTGTTTCAACTCCATATTCCAAAAAAGAATTTTACTTTGCTGTTAGAAAGTAATTTTTACACCGCCTAAAACCTGAGCGCCCAAAACTTTATATCCTTTAAAGGTTTGATAGTTGGCGTTGAGTAAATTATTTCCGTGTGCAAAAATACTGAAATTTTTATGGATTTTATACTCTGCAGAAAGATTTAAATCTGCGTATCCGCCAACCTTTTCATTACGAAGTTCTTGAATGCCATCAACTGGAAAAGTTTGAGGAACTAAAAACATATTGGTCGTTCTATCGCTTACAAAATATCCATTAAAGCCAAGTTGAAGTTTTTTGTCGAGCATTGTATATTTGGCTCCAATATTTGCTTTCAATAAAGGTTTGTAAAAAATATGTTCATAGTTATCTAAATCGTATTTGGTATAGTTCAGTTCGCCATTAATAACAAGATTTTCGAGAGGGAAATACTGAACGCTACCTTTCACTTCACTAATTTTTCCGTTATCATAAACAGCGGAAAATGTATTGGCAAATCCGTAAGGAGTTTGAACGGCGTTATCAGCATTGATCAAATTATTCCCTTCGTAAAACATAATATCATTTGCTTTACCAAATCCTGCGGAAAAATCATATTTTAAGTTTTCTTGAATATCCCCGCGTAAACCAAGATAAAAATGATACTTGGTTTCTGTAGGTTTCAATACTTGGTCGGAAAGCAAATACGGATTTTCTTGAAGCATATCCGTATATGAATTGAGTTTCAAACCACCATCAACTCCTGCATAAAATTTAAATTCATCAGCGGCGGCAATTTGCAATTCTGCTCTTGGAAACCAATACGTTTTATTCGATTTCAGTTGTTCTTCTAAAAGAGAATTGTTGTTTTTGGAAGTATTAAAAGTAAAATCAGAGCCCAACATTAAGTACGATTCTCCTTTAAATAACGTTACTTTCGGGGAAATCGTTCCGTTGAAAAAACTCGAAGTATTGGCATTTAAAATATCAAAAGTTGTGCTTTGCGTGTCAATTCCTAAACCTAAATCTCCATTTAACGTAACATCATTGTACACCGGAACGGAATGCTTCGAAAGATTAAATAAAGCAGAAGCTTTGTTTTCGGAAGCATCAAAAACATCGGTTAAAAAAGACGCTTTTACACGAGCATCATTAAGAATTTCATTGGAATAAAAATCGTAATATCCATCAACATTAATTACGTTTGTTTTCTGTTTAATATCAATATCAGCACTTGGATTCACGGCATAAATCCCGTAATAATTATACTGATTCGTGGCATAACCTGCGTTGATGTTAAATTTACCTTGTTCTCCGTAGTTATTTAGAAAAACATTCAAATCTGCTTCGCTTTGTTTCGATTTCCAATCGTAGATTTTCTTGAGTCCGTTGGTTGAATTAAAGTGTACATCAGCACCCACTTCCATTTTACTTTCCAAAACTGTAGAAATATTTGCATCCGCCAAAATTCGACCGTAATTTCCCATTCCAAAACGCACATAATTATTTTGATACGTGTTGCTGAATTCGGGCGCGATATCCGAACCTTGAATGGTTGATGTTTTAAAATCAGAAACCGCAGGAACATCTGTAATATCATATTTCAGATTTAAAGAATCCTGAATTTTCTTTTCTTTTGGGGGATAATTTTTAACGGTTTCTACTGAAGTTTTTTTCTTTTCAATTTTGCGAATTTCGGGTTCTCTTTTTTTATTTAAGATGAGTTTTTCTTCCTTAATCTGTGCGAAAGAAAAAGTCGAAACGCCCAATAATAGGAAAGAAAGTATTTGAATTTTTGTATTCATAATGAAATTTGAGACTTTAAGATGAGAGAGTTTGAAACTTTGAAATCATGTTCAAATCGCCACATCATTTGATTTGTTTTTTCACTGCTTTTGCTTCTGCTACAACATCGGGAAAATCACCATAATTCGTAATAATTTGGTCACAGGTGTAACTCGCTTGATACTGATCTTTTAGCGCTAAATAATTTTTTGCCATAATCACCAGCGCTTTTGCGCCCCAATATTCTTCGGATGCATAATTATTCGCAAGTTTAAAAATCGTTTCATTCGAAGATTTAAATGCTTTTCCTTTATTTTGATAAAATGCTTTTGCATATAAAGCTTCCGCGGCAACTTCAGTGTTCGAAGATTTTTCTAATGCAGCGTAAGCATTTTGAGCATCTTTATCTTTCCCTTTATTCATCAAGCTTCTCGCCTTAATTACTTTTGCACTTTCCAAAATGGTATTGGAATTTTTTGAATTTGCAATTACAGCGTCAGCATATTTTTCTGCTTTGTTAAAGTCTTTTTCCTCACCATAAAGTTTCATCAATTCAACATTTGCGAAATTTTTAATATTCACATTTGCAGAATTTGAAAGACTTTCGAGATACGTTTTTGCCTCTCCATTTTTACCTTGAGCCAAATAGATTTGTGCAATTCTGGTTTGCGCATCTTCCTGATAATCATTTTGTACCTGTGCTACATCTTGCAAAACCAAAAGTGCTTTTGCAGAATTATTAGTTTGATACAAACTTTCTCCCATTTCATATTGCGCTTGGTAAAGACCATCACCCGTTGGATTTTGAGAGAGATACTTTTCGTAATACGGAATGGCCGTTTTGTAGTCTTTTCGAGCAAAAGCATTTTTAGCCGATGTTAAATTAATTTCATCGATTTCCGAAGCATCTACATTAACACCAACACTTTTAGCAAAGGTTTGATATCCTGAAACATCCCCATTTTTTACATAAATTGGTCGCGCTGCTTGTACAATTTTTGAAGCATAGGCCGAATTTTGATATTGTTTGCCTAAAGATTTCAACTCCGAAAGCGCCTTACTTTCCTGATTAAGATCGATGAAATTCTGAGCACGATAAATTTGAGCGTTGGCAACAAGATCTTTATCCGAAGACGATTTTATCACTTTATCAAAATAGGTATTTGAAGTAGAAAAATCATCCTGTGCGGCATACGCGGTTGCAATTTCATAATTGGAATCGTCTGCATAATCTGAATTTGGATATTGCGAAAGCAAATTTTTCAGATTGCTAATTTTCGCTTCGGTGTCGCCTTTAAATCCAAGAGCCATTGCTTTTTGAAAAATAGTATAATCGTTCGAAGCATCAGTTTTATCATAAATTGCAATCGCTTCATTTAAATCATTATTCGCATAATACGTATCTGCTAAACGAAGTTCGGCATCTGTTTTAAATTCTTGTTTTGGATTTTCGAGATATTTTTTGAAATACGCACCTGCCTTTTCGAAGTTTTTCGATTTAAAATACGCATATCCTAAATCATAATCCAATTGCTGTTTTTCTGGAAAACTTTCGTTCAATAGTTTTTCATAGCGTACAATTGCAGAAGGATAATTTCCTTTTTGATAATACGTTTGCGCAAGCCAATATAAGGCACGTGGCGTAAATTCTTTATTTTCGTTGAGTTCTAAACTTCTGAGTAAATATTTTTCCGCTTCATCATAATTGCCTTTGTTAAACTCTTCCGTTCCTAAAAGAAAAGAAACTTCTTGATCAATTTTATCCGTTTCGTTAGTTGAATTGGGCAATTTATCGATCGCCTCGAGCGTCTCTTTAAAATTCCCGGAATACAGATACGATTTTACAAGTAGCGATTTTAACGCTGTAGTTTTGCTTCCTGAAGGATATTTGCTGATGTAACTTTGAATAACTTTGGGAGCCGCTTCAAAAGGATTCCCAATATCGTAACTTAGTTTTGCATATTGCTCATGCGCCAATTGTTGTACTGTTTGGTCGTAATTCATTTGATACGCTGAACGAAATGCTGAAAGTGCTTCTTGCTTTTTGCCGGTTTGCAAATAGGCATTTCCCAATTGATAGTACGCATTTTGCGCTAACGGCGAATCGGAATTTACCAACTGATTGTAATACGAAACCGCTTCATCATATCGGCCCATTTTTGAAGCAACAAAACCCATTTCATACAAATCGCTTTCGGACGGATTATTTTGAACATCCAAATAGGTTTTCAAATTGGGATACGCTTTTTCATACTCTCCAAGCATAAAATAACTTTCACCAATAATTTTATGAACTTCAGCTTTATAGTCAGAAGAAATAGTGTAATTCAAAAGCTCATTTCCTTCATCAATGGCCTTTTCGTAGTCTTTATCGTTAAAATACAATTGCACATAGTATGGACGAACCAATTGGGAAAATTTTTCGTCATTCTTAATGGAATCAAAATACTGAAAAGCCTTCTCACTTTGTCCATCTTGATAATACAAATGTCCCAACATATAGGCAACATCGCCTTTTTCGGTTTCATCTAAATTTTGATACGATTCTTCCAACGCTTCAATTGCGCCTGCTGAATCCCCAGTCATAAATTTGGCATAACCCAACTTTAATATATATTGGGTATTTTCTTCTTTTGAAAGCTGATATTGATTGACCTTTTGCAAGGTTTCAAGTGCTTTTTCAAAATCTTTTTGAGCTAGGTAATAATCCGCTAAAGGCAAATTTGCTTGCGCGAAATACGCAGAATTTGGGTATTGCTTCATAAAAGCAGCCAAACCTTCCTCCGCATGATTTTTTTGCAGAATCACACCAATTACATTATCAAAAAACTGAGCTGCTTCCTTTCGAGAATTGGAAAGTGTAGCGTTGTAGAAATACTGTTGCGCAAATTCATACTGCGCAGCATTGTATATCTTCGTTTGATAAAGATTTTCAGCAAGATTGAACGTATATTCATCTTTATCCCTATAATATTGAGAAAGTTGCGCGTTTGCATACCCGAAATATGCAAAAGCAACAGCGATTAAAATTTTCTTCGAATTCATGAAGTACGATTTAAAATACCACCGTTTAGGCAATTTTATGATTGATTAATTCTTTATCGGAAAAACCGAAAAGTTATCCACAATTAGGAAACGAAATTATCAAAAACTTATTGCATTTACAATAGTTTTTAGCATATTGTTAATTTGTGGATAATTTAAGATATATTAACGTAAAGTTTCAGTACGCACGCTATTTTTTTAACAATTATTTTACATAAATGATTACATTTGTTCAAGAAACGACTTTAAAATTCAATCTTACAATTCAATGAATCAATTATTCAGGAGGAAAAAATATGGAGCTGGCGACCAGACTTCAGGACTATTGCGTGTGCTTGGCGTTTGGGATATTGTATTTTTTGGAATTGCCGCCATTATTGGAGCGGGAAGCTTCAGCAGTTTAGGCGAAGCGGTATTTAAAGGCGGACCAGGCGTTATTCTACTCTATTTAATATGTGGTTTTGCATGTGCTTTTACCGCTTTATGTTATGCTGAATTTGCAAGCCGAATTCCTATGGCTGGTTCCGCATATACCTATGCGTACGCAAGTTTCGGAGAATTAATTGCATGGATTATCGGTTGGGCACTTATTATGGAATATTCCTTTGGGAACATTTATGTCGCCTTTTCTTGGTCGGATTATTTTACCAGTTTTCTGGAGCGTTTAGGTTTTCATATCCCTGACTATTTAACGTGTAGTTACAGCGAAGCAAAAAAAGCATTTTTGGGGAATTCACAAAATGCTGAATTGCTCAACGCTTGGAAATCTGCGCCCATAATTGGTGGATTAAAAATAATTTTAGATGTTCCCGCGTTGGTGATTAACGCCTTAATTACATGGTTGTGCTACGTTGGTGTGAAGGAAAGCAAGAACTTCAATAATGTTCTCGTGATTCTAAAATTAGCCGTAATTGTATTGGTGATTTTAGTAGGAATACAATATGTTTCGGTTGATAATTGGACTCCCGTAAATCCCGAAACAGGCGAACACTCTTTTATGCCAAATGGATTTGCTGGAGTTATGAGCGCTGTTTCTGGAGTGTTTTTTGCGTACATTGGATTTGATGCCTTGAGTGTACTTTCTGAAGAAACTAAAAATCCCCAGAAAACACTTCCACGGGGAATGATCATTTCATTAATTGTATGTACCGTTATTTATATCGCATTAACCTTAGTATTAACAGGAATGGTTGATTATCGCAAGTTTGATGGCGTTGGCGATCCACTAGCGTTTATATTTGCAGCCGGAAATGCCAATCTTGCTTGGATGGAACTGGTCGTTTCTTTTATCGCAATTATTGCGATTACCACGGTACTTTTGGTATTTCAAATGGGACAACCTAGAATTTGGTATGCCATGAGTAGAGATGGATTAATGCCAAAGAAATTTCAAGAAATTGATCCAAAACACAAAACACCATCTTACGCTACAATTATGACGGGCTTGGTAGTTGGAGTACCTATTTTGTTCACCGATAAAACCTTTATATTAGACTTCACAAGTATCGGAACCATTTTCGCTTTTGTGCTGGTTTGTGGAGGCGTTCTTTTGCTTCCAGAAAAAGAAAAAATTAAAGGCAGATTTCATTTACCCTATATCAATTCCAGATTTATTTTCCCCATTTTATTCCTAGGTGGATTGGCATTTTTTTACTTCTGGCAGAAAGATTTCTTCATAAATGTAATGGATTGGAAAGATCCTAATGAAGGGGAATTTCGCATTTCTGTATTCTTTTACATCTTGATCAATATTGGACTTTGCGTTTTAGCATTTGTAAAAAAACTTTCGCTAATTCCGCTTATTGGTTTAAGTTCTTGCTTATACTTACTTACAGGAATGAGCCATAACAATTGGTTTTGGTTCGGGCTTTGGTTTGCCATTGGTTTGCTAATTTATTTTTTTTACGGATACAAACACAGCAAATTGAGAAACGAGAAATAGTATTTGCGTTAAACCTGATTCAATTCATCTTATTTAAAATCATTACAACAAAAGTATGCGTATTTTTGTAGAATGAATTCTTTGGTTGACAAATACAATATTCCTGGACCGCGCTACACTTCCTACCCTACAGTTCCTTATTGGGAAGAAAACCTTTTTTCTGCTGATCAATGGATCAAAAGTGTACAAAGCTCCTTTATTGAAAGCAATAAAAAAGAAGGCATAAGCATTTACATTCACTTGCCTTTTTGCGAATCTTTGTGTACATTTTGCGCGTGCCACAAGCGAATTACCAAACAGCATTCTGTAGAAACAACATACATTGAAACGGTTTTAAAAGAGTGGGAATTGTACCTAAAACTGTTTGATGAAAAACCACTGATAAAAGAACTTCATTTGGGAGGCGGAACTCCAACTTTTTTTTCGCCAGAAAATCTTGAAATTCTTTTAAAAGGAATTTTTGAAACTGCTGAAATAGCAACACATCCAGAATTTAGTTTTGAAGGTCATCCCAACAACACTACAAAAGCGCATTTACAAAAACTCTACGATTTAGGTTTTCGAAGAGTGAGTTTCGGTGTGCAAGATTACGATTTAAAAGTACAGAAAGCCATCCACAGAATTCAACCTTTTGAAAAAGTTAAACAAGTTACGGATTGGTCTCGAGAGATTGGATACAAAAGCATTAGTCATGATTTGGTTTTTGGATTGCCCCATCAAAATTGGGAGACCATGGAAGCAACAATTCATAAAACTTTGGAGTTAAAACCAGATCGACTTGCCTTCTATTCTTATGCTCACGTCCCTTGGATTAAAGGTGTCGGGCAACGCGGCTTCGATGAAAACGATCTTCCAACGGGAGAAGAAAAAAGAAAATTGTACCAAAATGGAAAATTGCTTTTTGAACAATTAGGGTATCAAGAAATTGGAATGGATCATTTTGCGCTAACCAATGACGATTTGTACCTGTCGATGGAAGACAAAAAATTACATCGAAATTTTATGGGTTACACCTCGAGCAAAACCCAACTGATGATTGGTCTTGGGATGTCGGCAATTTCGGATTCTTGGTATGCGTTTGCCCAAAATGTAAAAACCGTTGAAGAATATCAAAAGTTGGTAAATGAAGGACAAATCCCTTTATTTAGAGGACATCTTTTAACGCAAGAAGATTTAATTATCCGAAAACACATTTTGAATTTAATGTGCCAATTAGAAACAAGTTGGGATATTGAAACAGCATTTCCTGAACTCGAAAATTCACTATCAATTTTAAAAGAAATGGAAAAAGATGGTTTGGTTGCCATCGACAAAAATAAAATTACAATTACTGAAAAAGGAAGAACATTCACAAGAAATGTCGCAATGGCATTTGATCTTCGTATGCTTCGAAACAAACCTGAAACCCGAGTGTTTTCAATGACGGTGTAACTAAAAATAAAAAAACGGACAATCGTAAAAGATTATCCGTTTTTGTTTTATTTCATATTAATTACGCGATCTACCACATATTTTGTGTTTCCCCTCCATGGAACCGACCCGTGATATTCTTTATAATGAAGATCGAAATATTTACCGGAGTTGTTTTCTAATTGTTGAAAAACAGCATCATCTTCAATCGAAAATTCAAATTCGTAGCTGGTAAGATTTCCGGTTTTTGGATTTCCACCAAAGCCTTGCTGTATTAATTTTCCTTCGTAGGTTTTAAATACGTTTCCTTTCCGTACGGCGTAATTTAAATATCCGGATTTTACTCCTTCACCGAAAACGAAAAAATATTTGTACCAAACAAAACCTCCTAAAAGAATCAGTATGGCAATAAGCGTAATCCAAAGATATTTCATAAGTGCATTTTTTAAAATTTCCTCAAACTTAAGAAATTATTTCTTCGAAATCGATCTGGAAATTACAATTTTTTGAATTTCTGATGTTCCCTCGTAAATTTGGGTGATTTTTGCATCTCTCATCATTCTTTCCACGTGGTACTCTTTCACATAGCCGTAACCACCGTGAATTTGAACGGCTTCCACCGTAGTGTCCATTGCCACTTGAGAAGAATATAGTTTTGCCATTGCTCCAATTTCAGAAATATCTTTGCCTTCATCTTTTTCTGCAGCTGCTTTATACACCAACATTCTTGCCGCTGTAATTTGAGTATGCATATCTGCCAATTTAAAAGCAATTGCCTGATGATTAATAATTTCCGTACCGAAAGCTTTTCTTACTTTCGCATACTGAAGTGCCAATTCATACGCTCCAGAAGCAATACCAAGCGCTTGAGAAGCAATACCAATTCTACCTCCATTTAAAACTGCCATAGCGAAATTAAAACCAAAACCATCTTCGCCAATTCTGTTTTCTTTCGGAACTTTTACATCCGTAAACAATAAAGAATGGGTATCGCTGCCTCTAATTCCGAGTTTATCTTCCTTAGGGCCAATTTCAAATCCTTCCCATCCTCGTTCAACAATAAAAGCGTTTATGCCTTTATGCTTTTTTTCAGGATGCGTTTGTGCAATTACAATATAATAGGTTGCGCGACCACCATTGGTAATCCAATTTTTGGTACCATTTAACAAGTAGTAATCCCCTTTATCTTCGGCGGTCGTATGTTGAGAGGTAGCATCAGAACCTGCTTCTGGTTCAGAAAGGGCAAAAGCACCAACTACTTCCCCACTTGCTAATGGTACTAGATATTTTTGTTTCTGCTCTTCGCTTGCGTATTTATCAATTCCAGTACAAACAAGAGAATTGTTAACCGACATAATTACCGCTGCCGAGGCATCTACTTTCGCGATTTCTTCCATAGCGACAACGTACGACATTGCATCCATTCCCGAACCACCATATTCAGGAGCTACCATCATACCTAAAAATCCCAGTTCAGCCATTTTTTTCACCAACTCTTCTGGAAATTTTTGATCACGATCTCTTTCAATAACACCGGGCAATAATTCGGTTTGTGCAAAATCTCTAGCAGCTTGCTGAATCATCAGCTGTTCTTCAGATAGATTAAAATCCATTTTGTTTAAAGTTTTTTTTGTAAGGTTTGTGTGCTTGTAAATGTACAATTTCTGTAATAATACCAAAATTCTTTTTTTTGGTAGATTCCTAAAAAATTTTATATTTACCAAATCACCCTTTTATAAGATAGAATATGATTTTTACAAGACTTTTCGATATTGCCTACTATGCGGCCAATAATCTACCGAATACGGATATGTTCGTTACGAAACACCAAGGAGAATGGCAAAAAACTTCTTCCCGAGAGTTTATAGGCTTGGGCAATCAGTTCTCTCGAGGCATTATTAAATTAGGAATTAAACCTGGCGATAAAATTGCCATCATTACATCGAATACACGTACAGAATGGTCTATTGTTGATTTTGGTAGCTTGCAAGTAGGAATCATCACCGTGCCTGTTTATCCTACGATTGCTCCTACTGATTATGAATTTATTTTCAATAATGCAGAAGTGAAATTCTGTTTTGTTTCGGATAGAGAACTTTATGATAAAGTTGATCAAATAAAAGATCGTGTTGCCAGTTTGCAAGGTGTTTTCTCGTTTGATAATATTGATGGCGTTCCAAATTGGCGTGAAGTTCTCGATTTAGGTAGGGATGATTCTACACAAAATGAAGTAGACGATATTGCTAAAACCATCAATCCTACCGACTTGGCAACCATTATTTACACCTCGGGTACTACAGGAAAACCAAAAGGAGTGATGCTTACCCACGACAATATTGTGGCAAACATTAAAGGCGCAGATGAACGAATTCCTATGAAACCTAATTTCGATTATAAGGAAGCGCGTGCATTAAGCTTTTTACCAATTTGTCATATTTTCGAAAGAATGCTTTTTTACCTCTATCAAAGCAAAGGAATCTCCATTTACTTCGCAGAAAGCATTGATAAAATGGGCGATAACATAAAAGAGGTGAAACCTCACTATATGACTGTTGTACCGAGACTTTTAGAAAAAGTGTACGATAAAATATACGACAAAGGAACTGCAGCAGGCGGTTTAAAATCGAAAATTTTTCTTTGGGCTTTGAGTGTAAATGAAGCGAAGAAAGAAATTTCAAAACCAAGCGGAATTAAAGAAATTATTGCCGACAAATTGGTATTCAAAAAATGGAGAGAAGGCTTAGGTGGCGAAATCACCACTTTAGTTTCTGGTTCAGCTGCGTTATCTGTGCGATTGAATAAAATTTTTCAAAATGCAGGAATTCCCATTTTAGAAGGATACGGACTTACTGAAACTTCACCGGTAATTTCGGTAAATTCGTTCGGACATATTAAAGCTGGATCTGTGGGACATCCGCTAAAAAATGTTCAAGTAAAAATTCAAGAAGATGGTGAAATCACCGTGAAAGGTCCATCCATTTTTTCGGGATATTACAATAATGAGGAACAAACACGAGAAGCATTTACAGAGGATGGATTTTTTAAAACAGGCGATATTGGCCATATCGACAGCGAAGGTTATTTAACGATTACCGACCGTAAAAAGGAAATGTTTAAAACTTCAGGAGGTAAATATGTTGCGCCGCAAGTGATTGAAAATTTAGTGAAAGCTTCCAAATTTATCGAGCAATTAATGGTTGTTGGAGAAGGCGAAAGAATGCCTTGTGCAATTGTTCAACCGGATTATACGTTTGCGAAAAACTGGGCAGAAATCCATCATATTTCTATTGGTGGTTCTCCAGAAGAAATGTCGAAAAGTCCAGAACTTAAAGCAAGAATTGAAAAAGAAATTGAAAAAATCAACAAAGATTTAGGCAATTGGGAAAAAATTAAAAAAATTGAACTTTCACCAGAAATTTGGTCAATTGAAGGTGGCGAACTAACGCCAACTTTAAAGCTAAAAAGGAAAAAAATTAAAGAAAAATATATGTATTTATACGACAGAATGTATCAGCAACAATAGTAAATAAACGAGAGAAAAAAAAGCGGCGGCATCTTCAGATGCCGCCGCTTTTTTATATGTTCCGTAAGTAAAAATCGGTGATTAACCGAATTTAATTACTTCTTTCATTCTTTCATTTTCTTCGTTTACCAATTCTTCATCCACTAAGATTTTACCAGAATGTTCATCGATAATGATTTTCTTTCTTTGTGCAATTTCCATTTGCTTTTGTGGTGGAATCGTGAAGAATGATCCTTTAGCTGCACCTCTTTCTAAACCTACAACTGCAAGTCCGTTTTTCGAACTCGTACGAATTCTGTTATAAGAAGCCAAAAGTCTTTCATCAATTTTTTCAGAAAATTCTTTGGATTTTTCAATCAGATATTCTTCTTCTTTTTGAGTTTCAGAAATCAAATCATCCAATTCATTCTTTTTGAATTTTAGATGTTGTTTTAACTGATCAATTTTAGAATTAAGTTCGCCTAAAGTTTCTTCTTTATGGGCAATTTTAGCACCGAATTCTCTAATTTTCTTTTCAGAAAGTTGAATTTCAAGTTCTTGATATTCAATTTCTTTCCCAAGAGATTCGAATTCTTTATTATTTCTTACGGTATCCTGTTGGCTTTTGTATTTTTCAATTAAGCTTTTGGAATGATTAATCACTTCATTTTTTGTAGAGATTTCTTCATTCTGTTCTTTAATTTCTTGTTGAAATTTTTCGGATCTCTTTTCTAATCCGGCAATTTCAATTTCCAAATCTTCCACTTCAATTGGTAATTCACCTCTGGTGTTACGGATATCGTCCAATCGGGAATCAATAATCTGAAGGTCATATAACGCCCTTAGTTTTTCTTCCACAGGAATGTCGTTTGTTTTCTTAGCCATATTTTAAATAAAGTAGTTTACTGGATTGGTATTTTCTCTAGATTTAGAGATTGCAAATTTAGTAAATTTTTCCGATAAAAGTTCAAACAATTGTTGAGTAACAAATTGTTCCGATTCAAAATGACCAATATCGCAGAATAGAATTTTATTTTCTGCCTGAAAGAAATCGTGGTATTTTACATCTCCCGTTAAATACGCATCGCAGCCCCAATTTTTAGCGGCAGCAATTCCACTTGCTCCACTTCCGCCCAAAACCGCAACTTTTTTAATTTTCTTACCGGTAAATTCGGAATGACGAATCACTTTTAATTGAAAGGTTTCCTTTACAAAGTGCAAAAAATCCGGCTCATCCATTTCATTCGCCAATTGGCCATATCGACCGAGACCAAGATAATGGTTTTCATTTTCTAATTGATAGATTTGATAGGCAACTTCTTCATATGGATGTGCATTTTTTACGGCAGATAAAATCGTATTTTTTTTGGCACTTTCGAAAATGGAGGAAATCATTACTTCGTCTGCATTTTCCCGCACATTTTCGCTTCCAGAAAATGGATTTGATCCAGCTAACGGGCGAAAAGTTCCAGTTCCTGGAATACTGAAGCTGCATTGATCGTAGAATCCAATATGTCCTGCTCCCGCTTGAAACAAAGCATCTTTCACCGCTTCAGCAAAAGCAGAAGGAACATACACAGCCATTTGCATTATATCGGATTTTTTTGGCATTAAGACCTTTTGATCTTTCAAACCTAAAGCCTCACAAATTCCGAAATTCACTCCGAAATAATCATTATCAAAAGCTGTATGCACCGCAAAAATCGCAATTTTATTTTCCATTGCTTTTACGATTGCACGTTCAACATAATTTTTTCCTGTAATGGATTTTAAACCCGAAAACAAAATAGGATGAAACGCCACAATTACATTATGATTGGTCTCAATAGCTTCATCAACCACCGATTCCAAAGCGTCGTGCGCAACTAGAACACCCGATATTTCACGGTCGGGATTTCCACAAAGTAAACCTACATTATCAAAATCTTCCGCCTGCCAAAGAGGAATACGATCTTGAAAAGCTTGTACAAATTCTTTTATTTTCATTTTAAAAGTGAATGAATTTCCGTATTTTTTATTTTGATTTAAATTTTCTAAAAACGTTTCTTTCTAATTGAATTTAAACCATTTTTCTACTCGTTTACGTTCTGATAAACAAACGTTCATCAAAACTGAACTTTTCTATTATGTGTACTTTAACTTTATTAAAATCAGGATGGCGAGGATTGAGTAAATAATTAAACTCACCTTGAACTGCCGCAGATGGAACTTTTAGCACCAACTTTTTTGCATCAAAAATAAATGTATCGCCTAATTTTTGAGTATCATCTGGATGCGGAAAAATATTCCAAGCAACAGGTAGTTTTTTTACTTCTGCCATTGAATCATCAGGAATATCGATATGTACCAAACAATAATCTATCGGAAGAATACCAAGCGGAACATGAACCGCAATTTCTGCCACACAAAGCGCAATCGATTGAGCGGTATAAAGCATTGCCACACCCTTACTGTTCCAACGGCCACCAACAATTTCAGCACCTTTTCCGCTTAAATCGTTTGCATACATTCTTTTCGAAAGACGGTAAACAATCATGGTGAGTTATGCTAAAACGCCATGCTCAATGCGCGTTAATTCATCCATTAATAGAGAAATACCGAAGGAAGTATCCAAGATTTCTTGGGGCTTTATTTTACCCAAAGCAAGATTCTCTGCCTGCAACCAAATGATGAAATGATCGTGAGAGCCAAAAACCTCTTTACCCCTGGTGTAAAGCAACTCAATTTGAAGAATTTTTTCTGATTGCAGAGCATCAAAGGTTTTGCCTTCTTTTTGATAGCGCGACAACGTTTTGCCAGAAATATGAAGAAAATCCGCCCAATTCTGCATCGTGAAAGGAAATTTCTTGATAAGGGAATCGAAATAAGGAAAACTAATGCCATTTCTTGCGGTACGCATCAATGCAAAAAGACCCGAATCATCAAAGGTATAATTTGCAAACGCCACAGCTGGTTCATTAACCGAGGTACTCGTGAATTCGGAATTGGAATTATACTTTTTCATTGTGTTTTGTTTTTACAAATATACGACTTTTGTCTAAAAATAAAAGACATTTTTCCAATACTTTAAAAATATTCTATTTTATTATACATTTACTGCTTAAATACCAAGTATGAAACCAGAATATAATTTGATTCCTGTAGACAAACCCATCTTAAAAAAAATCTACAGAGTCATCTACCTTTCCGACACCCGCGCTGGTAAAATTTTCGATATCTGTTTGTTAGTTCTAATCCTATTAAACACGCTGCTTATTATGTTAGAAACCATTCCAGAAATTGATTCAAGATATCATACGCTTTTCTATACCACTGAATTTCTCATTACCATAATTTTCACGGCTGAATATATCTTCAGAATTATTTGCGTAAAAGATCGTGAAGAATATATTTTTAGCACATTAGGCATTCTGGATTTACTCTCCATTATTCCATTTTATATCGGATTACTTTTCCCTGCAGCACATTATTTTATTATTCTTCGAATGCTTCGAATGCTTCGGATTTTCAGAATTTTTAATCTGGCAGATTACATGCATGATGGTCAATTTATTGTAACATCGCTTAAAAATAGCTCCAGAAAAATTTACATTTTTTTACTCTTCCTGTGCATCATCATTGTGATTATTGGCTCTTTAATGTACGTGGTTGAAGATGGGCAAAATGGCTTTAGCAGTATCCCACAATCCATTTATTGGGCAGTTGTTACCATTACAACAGTGGGTTATGGAGATATTGCACCCGCAACGCCTGTTGGTAAAATGCTATCCATAATTTTAATGCTATGCGGTTATAGCATTATTGCAGTACCTACGGGAATTGTGACTTCTGAAATGAAGCAGAAAAATAAAAAGAACTCAAAAGTTTGTCCTCGATGCGGAAATGAAGACAATGATGAAAATGCCAGATATTGCAAAAATTGTGGAGAAAAGATTGTTCTATAACAACAAAAAAGCCATCTTTTGCAGATGGCTTTTTTTTGTATACTATTAATTTTTCAACTAATTAGCGGATTTAACATCTACCAATTCTACATCGAAAACCAACCAAGCATTTGGTGGAATTACACCTCCGGCGCCTCTAGCACCATACCCTAAATCGGATGGAATTAAGAGAGTTGCGGCCTCACCCTTTTTCAATAAAAGGATTCCTTCGTCCCAACCTTTAATTACTTGCCCCATCCCGATTGGAATTTCAATAGGTTGATTTCTTTTAAAAGAGCTATCAAATTCATTTCCATCAACCAATTTACCCGCGTAATGCACAGAAACTAAATCACCAGCTTTTGGCGCAGTACCCGTAGGATTGGATTTGGTAATTTTATAATACAAACCCGATGGAGTGGATTGCATATCTTTTTTCAATTCATCGGCCAATTTTTCTTGATTGGCTTTAAATTCTTCTTCTTTTCTTTTTTTCTCTGCCGCTTCTTTTTCTAAAAATGCTTTATTGCGTTCTTTAATTTGTGCTTTTCCATCTTCGAAAGTTTTTGCAGGATCATAGTTTTTATACGCGTCGCCTTTGCTGAAAACGCTAACTTTTTCTAAAACAACATCGGTTTTTGGTTTGTCTTGCGCACCTTTTTCAACGTTTGCAATAGAATCAATTACGCTTTGTCCTTCGATTACTTCACCGAAAATTGTATGTCGACCATCCAACCAAGGTGTCGCTACTTCTGTAATGAAAAACTGTGAACCATTGGTGTTTGGGCCAGAATTCGCCATTGACAGAATTCCCTTTCCGGTATGTTTTAAATCGTTTTTTTCATCCTCAAATTTATATCCAGGATCGCCCATTCCTGTTCCTTGAGGATCACCACCTTGAATCATAAAATCTTTAATCACTCGGTGGAAAATGGTTCCATCATAAAAAGGAACTCCTTTGGCTTTGGCTTTGTTATCAATTTTACCTTCGGCCAAACCAATAAAATTGGCAACGGTTACAGGAGATTTTTCATCTTCTAACTTTACCAGCATATTCCCTTTTGAGGTTTGCAGGTTGGCATATAAACCGTCTTTCAGTTCTTTGTAAGTTTCTTTGTCTACGTTCATTTTTTTATAAATTGGGGTACAACTCGTCATTGAAATCGCGGTTAATACGATTATCATTTTTTTTATCATCTTACTAATTTTACAATGTTTTAAGTGTTATGATTAAAGGCATATCGTTTGAAATTCGATTATTATCACCATACGTTCCAAAAGCAAGTACAGAGGGCGTTAAAATCGTAGTCGTTTCGCCTTTATCCATATAGCGCAATGCATCCTCAACCGCTTTAAGCTCATCAAATTTGCCGAAACGAACATTTTCTACCACTTTTGGTTGATCATACAATTGCACGCGGTCGAAATCGTAAATGGTATATTCGTAAGAAACCAAATTACCATCTGGCTTTCTTTCTCTGGAGCTCAAATCTTCATTATTCACCCAATAATTCATCTTCATTGGATAAAATTTTTCATCTTGTGCGCTAATCCAATCTTGAATTTGTGCGCGTTCTAATTCATTTATACTCTTTGCTCGGTTTTTGGAGATACTCATATCCTTCTCACTTAAAATTCCGCCAATAGGAGGATGAGATTGTTGTTTCCCACAAGAAAACAAAATAAGAGAACCGAGCAAAAGGATGCCTTTTTTCATAAAAAACTTTTGCGAAAATACACAATTTTCTTTGAGTCGGTTTACATTTTAGGATTAAAAATATGCATCTTCGTTATCTTTTAACTTTTATTATTCTAAAAAATCTTAAAAGTTGAATTCACTTAAAAACACAATTCCCTTAAAAGTCTGAACGAGAATTAAATTTAATAACATCAGTTTTCAACAAAACTAATTACAAATAAAAAAAAAAAGTCAGGAAAACCTGACTTTAGGATTGTATTATTCTTTTTTGGATTACACGTTTTCGTGAAAATTTTTCTCCACTAAAACTCTCCATCCGAAGGAATCTTCAATTTTATTGGTTTGAATGCCAACTAATTGCTCTTTTAAGGTAAGCGCAAAACTGTCTTTTTCTTCTAATTTTGGAAGCTCATATTTTTTATCGTCATATCCAAATGCTTCGAAAACACTGGTTACTACAGCTGTTCCAACGCCCCAAATTTCTTTAAGTTCATTGTTTTTATGTGCCTCTAAAACCATCTTAACCGAAATAGGTTCAATTTTAAGTTCAATGCCATTTTTCTCGGCCAATTGAATAAAACTGTTTCTGGTAACACCATCGAGAATTTTTTCGGAAGTTGGTGGTGTATAAATCGTATCGTTGATTCTTAAGAACACATTCATCGTACCACTTTCTTCAAAATACTCATGCGTAGCATCGTCGGTCCAGATGATTTGTTCATATCCCTTATCGTTCGCAAGTTGCGTAGGATAAAAAGATGCCGCATAATTTCCTGCCGCTTTCGCAAATCCTACTCCACCATTTGCAGAACGTGAATAAAAATCCGAAATTAAAACTGAAACTGGCGCAGTGTAGTACATTTTAGCAGGAGTGGCAACAATTGCAAAAATATACTTATTGGAAACTCTGGCTTTTAAGCCTTCTTCTGTAGCAAAAACAAGTGGACGAATATAAAGCGAAGTTCCTTCACCAGACGGAACCCAATCTCTATCAAGATCGACCAAAGCTTTTAAACCATCGAGAAAAACTTCTTTTGGAATTTCTGGAATTGCAAGTCTTTTTGCAGATTTATTGATTCTTTCAAAATTCTTCTCTGGACGAAAAAGGTACACTTCACCATCTTTGTCTTTGTACGCTTTCATTCCTTCAAAACAGGCCTGGCCGTAATTTACTGCCATCATTGCTGGCGAAAATTGCAAAGGTCCGTACGGCATAATCTTGACTTCGCCCCAAGCTCCGTTATCGTATTCGCAAATAACCATATGGTCGATAAAAGTGTCCCCGAAAGAAAAATTCTGAGGATCAAAAGAGGAAATTCTTGGATTTGAAGATTTCTGAATTATCATTTTTTAAATTTTTATTGGACTTCGACAAATTTAATATAATTTTTTAAATATGAACATTTTCGCTTACATTTGAAAAAAATAGCAATGAAAAGAGAAATAAAAACCACTTCCGACGGAAGTAAAACATTATATATCAATTCATTAAACGAAAACTATCATTCCCATCATGGCGCGCTCAACGAAGCGCGACATGTATTTATTGAAAATGGATTATATTTAGTAAATGATTACGAAATCAATATTTTAGAACTTGGTTTTGGAACAGGACTGAACGTTTTGGTTACTTTTGATGCATTTTTAAAAAGTGACAAAAATCATATTATCAACTATTATTCTCTTGAAAAATACCCCATCACCTCCGAAGAAATTGAAGAATTGAATTACGATTCGCTATTCGAAAACGAGGAAGTTCGGGAATTATACCAAAAAATCCACGCAGCAGATTGGAATTCCTTACAAGAAATTGCACCTCAGTTTAACCTCATGAAAATTGAAGATGATTTTTTCGAACTGAAAAACATTCAACTTCCACCAATTAACTTGGTTTATTTTGATTGCTTTGGTGCACGCGTTCAACCCGACCTTTGGGAAAAACCACTTTTTGAAATCGTAACGGAGAAGATGAAAGAAAACGGTTTATTAACCACTTATTCTTCAAAAGGTAGTGTACGCAGAATTCTTAAAGAATTAGGTTTTGAAGTGCAGAAAAAACCTGGGCCAACAGGAAAACGAGAAATGATTAATGCTATTTTACAACCTCAAGAAAATAAAATTTCTTAATTTTAAACATCAAAACAAAACAATGATCGATAAAATTAATGTGCGCGTTTATGCTGCTGTTGTAAAAGACAAAAAAGTGTTGGTTCTGTACGAAGAATATGCGGGACAACACTTGATGAAAATGCCCGGTGGCGGTTTAGAGTTTGGTGAAGGAACTTTAGAATGCCTAAAACGAGAATTTGAAGAGGAACTCAACGTTCAAGTTCGAATTAAAGAACATCTCTATACACAAGAAGAATTTTTAACTTCAAGATTTCGCGAAAACGAGCAGTTGCTTACCATCTACTATATTGCTGAAATAATCGATGAAAATGAATTTTTGATTTTAGATCCTTGCATCGAAAAAATAGATTGGCTCCCAATTGATCAACCCGGAAACCCTTTTGAACTGCCAATTGATAGAATTGCTTTTGAGAAGTTAAAAGAAAAATTTAAACCATAAAAATAGCGCACTTTTACGGTGCGCTTACTTTTTATATCGATTAATCGTTCGGTACTTTGAAATCTAAATAACCTTCATACGGTTGTAGATAACCTGCATTCCAATTGGACTGCAGAAGAGATTCTAAAAATTCATCTGTTCTATCCACATGTGGATTATACGGAGTTTTTATGCTTACGTCGGCCATATTTCCCTTTACATTCCACCAAAAAGCAACCCAGCCGCCACGCAATTCTTTAATAATATCATATACCGTTTTACCAGTAGCACGATTCATTAATTTTGCGAAAACGCGACCTTCAGTAGTGGTTAAATCCCGAAGCTGCGCTTCATATTGATCCGCTAATTCTTCCTGCCGTTTTTTAATATACTGTCGTTTATTTCCAGCGTTCAAATCATCCATTTGGGTTTTGATTTCGCGATACTGCTCTAAAGCTTCCAGAAAAAGCGGGTAAACACGATACAATTTTTTATTAATGAAAAAATAGTAATTGCGATCAAGCTGATTGTTGAATCTTGGTTTCTGAACCAATTTCAATTCATCCATCACCACCACTGTTTCACCATCAATGTCGTATATTTTTGCTTTTTGTCTTTGATCGTAGTAATATTTCTGGCCATATTCATCTACTTGCAAATCGCCCGGACTGTGCTCGCTTAAAGGTTTTGCAATTACATCGTCGTTTTGTGCGAAAGAAAGCATTCCAAAAAACAAAGGCATTACTAAAAAAAATCTCCTAAAAATCATTATTTTTGACCTCATTATTTTAACTCTCATAAGCTTCAAAAATTATTCCTTTTTTATATGAAATTCGAAAAGAAATCACTCAAATTTTTAGAAGAGTATTTAAACACCTCTTCACCAACCGGATACGAACATTTAGGCCAAAAAGTTTGGATGAATTACATTCAACCTTATGTTGATAAGATTGAAGTAGACCATTACGGAACCTGCTACGGAATTATTAATCCTGAAGCCGATTTTAAAGTGGTAATTGAAGCCCATGCTGATGAAATTTCTTGGTATGTGAATTATATTACCGATGATGGATTAATTTACGTTATCCGAAATGGTGGTTCAGACCAAATGATTGCGCCTTCAAAAGTAGTGCACATTCACGGTGAAAAAGGCATTGTAAAAGGCGTTTTCGGTTGGCCAGCGATCCACACAAGAGGTGTTAATGCAAATGAACCCGTGCCTAAAATTGAAAATATTTTTATCGATTGCGGTGCCACTTCAAAGCAAGAAGTAGAAGATCTTGGAATTTTCGTAGGATGTATGATCACCTATCCTGACGAGTTTTTTGAAATGAATGAGCGCTATTTTGTTTGTCGCGCTTTGGATAATAGAATTGGTGGATTTATGATTGCGGAAGTGGCTCGACTTTTAAAAGAAAATAAAAAAGAACTTCCCTTTGGTTTATACATTACGAATTCCGTACAAGAAGAAGTTGGACTGTATGGCGCCGATATGATTGCAGATTCTATACAACCCAACATTGCAATTGTAACCGATGTTACCCACGATACCACAACGCCAATGATCGATAAAAAGAAAGAAGGCGACCAAAAATGTGGCGATGGACCTGTTGTTTTTTTCGCACCAAGCGTTCATCATACCATTCGTGAATTGATTATTAACACCGCAAATAAAAAAGAAATTCCATTTCAAAGAGCAGCTGCTAGCAGAGCAACAGGAACCGATACTGATGCATTTGCACATTCCAACGGAGGCGTTCCGAGTGCATTAATTTCTCTGCCGTTACGATATATGCATACTACAGTGGAAATGGTTTCTAAAGAAGATGTTGGAAACGTAATTCAACTTATTTATGAAACTTTGCTTCAAATAAAACCCGACATGAAGTTAAAATACCACTAGAAAATCATTTACAACAATAAAAGGTTAAATAAAAATTCCATTTCTATTAAAAGTATTAATTCCTCGTGCTTTTTACTATGAATTTTAAAGAAATAGAATTTTCACTATCTTTTAAATAGATCTCAACTTTAAGCCAAAAAAATGAAAACAAAACTGATTGCTCCTTCCCTTTTAGCAGCCGATTTCGGAAATCTACAGCGCGATATTGAAATGCTTAACCGCTCGCAGGCCGACTGGATTCATGTTGACGTAATGGATGGAAGATTTGTTCCAAATATCTCTTTTGGATTCCCCGTAATGAACACCGTTCAAAAACATACCCAAAAATTTGTAGATGTTCACCTAATGATTGTTGAACCCGAAAAATATGTAGAAGAATTTGTGGAAGCGGGCGCGAATTTGGTTTCTGTACAATATGAAGCGTGCAATCACCTTCACAGAACTGTGCATCAAATTCAAAATAAAGGAGCAAAGGCGGGAGTAGTTTTAAATCCTGCAACTCCAGTTTTTCTTTTGAAAGATATTATTGAAGATGCCGATTTGGTTTTAATTATGAGCGTTAATCCTGGATTTGGAGGGCAGAAATTTATTGAACACACCTACAGAAAAATATCAGAAACCAAGGAGTTGATTATTGCGAATAATTCCAACGCTTTGATTGAAGTTGATGGTGGTGTAAATTTGGATAACGCTTCGAAATTATTTGATGCCGGAGCTGATGTTTTGGTTGCTGGAAATGCAGTTTTTTCCAGTGAAAACCCTGAACGCACCATTGAATTGATGAAAATCTAAACTTCAAAAACGATTGATATAATAAATCCTGACCTTGCGGCCAGGATTTTTTTGAGTTAAAATTACTCTCGAATTAAGATTTGGTGTTCATATCTAAATTTTGAGTGGCTGCCATAGAAACAACCAAATCGTTGAGCATTGTACTTGCTGCAGTTGGCGAATTCGGCAACAATACCAAATTACTTCTGTTGCTTCCACCGATCGAATTTAGCGTATCATAATGTTGTGTCACCACGATTAAAGCAGACGCTTCTTGTGCATTAATATTCGCAGCGTTCAGCATTTTTACAGATTCTTCCAATCCTTTCGCAATTTCACGCCTTTGATCTGCAATCCCTTGCCCTTGAAGTTTTTTAGATTCTGCTTCCGCTTTTGCAACAGCAACAATTCGTATTCTTTGTGCTTCCGATTCGTATTCTGCAGCAGTTTTCTCACGCTCAGCAGCATTAATTCTGTTCATTGCGTGCTTCACCTGCTCATCTGGATCAATATCAGTAACTAGCGCTTTAATAATATCGTATCCGTAACTGTTCATCGCTTCTTGAAGTTCACCTTTCACAGCGATTGCGATATCATCTTTTCTTACAAAAACATCATCGAGTTTCATTTTTGGAACTTCTGCACGAACCACGTCGAATACAAAAGAGGTAATTTGATTTTCGGGATTTTCCAAGCGATAATATGCATCAGCTACTTGTCCACGAATAACTTGGTATTGCACTGAAACTTTCATTCGGATAAAAACATTATCCAACGTTTTGGTATCAATAATTACATCAAGTTGTTGAATACGCAAATTCAATCTTTTTGCAACTTGATCAATGAGCGGAATTTTAAGTTGAAGACCAGAATGCCGAACCGAGTTAAACTTACCGAAACGTTCCACAATCGCGGCTGTTTCTTGTTTTACTACAAAAAAGGATGCGAAGAAAACAATCAGCGCAAAGAAAATAATAGGAGCCAATAAAATTGTCATAAATACTGTTTTAGTCGTTTTTAATTTACTTTCAGAAGTTACAATTTTTTCTGCACATGACGAAATTTTACATCGTCATTCCAATGTCGATTCCTTTAATTTTTCGATACAAATCGGTAGCATAATTATCCGTCATCCCCGAAACAAAATCAATTACACCCAAAACCTTTTGATAATCGGTAGAATCACCATCATATTTAAATTGCTTCGGAAGAAGTTTTAGCGCCATTTTATCGTACGATTTGAGCTGATCTTTGGCTTTAGTAATGGATGGAATAAAATGATCTAACAACTCGTACATTACATTATAACCCGCATTTTCTATTTCTACAACGGCTTTGTGTTGATAAATTTTTTCAATCGAAAAATCTTCAATGTGTTGTAAGGCAGGATTTTCAATTTTGTATAAATCCAACAATGCACAATCCAACGTTCCATCTAAAATTGAAGAAAAATGTTCTCGATACAATTGCAAGGTTTTGTTTATTAATGCATTGATTACTTTTGCTCGTAGGTACGAAATTCTTTCATTTTCATTGGTGATGGATTTCAATTTTTGTTCAACACGAGCGGTGTCTGGATTTTCAGAACGAATCAATTGGAAAAACAACTCTTCACAATCTTTTGTAGAAACAATTCCCAAACGATGCGCATCCTCCATATCGATAATATTGTAGCAAATATCATCTGCCGCTTCCACCAACCACACAAAAGGGTGACGTTTGAAAATCACAGGTTGTTCCCCCTCTTGAATCATTTGCGTTTCGCGTGCAATTTCTAAAAAAGTAGATTTCTCATTCTGAAAAAATCCAAATTTCTTACGGTGAATAATTCCTTTTTTCTTTGCAATTGATTCACACGGATATTTTGCAATACTGGCCAAAGTGGAATAGGTTAATTGCAAGCCTCCTTCATCTTTACCTTGTTGTTGATGCGTTAACACACGAATTGCATTTGCATTTCCTTCAAAATTCACAAGATCGGACCATTCTTTTTCCGAAAATTTACTTTTTAAAACCGATTCGTTTTGCTCGAAATAACTTGCAATCGCATCTTCACCGGAATGACCAAATGCGGGATTTCCGATATCGTGACACAAACATGCGGACGCCATAACGTTACTTAAATTATGCAAATAAAAAACTTTAGAATCCTCCGAAAGATCACTTGAAAATGCAGTGGAAATAAATTCTCCTGCTGCAGTTCCTAAACTTCGACCAACAGAAGAAACTTCAAGAGAATGCGTAAGGCGGTTATGCACAAAAACACTTCCTGGCAAAGGAAAAACCTGGGTTTTATTCTGCAATCTACGAAAGGCAGATGAAAAAATAATCCGGTCGTAATCCCGTTGAAAATCGGTACGAGAACTTGTGGTTTGGGTAGGTTTTCCTGTTCGAATATTCGAATATAAATGGTTCAAATTCATAGTGGCTTCAAAAATAACCTATTTCTTTGAAAAAAGCGAAGCGCAGATTTGAATTTTATCTGTAATAAAGACTTCTAAAAAGAGTACAACGTTAAAAATTAAGTGATTAGTGATTACTTTTATTCTGAACTGAATTTTACAACAGAATAGCAAAAAAACTTCAAGACCATTTTAAAGGAAAGCTAGCGTTAAAATATGTAATTTTGATTAAAACCTTTATATGAAGACTTTCATCAGCGACTTCTCTGGAAAAAATTTTCCCGAATCTGAAAAAATTACCGGAAAAGACATCCGTTATTCTCTTTTAGATTTCATTCAAAAACAAAAACCCACTTTTAAAGAAGATTCTACACTTTCGACAGAAGAGCTCAATGCGTTGCGTGAAGCTTTTATTTCGGGGTATCTAACTTCGCAAATTGGCGAGCTTACCGATATGGAAAAAGTGGTTGTAAAATCCATTTCGAAACAAACGACGCTTGCTGCAAAACTCGATGATGATGATTTAAAAAGCGATAATTTCGGAGCGCGACTTGCCGATAAAGTTGCAGGATTTGGTGGAAGTTGGACGTTCATTCTTATTTTCTCGGGATTTTTATTGGTGTGGATTTTTTCGAATGCTGTTTTGCTTCACAATAAAGGATTCGATCCATACCCATTCATTCTTCTCAATTTATTTCTTTCGTGCATTGCGGCTCTTCAAGCGCCAATCATTATGATGAGTCAAAACCGTCAAGAAGATAAAGATCGCGATCGAGCTAAAAAAGATTATATGATTAATTTAAAAAGTGAACTTGAAATTAAAGCGCTTCACGAGAAACTCGATCACCTCATCATGCATCAACAACAGGAACTTTTAGAAATTCAAAAAATACAAATCGAAATGCTAAACGATATTATCAAAAGCGTCAATAAAAATCAAGCGGATTGAAAAATTGAAGGTTTTTTTTCTTTGAAAGTTCGATTATACCCTAACGAAATTTGATGATGTTAAGATAATGCTTATACTTGCGTTCAATTAAAAAATATTATGAAACGTAAAATTTTACTTCTTGCCATTTTATCGGCACAACTTTTTTTCTCCCAAGAAACCATTTCATTTGAAACTTCAGAAGGCTATACTTTAGGCGATATCAACGGACAAAATGGTTGGACGGTAACCGAAACCAGCGACGGAATGTTAACCAATCAAATTGTGACGGATGAAGAAGCGAAAACGGGAAATTTTTCTTTTAAAAATGCAAATGTTGCAGAATACGATTCGCAAATGTTCCCGATTTTTGGAATTGAAAAATCATTCGAAAATGCTTTAGACTATAACGAAACAACCATTTCGTACGATTTTATGGCACCTCAACAAAATGGTGCTGATTTCGAATTTGCAGTGTATTCCGTTAACGAAAACACCAATGAATTTGATATTTTAACTGCTGTTGGATTTGAAAACAGAGGGTATATTTATATTTATTCTGATGTAAATTTTTCTGGTTTCTTGTATGCGAATCAAACTTGGAACACCAACCAATGGTATAACTTGAAAGTTCATTTTACAGCCGAGAAAGTTTCTTATTATTTGGACAATATTTTAATTCACGAAGCCGATAATAACGCGAAAGCGAACATTAATGGTGTGAATTTTTTACATAATAACTTTGGTGGCGATGCTTACTACGACAACATTCGAATTAACGATGAAGTTTTAGCAGTTACGAACACCAACAAAGGAAAAGTCAATATTTATCCAAATCCAGTTAAAGATCAGCTCAATATCCAACTCCCTGAAAATGAAAATGTAAGCCAAATTGAAATTTATAATTTTGCGGGACAAAGCGTTCTACAATCAGAAAATAGAAAAGAAATTAATTTAAAAAAATTACCTTCTGGATCGTATATGGTTAAAGTAAAAAACACCGCTGGAAAAATCTATACTTCAAAAATTATTAAAGAATAATTCTCATAGAAATCCATAAAAAAATCCCTGTTCTACGCAGGGATTTTTTATTGAATTGTATTTTCAAGAGATTACATATAACTTTCGATAGGTACGCAAGTGCACACTAAATTTCTATCGCCAAATGCTTCATCAATTCGAGAAACGGTTGCGAAAAATTTATGATCGCGAACCCATTCTAAAGGATACGCTGCTTTTTCTCGACTATACGGTTTATCCCAAGAATCTGAAATTACCACTTGCTCCGTATGAGGTGCATTCTTCAAAACATTATTTTTTGGATCAGCACTTCCGGATGCAATTTCTTCGATTTCTTTTTTAATCGAAATAAGCGCATCTGCAAAACGATCAATTTCGGATTTACTTTCGGATTCTGTAGGTTCGATCATTAAAGTTCCTGGCACTGGAAATGAAACGGTTGGCGCGTGAAAACCATAATCTATCAATCTTTTAGCAACATCCGCAACTTCAATACCGAGCGGTTTAAATTGGCGAAAATCCACAATGCATTCATGTGCTACTCGACCATTTTCATTGCAGTACAAAATTGGGAAATGCTCTGCTAAAACTTCTTTTAAATAATTCGCATTTACTATTGCGTATTCAGTTGCTTTCTTCAAACCAGAAGCGCCTAACATTTTGATATACGCATACGAGATATTCAGAACCAAACTCGATCCATACGGCGCTGAGGAAATCGCATCAATCGATTCTTTAGTTCCGATTTTAATATTCGGGTTACTTGGTAAAAAAGGAACCAAATGTTCGGCAACACAAATAGGACCAACCCCAGGACCGCCTCCACCGTGCGGAATTGCAAAGGTTTTATGTAAATTGAGATGACAAACATCTGCGCCAATTTCACCTGGACTTGTAAATCCAACCTGCGCATTCATGTTGGCACCATCCATATACACTTGCCCTCCACAATCGTGAATGAGTTTTGTAATTTCCTTCACATTGGAATCAAAAAATCCATATGTTGAAGGATACGTAATCATCACCGCAGAAAGATTTTCTTTATGTTGTTCCGCTTTCGATTTAAGATCTTCAAAATCGATTTCCCCATTTTCAAGATTTTTCACCACAATAACTTTCATTCCAGCCAACGCCGCAGATGCAGGATTGGTTCCATGGGCAGATTGAGGAATTAAAACGATATTTCTATTTTTCTCGCCGATCGATTTTTGATATTCACGAATAACCATTAAACCGGCATATTCCCCTTGAGCACCAGAATTAGGCTGTAAAGATGTTCCTGCAAAACCTGTAATGGTAGCAAGATCACCCTCTAAAGATTTTATCACTTCCTGATAGCCGCCCGCTTGCTCTGTAGGAACAAATGGGTGCACATTTCCCCACTCTGCCCAAGACAATGGAAGCATTTCTGCAGCGGCATTCAGCTTCATTGTGCAGGAACCTAAAGAAATCATAGAGTGTGTTAAAGAAAGATCTTTTCTCTCCAAACGTTTAATATAGCGCATCAATTCCGTTTCGGTATGGTATTGATTAAAAACGGTTTCGGTAAGAATTTCATCTTTACGCAAAAGTTCACTTGGGATTGAATATTCTTCTTTTAGCGTAATTTTGAATGCTTGTTTATTTAAAAAATGAGCGAACGTATCCAAAAGTCTTTGAATTCTCGCCATTGTCGACGTTTCATCAAGCGATATACTGACAATTCCTTCAGAAAAGTAATTGAGGTTGATTTTATGATCTCGCATTAATCGCATTAACGCAGGCTTATCATTTTCGTGGATTCTGATTTTAACGGTATCAAAAACAGGTTCTTCCACAACATCAAAACCTAAAAGTTGTAGCGCATCGTTTAGCGCATTGGTTTTATAATGAATTTGATCCGCAATAAAACGCAGTCCATTTGCGCCGTGATACACCGCATACATCCCCGCCATTACGGCCAAAAGAACTTGCGCAGTACAAATATTAGACGTGGCTTTTTCTCTTTTAATATGTTGTTCTCTCGTTTGAAGCGCCATTCTAAGGGCACGTTTCCCGTACATATCTTGTGAAACTCCAATAATTCTACCTGGAATATCACGTTTATAAACCTCTTTACAAGCAAAATAGGCAGCATGTGGACCGCCATATCCCATCGGAATTCCAAATCGTTGCGTTGTTCCCACAGCACAGTCTGCGCCCATTTCAACCGGAGATTTTAACTTCACCAAAGCTAAAATATCACAAGCAACGGCCACTTGAAGGTTGAATTCTTTGCAGTTGTTTATATGTTCTGTATAATCCAATACAATCCCATTTTTACCAGGATATTGAAGCAAGACGCCAAAATAAGAATCGTTAAACTGATGATTTTTGTGATTCCCCACAATTACATCAATTCCTAAACCTTCAGATTTTGTTTTGATCACAGCAATCGTTTGCGGAAGCACCAAATCTGAAATAAAGAATTTACGAGCATCATTTTTCTTTTGCTCTTTTGTTCTGCTTTCAAAAAACATGTGCATCGCTTCTGCAGCTGCCGTACCTTCATCTAAAAGAGATGCATTGGCCAACGGAAAACCGGTTAAACTTGAAACAACGGTTTGAAAATTCAGCAACGCTTCCAATCTTCCTTGTGCAATTTCTGCTTGGTAAGGCGTGTAAGCAGTGTACCAACCTGGATTTTCAAAAATATTTCTTTGAATGGGCGCAGGTAAAATGGTCCCAAAATAACCAAAGCCAATATAATTGTCGAACATTGCATTTTTCGATGCGAGCGCTTTGGAATGCTCAAGCATTTCGAATTCCGATAAAGGTTCTGAAAGCTCAAGTTCTTGTTGTAACCGAATGGATTTTGGAATGGCTTGAGCAATGAGTTCATTACTATCAGAAACGCCAATTTTCGCCAGCATTTCCTTTTTATCGTTTTCATTTAGGGAAATGTGGCGGTTCACAAACTGTGTTGTATTCATATATTTTATTAGATTTTCAGTAAGAGATGATGCTCGTAAAGATACAAATTTTCAAAACAAAGCCCAATCTAAAGTTAATTGTTAATGTTGGAATTTGGAAATCTAAAAATTAATAATTCCGACACCTAATTTGCATCGTTATGAACCGTAAATCGAATTTGCTTCGTATTGATATTAATTTAAAACCTATAAAACAATTTTGATTTATTCTAAATAAATGTATATTTGCAACATGAATATGCCCACAACTGCTTTTAAAATCGCACCGCTTGCGCCTGCCTTTTCGTACAGCAATGAAATGTTTTGCGACAAGAAAAAATGTTGTAAAAAATTCAAAAAAGGGAAACGTTGCAAAAAGTGCCCTGGAAGACTAAAAATGGCGTAACCCTTATTGTAATAGAAAATACAATAACACAGCCAACAGCACAACAAACAGCAATACTTTCAACCATTTTTGCGGAGAATTTTTGTGTATGGATTCCGTTTGCTTTTGAGCAAAAAGCTCTTCAACATCACTTCGAAATCGTTCCGCATCGCCATCAAAAATTTCGGTAATCGTAATGCCTTGAACAACAGTTTTATTCAAATGAGAATTGGTAGCATGCAACATCATTTGAAATTTCCCCTCTTTAAATTCTGTAATTTTAAAAATACGCTCACCAAAAGGTTTTTCTAATCCAAAAGGAAGAACTTTTACCACATCTGCATTTTGCGTTTGCCAATTCACAATAATTTCTTCTCCTTTTTTTGCTCGGATCTTGCTTGCCGTAAATTTTTTAATATGCGGTGGCAATAGATGAACGTTACTGCGTTGTTGATGGGCAAAATTCTGATCGAATATTCTCCTTTTTTCGGAATCAATTAAATGCTCGTAGGCTTCTTGAACTTCAAGAAAGCGACGCTCGAAAAATGCATCATTTTCATTTTTATCGGGATGATATTTGAGGGAAAGTTTACGATAGGCTTTTTTGATGTCTTCAGAAGAAGCATCTTGAGAAACGCCCAAAAAGTAGTAATAATCCTTCAAACGGTTGAAAATTCGCGTTGCAAAAATACATAAAATAAAAAAGCAGAACGCCATTTATCGTTCCGCTTTCGTATGTGTATTTCTAAAATATGCAGCTTACTAAATGTTTATGTACATTTAAAACTGCGCTCACTGTTTACTAGAAAATTCAGGAATTACACTTTTGCTACTTTTTGCACATGGCAACATTTACAAGAAAATTTGTCTTTAATCTTCGTTTTCAATTCATCATATTGCTCGTCGCTCAAATCTCTAATTTTATCTGCAAAACCGAAAGGTGAATGTTCTTTAATTCCATATTCGTTCAAAAGGTTTTTTACAAAGCTTCTTTTTTCTGCAATTTTTTTTAGCGCTAAAATTCCACCAACGACAGCAAGTGCACCGATTGCATTTTTAACATTTGAATTTTTCATTTTTTTAAATTTTAAATTTTACTACTTTATTTTATTTAACCTCTTCATTTATTAAGACGCACAAAAAGTGAAATTACTTTATTCTTCCAGATCTTTTTTTCTACAAAATTTGGATGTTCCAAAATGTTCTTTCAATTTATTTTTAAAAAGCTCATGTTCTTCATCATTAAAATCCAAATTTGAATGGGTACAGTTGGCGTTTTTCCAATTTCTCCATTTTTCTTTGCCTTCTTTTATTCCTCCAAAAAGAATTTTACTTAATAATAGAACTCCCATTGCTTGCCAAAAATTCACTTTTTTTACACCAATAACTTCTGGAAGAATTGCATTCCACAGGCCCATTACAATCCCTGAAACCAGAAAAAACATGGCCACAATTGCAAGGAAAAGGCATAGGAATTTCGCTATTTTATTTTTTTTCATTTTATTACTTTTAATCGTTAAGATCTTTATACAATTGGTTAAGTTTAATGCGCAAATACTTTACAGCGTATTGCTTTCGGCTGATGATGGTTTTTAAATTCTCGTTCAGTTCGTTCGCAATTTCTTGAAGGGTGCGATCGTTCAGTTCGTTTTCGAAAAATACGTAGCGTTGTTTTTCGGGAAGTTCATCGAGAGATTTCATCAATTCTTTCCAAAATTCATCTTGAAAAAGTTTAAGTTCAGGACTTTGGGAAGTATCCATTAACAGAATTTCTTTCACAGAAAAACTCCCTTCTTCATCTTGAACAATAAAATCTTCCAAATGCTCGGTTTTCTTTTTTCGATACCGATCGGTAATTTTATTGGTCGTTACGCGGTATAGCCAGCTGCCGATATTTACAATTTCGGAAATATTCGAAAGGTTACTGAATTGATACCATACTTCTTGAAGAATATCTTCAGCATCTTCCGTATTTTTCACCTTTGGACGAATAAACGACATCAGTTTTCCGCCGTAATTGCGAACGGCTTGCGAAACGATATTTTGTTTTTCCAGATCGGACATTTTTATTTCAGGGAGCATCTCCATAATGCGTATGACGATTAGCGAGCGCGCTTTACTTTAATTTAATTTTAAAAAAATTACGTTTATCATCGCTGATCACCTTCAACAGTAGTATACCATTACTTTATCACACTTATTTTATGTTCCTTCACAATGAAAATTCAACACTTCAAAGAAGAAATCGTACCAAAAATAAATGATTTACGATAAAAAGATCGCCTAACTTCAACAAGTTTTCATTATTACAGTTAGAAAAACTACTGTTGAATGCGCTAATTTTTGTATCTTAGAATATGAAACAGAAGAAAAAATTAGTCGTATTAAGTGGTGCAGGAATTTCTGCTGAAAGTGGAATTCAAACCTTTCGCGATCACAACGGTTTATGGGAAAACCACAGGATTGAAGACGTTGCAAGTCCAGAAGGTTTTGCAAGAAATCCAGAATTAGTGCTCAACTTCTACAATCTTCGCCGAAGACAATTGAATGAAGTTCAACCTAACGAAGCGCACCAAATTTTAGCCGAATTAGAACAAGATTTTAACGTGCAAATTATCACCCAAAATGTCGACGATCTTCATGAGCGCGCGGGATCTTCAAAAATTATTCATCTTCATGGTGAACTCAAAAAAGCGCGTCCCGTGAACGCCGATAATAACAGTATTCCGTGGGAAAAAGATTTGAATATTGGTGATTTAAATTTTGAAGGTGTACAGCTGCGACCACATATTGTTTGGTTTGGAGAAATGGTTCCCGAAATGGAAAATGCGATTACACAGGTGTCGGATGCAGACGTATTGTTGGTGATAGGAACTTCAATGCAAGTTTACCCTGCCGCAAGCTTAATCCATTACATTCCTGAAAATTGCGAGGTTTTTGTGATTGATCCTAACCTTGATGA
>JAFAGO010000010.1 GCA_023422635.1 Bacteroidota bacterium
TCGCCCCCCTCTTTATCGGGACTGCAAATGTAAGAACTTATCACCAATATCCAAACTTTTTACATAATTATATTCAACTAATCCCTCAACCATCTGAATGTGAACTACAAAAGTTTGCAAGGGAAAAAGCAATGATTGATTTATATGGTAATTGACGTCTCTGGAAAGAATTAAACCTCACAACTTCATTTGAGCAAGTGAATTACTCTTATAATATAAGACAGCACTGTAACAAAGTGCAGAAGCGATAAATCTCTTATCCAATATTTTTTGCCTAGTCCACAAGTTTTCTTCTTGATCCGTTTTTAGCTATCTCTAAAAATGTTTAAAACAAAAAAAATGCTTTAAAACAAATGTTTTAAAGCATTGTGACTATTAAAAAATAGTGTTGCGATCCGGACGGGACTCGAACCCGCGACCTCCGCCGTGACAGGGCGGCATTCTAACCAGCTGAACTACCGGATCATTTTTTTAAAGTAAAAATTGTAAAACTTTTGCGATCCGGACGGGACTCGAACCCGCGACCTCCGCCGTGACAGGGCGGCATTCTAACCAGCTGAACTACCGGATCATTTTTGCTATAAAGAACTCCTTTCTTTTAGGTGAGTGCAAAATTACACTTTTTGAGCAATTCTGCAAACTATTTTTTAAAAAAAATGCTTCCCAAAACGGAAAGCACTCATAATCATATTCTTAATTTCCTACAAATGTGCAGAAAGTTTTTCAGCGATTACCTCTTTTGGTGATACTCCTACAATTTTATCTACTACTTCACCATTTTTAAAAATGAGAACTGTAGGGATATTTCTAATTCCATAGTCTACGGATACTTGTTGATTATTATCTACATCAACTTTACCTACGACTGCTTTTCCTTCAAAATCTTGAGCTACCTCTTCAATGATTGGCCCAAGCATTCTACATGGTCCACACCAAACTGCCCAAAAATCAACCAAAACTGGTTTATCTGAGTTTAGAACTAATTCCTGAAAGGAGCTATCTGTAATTTCTAATGCCATTTTAAATAATTTAATTTTGTTGCTATTTTATCTTTTGTCACTTGCAAAGTTATCAAAAAAACTGCCATTCCTATGACTTGTTCATCTATGCTCTGCATTTGTTTTTTCTATAATTTTCGGAAGAGCGACTTCTTTTAAAGCATCCACGAACACGTCTATTTCATGTTTTGTTGTTAGATGGCTAAATGAAATCCGCAATGGAGTTCCATTATTCATATCATCATCACTTAGCACCATCATCATTACCATAGATGGTTTATTTGCACCTGAAGAACATGCACTCCCTTGCGAAATTGCAATGCCTTTCATATCGAGTTCTAAACCAATAAGAGGATCTTTAAAAGGAAGCAATGCGCTTAAAACCGTATAAAGGCTCTCTGGCTCAGCACTTCTACCATTAAATTTAATACCTGGAATTGCACTTGTTAATTGTTCAATTGCATAATTTTTAATGGATTTAATATGACTTGAATATTCCTCCATATTTTCCAAAGCTAATTCTAATGCTTTTCCCATACCCGCAATACCACAAACATTCTCTGTACCTGCGCGTAAAGTTCGTTCCTGCGGGCCGCCGGTAATGATTCCTTTTAGGCCTGTAGCTTTACGAACAAATGCAAAACCTGCACCTTTTGGCCCATGAAATTTATGTGCACTACATGAGGCAAAATCTAGTGGTATATCTGCAAAATTCAAGTCTAAGTGAGAAACTGTTTGAACGGTGTCCGAATGAAAAAGTGCATTATTTTGCTTACAAAGTTCCGCTACTTTTTTAATATCTAGAATATTTCCGATTTCGTTGTTCGCATGCATTAAAGTTACCAACGTTTTTTTGTCGGATGCTTTTAATTCTGCTTCAATATCGGAAATTTGAATATCCCCTTTTGCGTTCGGGCGAATATATTTTACCTCGACTCCTCTTCTATTCTTCACATCCTGAACCGTTTCTGCAACACATTTATGTTCCAAAGGAGATGTGATAATACGCTCCACTCCTAAATGCTCAACCGCAGATTTAATAATCATATTATTGGATTCTGTACCACAAGAAGTGAAAATAATCTCTGCCGGTGTTACGCGTAGCGCTTCTGCAATTTCTCTTCGAACTTTTTCAAGGATGGTTTTCGCTTCCTGTCCAAAACTATGAGTAGAAGAAGGATTACCAAAGTTGAATTTTAGTACGCCCACCATTTCATCAATTACTTCCGTTGCAAGAGGCGTAGTCGCAGCGTTATCTAGATACACTTTTTCCATTTTAACCAATCTGATTTTGACGATACGAAATTAGTGAAAAAAACGGAAATGACTTTCATCAGCGAAGTTTAACATCGGTTTATCACCATCGGTGTCGCCGAAAGCAATTTTTTTATCGAATTTTTCGCCTTTAATTGCTGATTTAATACGCGCTACCTTTTCCACTCCGTTACAGTTTTTTGAAGAGAAATTACCGGTAAAAACATCATTCACAAATTCTGCTTCTGTTGCTAAAAGCTTCATTTTAAAATGATCAGAAAAGGGCTTCACCCAAATATCTAAGGATGCTGTAACAATATAACTTTCGGTGGATTTGACATCGATTCTCTGAATAAAATCTAATGCGTTTTGTCGGAAAATTTCTGGATAATATTTCTCGAAAAAGCGCTCGGATTGGTATTCAATATGGGATTTCTTTTCCCCTTTCAAAATTGATCCTACAAAACTTTTTTTCACTTTCTCGGCATCTGCGAGTGTTAATTTAAGAAGGATAAAAAGAGGAACATGTTTTAAAAACTGCACTCTATATTTGGAAGGATTAAAAAATCGGAGATAAAGAAACATCGTATCCTTATCGGTTAAAGTACCATCAAAATCAAACAAATACAGCTTTTTCATCATGACGACAAAAATAGATAAATTTTATTCGAAAAGGATTATTTCCGTACAATAAATAAGACCGTTTAGTTTAGAGTTTCATTTTTTTGAAAATGAACTCAGGAATATTGCGAATAATGAACATAATCAAACCCCAAATTCCTAAAACATACACCCCATCTTTTTTGCCTTTCCAGGCCTTGTAAATAGCTTTTGCTGCTTGTTTAGGATTAGCAGTAAGTGCAGGATTTAAAGGCAAACCTTCTGTCATTTTTGTATCCATAAAACCAGGTTTCACGGTTAACACGTGAACCTTGTCTGCATATAAATAATTACGCAGCCCGCTTAAGTATGCGGTTAAACCTGCTTTTGCGCTGCCGTAAATAAAATTACTCTGCCTTCCGCGATCTCCGGCCACGGAAGAAAGCACGATCATACTACCTGAACGCTTGGATTGCATTTTTTTCGCAAAATAATTGAGAACGGGAATTAATTTTGCGTAATTAATATTGATAATTCGTTCTGTATTTAGATTATCGTACAGTCCTTCTTCTGTACCTTCGCCTAAAAATCCAGATGCACAGAAGAGAAGATGAGAATCAATATAGTCGAAACTTGAGTAATCGATTGGCTTCATTAAATCAAGCGCAATGATTTCCGAATTTTGAAGATATTTTACATCAATATGCTTCGCAAATTTTTCAGTAGTTTCTGGATTAGAGGTAAATAAATATAGGGTTTCGAATTTATGATTTTCTTGTAAAACCTTTTCAATAAAAGCCTGTGCGACTTCTGAATTGCTTCCTAAAACGATCATCTTCTAAAGGTTTGCGTGTTTTAAAATTCTTTTATGCTGAAGCGAAACAAATTTTGAAGAATCTACGTTTTTCAAATAGTTTGTTAATGAAGATTTGCTCATGCTGTCTTTTGTGAGATAAATTCTACCGCCATATTGTTCTACAATTTCATCGATTTGGTGAA
Organism: Bacteroidota bacterium; assembly: GCA_023422635.1. Lineage (GTDB taxonomy): Bacteria > Bacteroidota > Bacteroidia > Flavobacteriales > Weeksellaceae > JAFAGO01. The sequence goes on from JAFAGO010000010.1 coordinate 3,852, forward strand.
CAAGTTTTTTCAATTTTGAATTCACTTTAAAATCCAGAGCTAACGTATACCCTTCCATTGGAAAGGAGTTGTACGCTTGCGGATTATTTTTGCCAAAAAGTTTAAGCACCGCTAAAAAAGAGCCATTTCCGGAATGTGCAATTGTTTCCAAAATCTTTTTCATACCTTCTTTACCTTGTTCTTTTGGTATAACCATTTGATATTGAATAAATCCACTTTTTCCGTAAATTCTGTTCCAATTATGAATTGCATCTAAAGGATAGAAAAAGGTTTCATAATCGACAAAATTTTTAACTTCCTTTTTTCGTTGTTTCCCGAAATAGAGCCAATTAAAAATCTTTACTGTTAACGCATTCAAAACAAAACCTGGAAAATAAAAAGGCACATTGGGCTCAAGTTTTCCTTTTAAGCGAAGTGGTTTCTCCGCCTTATTAGAGGGCAACTCCGCTTTTAATGCATGTTCTCCACGCATCAAAATGCTTCTCCCGATATTTTTGCCTTTCTGCAAACAATCGATCCACGCTACATTGTACGTCCAATCCTCACTTTCATCAAAAAGACGAAATATTTCATCCAGATTTTCTGCCTTAATACTTTCTTGACGAATATATGCAGATTCGATATTTTTAAGTTGAAACTTGGCAGAAATAATGATTCCTGTAAGTCCCATTCCTCCAATTGTAGCCCAAAAAACATCTTCATTTTCTTCACGAGAGCATGTTATTACTTCACCATTTTCATTTAAAAGTTGAAATGAAATTACCCACTCGGAAAAACAACCTTCTGCATGATGATTTTTACCATGAACATCGGATGCAATTGCACCACCAACCGAGATGAATTTTGTTCCTGGAGTTACGTATAAAAAGTATCCTTGCGGCACCACCACTTCTAGAACATCGGAAAGTAAAACGCCAGATTCACACTCGATAATACCATTAAGCCGATCAAAATGAATAAATTTATTGAGTCTTTTTGTAGAAAAAATATGCTCTCCTAATGAAGCATCTCCATAACATCTTCCGTTACCACGAGCGATAACTTCGCTATTCTTTTTTACAAACTTTTTAATTCCTGAGAGTGCATCATCGGATCTCATTTCTTTTTCCACGACAGGAAAGTTGCCCCAATTGGTTACTGGTTGTACGTAATTTGGTTTCATCACTTATAATAGATTTGGAGGAGAAAAACAATTAACCACAATACCAAGGTTACTTGGATAAAGCGATCTTTATATACAATTTTAGTCGGCGATTCTGTTTTATTGTACACCAACGTTTGTTGCAAATAACGAAGAATGGCAAAAACGACAAAAATCACCGTATAAAAAACCCTTGGGTGAAACTTCTGCTGAACTTCCGGCGAAAGGGTGAACATTAAATAACAAACTATTACAAGGGTACAGCTAATGGAAAGTGCGATATCTGCAAACTGAACATTATATCCATCTAATGCTCTTCTGGTTTTACCAGAAACTTGTGCGTTGATTAATTCACCTCTTCTCTTGCCAATTGCTAAAACAAGAGCAAGCACAAACGTAAGCAAGACGGCCCATTGCGTAACGATAATCCCTGTAATATAACCGCCTGCTAAAACACGGAGTACAAAACCAACTGCGATAATCGTAACATCTATAATGGCGACATGCTTTAGTTTAAAAGTATATGCAATGTTCATTACGAAATACAGACCAATGATAAAAGCAAATTTCCAGATCGCCATCTGAAAAATGTATTGTCCAGCAATGATTAGCCCTACAACGATCACAAACAGAAAAAATAACAAAACTTTCGCTGAGTTTTTGGATATCGCACCGCTAGCCAATGGCCTCAACTTCTTTTCAGGATGTTTTTTATCCGATTCGATATCGCTATAATCATTAATGATGTAAATGGTACTTGCGGTAAGTGAAAATACAAAGAATGCGTAAATACTTTTGATAAAAAGATCGCTATTGGTAATATTTCCGGAGAAAAAAAGCGCCGTAAAAACAAATAGGTTTTTTACCCACTGGCCTAGGCGTAAAAGTTTTAAATATGAAATCATCAAATGTTGTAAAGCAATTGCAAAATTACTGATTTTAAAATAAAAAAAACCGCCTAAGCGGTTCTATATTTTATGATTTTAAGTATGAAAATCAATTTGTTGTTTGAGAATCGTTAATCATGTCCTCGTTTGCTGTAATGGCAAATTCTACACGACGGTTTTCTGCTCTACCTGCTTCTGTATCGTTAGTTGCAACAGGTTCTTTTTCACCCATACCCATCGCAATCATTCTTGAAGTCGCAATACCTTTGCTTACCAAATACGTCTTAACAGCATTTGCTCTTCTTTCAGAAAGACTTTGATTGTATTGATCTGCACCTTTACTATCTGTATGTCCGTAGATATTGATATTGGTATCTGGATTATTTGCTAAAACAGTTGCTAATTTATCAAGATTTGCTTTTGCTGCATCGGTTAAATTCGAAGAGTCAAACGCAAAGTTTACCATATTTTCTTTTAAGGTAACTTTAATTCCTTCTCCTACTCTTTCCACTTCGGCACCAGGTAAAGTTTCTTGAATTTCTTTTGCTTGTTTATCCATTTTTTTACCGATAACGTTTCCGGCAACACCACCAACGATACCTCCTAAAACAGCACCAGCAGGAGCATTTTTACCTTTACCTAAGTTATTCCCAAGAATTCCACCTAATACAGCACCTGCAGCTGCACCAATTGCGGTTCCTTTTTGTTGGCTATTTGCATTCTGCACAGTTTCGCAACTTGTAAGCAATAATGTTGAAGATAAGAGTGCTGCAACAATATTTGTTTTATTAAAAATTTTCATAAGGTTGATTTTACTATTAAATATTTGAAAAAGAAGATTTATTGAGAAACTTTTTGGAACGTATAATTAATTTGAACGTTTTGTCCATCTGAAGGAATATTTTGTTGTAGCGTGAATGAATTTTCAGTTTGCCCAACAAGATTCAACACATAACCAGCAATATTTTGTTTCGCTTTTGTTCCGTCAGCAATTTTTTTGAATTGAAATTGAGATCCGTTCAAAACATCAAACTTAAAAGATTGAGTAACGGATGGGCAATCGCCTCCACCATTAATGGTGTAATTTCCAGTATAATTGTTAGGAACTAATTTCCAAGTACTCCCTACCCAACATTGCGCATCTGCACCTTCATCGAAAGGTTTTACTTTGTAATTATTATCGTAATTAACCGAAGTAATCTGCCAATCTCCTTTTAATTTCATGAATTCTGCACGATTGGCTTGAGCTGTTTTTGCAGTGGAGCAAGAGGTTAGAAATGCTGCACCAATGATTCCTGCGAACAATATTTTTTTCATAGCTTTAAATAATTGATTACTCATCTATCATATAAAATTATGCCATTTTAATCATTTTAAACACAAAAGTCCGAAAAAATCGGACTTTCATTTTATTCTTAAATCTAAAAAGGTATTACTTCGATACTTTTTTAGAACGTGCTCTTTTCAAAGTAGCTTTTTCTTTTACACTTTTCCCTTGTTTAAAAAAGTGGGTATATGCATATTCTGCTGCCTTTGCCACATCAATTACACCACCCGATTCAGCTAAAGCTCCAAATGTTTCATTAGGGTTTGTAGCGATTCCTGCTGTACCATTGGATAAATTTGAGGTTTTAACTAAAGATTCAATGACTTGTGCTGGGGTTAAATTGGGCATATACGCTAACAAAACGGAAGCCGCTCCTGCAACCACTGGAGATGCCATTGAAGTCCCTTGCAAATATTCATATTTACCATCAGGAACGGTAGAATAAATTTTATCTCCTGGTGCAAAAACATTTACCAACTTTTTATTATAGTTAGAAAAACCTGCACGAAGCTGCTCGTTGTTATTGGTACTTGCACCAACAACAATCATATTATTGATGAATGGTTTTTCGTCCGTAACTTTATAAAAATTAGTTGGATAATACACATGATCTGCTAAATCTTCATTGTCATTCCCAGCGGCTTTCACCAACAAAACACCTTTATCTTGTGCATATTTAAATGCATCCCAAACATATTTTTTACCTGGAGAAACTGGTTTTCCGAAGCTCATGTTTAAAATTTTTGCACCATTATCTACAGCATAACGAATGGCATTTGCGACATCTTTATCGCGTTCATCACCATCGGGAACAGCACGAACGGTCATAATTTTTGCAACTTTATATCCTACCCCATATTGCACTTCGTTATCATGGGGTAACCCTGCAATAATTCCTGCGACGTGAGTTCCGTGTTGAGCATCTGGACCTTCATAGTGATTGTTACCGTAGAACTTTTCGTTATAGTCGTTATAGTGGTCGCCAACTATTTCTGCTCTGCTATCAAAATCTAAATTATATTGTTTTGTTGCTTGAGGCGCAAAATAATCTAAAGCTTCTTTCATTTGATCGCCTAAATATGTACCCACTTCCTCTGAAGATTTTCCGGCAACAGCTGGATCATTAAGCAACTGCGACAAAATTCTCACCGAGATGGCTTCATCTTGAGTGGTTGATTTAATTGCCGCAACATTATCCGCTGTTAAATTTTTATCACCTAATAATTTTACCATTGTGGGTATGGTTGCATTTAGCTTGTTATAAAACTCATAGCTTTGTTGCGCTTCAATGCTTTTTTTACTGAAAATCTCTTTCGATTTCATGTACATTTCAAACTCTTCAGGCATCCTTGCTTGATTTGCTTTATTTTCCGTAGAGTTTTCACCTTCAAAAATTGGTTTGTATTGTTTTACGATACGGGTTACCTCCATATTATCAACATCAACATCTCCATTTTTTCCACCGATAAAATTCCAACCATGAACATCATCTATATATCCATTTCCATCGTCATCCTTACCATTATTGGGTACTTCGTTTGGATTGGTCCACATATTTTTTATCAAACCAGGATGATCTACTTCAACTCCGCTATCGAGAACACCAACGATTACTGGTTTAGGTTTTAAACCTTTGCTCTCTAAAAACTCATATGCAGCTTGTGTATTAACGCCATACACTTGATCTTTCGCAAAATCTTTATGGTACCAAGTCATTAAATCTTTATCCTGCATCGGATCAACCGACGTTTCTGCTGTTTGAGCAAAAGCGAAATTTAATCCCGATAAAAACGCAGCCGCAATAATTAATTTTTTCATTATACTAATTTTGTACTATTATGTTTCAGATAGGTAAGGCTTTCTGGGCCTTTGTTACAAATAAGATCGATAATTGATAAATCCTCGATAAATCCTAACTTATCCGAAAACGTTTGGTAATAAGGTTCTAAGTTTAGTGTTTCAGGCTTTTTTGCTGAAAAATGATTTCGATAATCATCGCCTTCAAAAATTGCCGAATATTCTGTATTCAAAATATATTCCTTTTCTATTTTTAAAATGGAAAGAAGTATTTTTAAAGCATTCAAATTAAATAAAAGAAGGGATTGCTCATCCGTTTCGAAAATTCTTTTTAATTGATCTTCATAAAATTCAAAATACGGCGAACTTTGATACGCGTTTTTAATCGATTTCCAATGAAGGGCGCGCCAATTTTCTACATCAGAAACTTCGATTTCGTTCATTACTCTTTTTCCATTATGATGAATTGGAATAATAAGTGAAAGTTTTCCGTTTGCACCATAGATATTGGCACGATTTCGATACGTTTGCTTCGGAAAGTGTTCAAACTGTTCTATTGCAATTTCAGAATCTTGTTGAAGAAATACCGTAAACCAAGATACTGGGGGCAGATAAAATGCGGGTAAAAGAGTTTTTTTCATAATGAACACTTATTCTTCAGTTTCTTTCTTTTTAAAGAATTTCACAATATAATCCCATCCAAAAAACACCACCAAAATCATCGCAGCAAGCCACCAATAGGAATGTTTATCTGGATCTCCGGTATTGGTTGCTTTAAACATTCGTTCCCAACGAATTTTAAAAGGTGCTTGTTCATCAGAAAAACTATCGGCAAATGTACCTTGTAAACTTAGCCACGTAAACATTGGTTTACCAACGATATTTTCTTCAGGAACAAAACCGAAAAATCGAGCATCTAGTGAAGCATCTCGGTTATCACCAATCATCATATAGTAATTTTGCTTAATCGTATATTGCTGAGCTTCTTGACCGTTAACGTAAATTTTACCGTTTTTATTTTCAAGATGATTGTGTTCATATTCGCTGATGATCCATTGATATTCCGGTAATGTTTCTTGATTTAAAGTAACCACATCTCCTTTTTTTGGAATTTTTAATGGTCCGTACCAATCTTGATTCCAATTTTTATTGATTGGGAAAATCGACTGTGCAGTATCAATATTTTTCGTGTAAGCATCGCGATTTGCATTTACTTTATAATTTACGGAAGCTTCACCTTTTGGCATAATATGTTCCGTGATGCTTCTGACAGTAGGAATTTGCTTGATTTCTGCAGCTGTTTTATCGGTTAATCCTTGAAAGAAATACGTAAACCCATTTTCACTTTGTTTTTGTTGAACAGGTAAAAAACCATATTGGCTAAACAACCCTTGAATATCCAATTGATCGCTCGTCTCCACAATAAATGCATGCTGCTCTTCTTGGTCGCCCATAATATGTTCAGGCTTACCATTTACGAAAAGTTTTCCAGCACGGAATTCAACAATATCACCCGCAACGGCAACACATCTTTTTACGTAAGGATCTTTACGATCGATCGCCGTATGAACAGAATCTTGCGGATAATTGAAAACGACAATATCGTTTTTCTTTACTTCATCCCAACCAGGAAATCTAAAGTAAGGAAGTTTTACAGCTTCCACGTAAGATTTAGGATCATCTTTAGGATTACCCTTTTGACCTGCATCGAAAATTGTTCCTTGTAAAAACGGAATTGACAAAGGACGCATTGGCATTCGGTATCCATAATTTAATTTATTTACAAACAGAAAATCCCCTACCAATAAAGTACGTTCCATAGAGCCCGTAGGAATCCCGAATGGTTGCGTAATGAATGTATGAATAATCGTTGCAAAAACTACCGCGAAAGTAATCGACCCGAATAATGTATCTTTTTTCTTCTCGGAAGCTTCTTCGCCAGGAAGCAAAAATTCATCTTTATCGTTTACAACCTCAACATCTTTTCCGTAATTAACAAACGCCATATAAATAAAAGGAAGAACAACCGTAAGCAAACGTTCCGTGAAGCTTCTTTTTCCAAATTTATTCATCAAGAAAATATGAAACACCGACATCATAATCGGTCCCACAATTGGTAAATACGATAGCGCACTCCACCATTTGGGGTTTTCGGTTTCTTTAAGAATAATGAAATAATTATAAAATGGCACAAATGCAAAAAACGGGTTATAGCCCATTTTTTTGAAGAGTTTCCAAGTGGAAATTCCCATTAACACCGATAAAATTAAAACATAGAGGGTATAAGTTAGAAAGTAATTCATTCGTATTATCGAGTATTGAATGCGTAGTTACGCAAATTAAATTGTATAAAACATTAGTGTTAAGCAATGTACATTTGTTACATTACTCTAAACCCAAAACATCTTTCATCGTAAAAGTTCCCTTTTTCCCTGCAATCCATTCGGCTGCAATTACGGCTCCTAATGCAAAACCATTTCTGCTAAAAGCAGTGTGTTTGATTTCGATTTCATCCACATCGCTGCGATAAAAAACGCTGTGCGTTCCAGGAACTTCATCTTCACGAATGGCAAAAATACCCAATTGCTCGTTCTGTGTTTCTTCCAACTTCCATGCATTAAAACGATTATTTTGGTGTATAATTCCTTCTGCTAAAGAAATGGCTGTTCCGCTCGGCGCATCTTTTTTATGGGTATGATGAATTTCTTCCAATTGAACATTATATTCAGGAAAAGCATTCATCATATTGGCGAGTTTTTCGTTGAGTGCAAAAAACAAATTTACTCCCAAACTGAAATTTGAACCATATAAAAATGCAGTATTATTTTCGACAGCAAGTTGCTCCGCCAACGATCTTTTTGCAAGCCAACCTGTAGTTCCGCACACCACGGGAATTTGATTTTCTAAACACACCTTTATATTGTTAAAAGCCACTTCTGGCTGCGAAAATTCAATTGCTACGTCCGCACCATTTAAAGATTCCTTTGTTGGCGTTTCGCTTAGGCGCGCGACAATTTCGTGATTTCGATCGGTGGCAATGGCATCAATAATTTTACCCATTTTTCCGTATCCTACTAATGCAATTTTCATGTTTATTTTTTATTTAAAGAAGAAGTTCTAATTTTAACAGCAATCATTAATTTGAATTTTTTCTAAAATTTAAAATTCAAACTTAAACCTGCTTTAGCCGTATTTTGAAGTGCAAATTCATCATAAATAATTGTTGGCTGAAGTGCTAAATCGGGATCATGTCGACCTTCGTACAAATGTGCATCAACCACAGCATCAACAATATTTAACACATAAATTAATCCTGTAACCGCAATGGCATAATCCCGTTGTCGTTTCGCGCGATCCTGCGTTCTACCCAATGCTTCAGCTGTTATTCCTGGAATATTCGAGAATTCGTGAGGCAAGCCATTCAATTGAGCGACAAACGCATCGCGATATCTTTTATATTGCTTATTATTCCAAAGGGTAATCCCTACTCCTGTACCAATTGCACCCCAAACGATGGGAATTTTCCAATATTTTCGATTGTAATACTGTCCTAAACCCGGCAATACAGCAGAATACAATCCTGCTTTTGTGGGATTATATTTAGATAAAGTTACCGCAGCATTCGAAACCTCGATATCGGAAAGAACATCCACTTCCGATTTTGGAGTTAACGCCGAAATCGAATCCGTTGGATGATGCTCTACACGAATCGTATCTGCATCGGAATTCACTTGTGCAAAATAAATCCCGGAGATTAAACTAAAGATTATGGTAAGAAAAAACTTCATTAAGATTTGATGTGTGCCAGAATATGTTCCAATTCTTCCTCGTTTTTAAAATCCAAAATCAGTTTTCCTTTTTTACCGTTGGAAGCGGTTTTAATTTCCACTTTAATCTCCAAAGAATCAGAAAGCGATTTTTGAACTTTTTTATGATAATTCGAAAGGACAACACTTGCCGAAGGTTTTTTGGTATTTCCTTTATTTTTCAACTGCGCTGCAGCAGCTTCCGCTTGGCGAACATTAAGACCTTCTTTCAAAATTTTCTGAAACAAAAGATTTTGAAGTTCAGGTTCTTCAATTCCAATAATGGCTCTACCGTGACCTGCAGAAATTTCACTGCTTCTAATTGCATTTTGAACATCTGGAGTTAAACGCAGCAAACGAATATAATTGGTAATTGTGCTTCTTTCTTTCCCAACTCTTTGACTCAAATTTTCTTGAGTCATACCAATTTCGTCAAGCAATCTTTGGTAGGTTAAAGCAATTTCAATGGGATCGAGATCTTCCCGCTGAATATTCTCTACCAACGCCATCTCTAAAAGTTCCTGATCGTTTACCAAACGGATATACGCAGGAATACTTGTTAAACCAGCAATTTTACTTGCTCTAAAACGACGTTCTCCAGAAATAATCTCGAATTTTTCGCCTTCCTTTCTTAAAGTTACGGGTTGGATTACACCGAGATTTTTGATTGATTGAGCAAGATCGTTTAACGCTTTTTCATCAAAATAAGTTCTTGGCTGAGTTGCGTTTGGGTAAATATCTTCAATCGGAATCTCAACGATATTTCCCACAAATTTTTCAGCACCTTTATCGGTCGCGGAGTTAATGGAAGCTTTGGATTCTGCGCTCAAAATAGCACCTAAACCTCGTCCCATTGCTCTTTTTTTATCTTTCATACTTGTTTGTAGATTTTGGTTAATCACGAAATTTTGCTTTCTGTAGATATTATGCTTCTTCGTTATTCACCAGGTTTTCATTCTTCAAAAGTACTTCCTCGGCCAACTGAAGATATTGAATTGCCCCTTTACTTTCTGCATCGTAATTTAAAATACTTTCTCCAAAGCTAGGCGCCTCGCTTAAGCGAACGTTTCTACTAATGATTGTTTCGAAAACCATTTCAGGGAAATGAGAATTAACTTCTTCCACCACCTGATTGGAAAGTCGAAGTCGGCTATCGTACATGGTGAGCAACAATCCTTCAATATCAAGATCTGGATTATGAATTTTTTGAACATTTTTTATGGTATTGAGCAATTTACCCAAACCTTCCAAAGCAAAATATTCGCACTGAATTGGTATTATTACTGAATCGGATGCGGTTAATGCATTCACGGTAATCAATCCTAAACTTGGGGCACAATCAATGATGACAAAATCGTAATCGTTTTTCACCGATTGCAAGGCATCTTTCAACATGTATTCACGATTTTCACGATCTACAAGTTCAATCTCCGCAGCTACCAAATCAATATGCGATGGAATAATATCCAAATTGGGCGAAGCTGTTTTCTTCACGCATTTTCGAGCATCAGCACTGTGTTCCAAAAGGTTGTATGTGGAAAACTCAACTTCTTCCACTCCAAGTCCTGAAGTGGCATTCGCTTGTGGATCGGCATCAATAAGCAATACCTTTTTTTCCAAAACGCCTAATGCAGCAGCGAGATTTACTGCTGTTGTGGTTTTACCTACACCGCCTTTCTGATTGGCAATACCAATGATTTTCGCCATAATTTCGTTTTAATTCACAAAAATACATTTTTTTTGATTTTAACCTTAGTCCAGAAACCCAATATCCCGTTAAAATACTGTTAATTAAACGTTTAAATAGTCAAAAAATTATCCACAAATTTCGCAAACTTGTGGATAACTTCAATGGTTTTTCTATAACCTATTTTATTCAAAAATCATAGAAATGGGTATGGTAAAATAACTTCTTACGGGTTGACCATTTACTTGAGCGGGCGACCATTTTCCTTTTATTTTCTTAATGGTTGATTCTGCCTCGCGGTTAAAATATGAATCTTTTCCGTTCGCTTTGATATTCGAAATACTCCCATCCTTCTCAACTATAAATACAATTGAAGTAGAGATTTTTTCCCCAGAACCTGCAAAATCTGAAGTATCAAAATTTTGGACAACTTTATTCCGGAACGCATTGATTCCGCCAGGAAATTTTGCACTGATATCCGGATTTTCAACAGGATCATTGCTTACTGGCTTCGCAACCACTTGTGCTGGTGGATTTTGTGTTGCCACTCCTGGAACTGATGATACAACAGGAGGCACATATTGCACAATGGGATCATCTCCTTTTTTATTTTCAAATCCTCGAACTGCATTTTCGGATTCAGCAAGTGTTGCTGGAGGAGTTTCTTTATGCGAATCGCGAACAGGTGTGGGAATACGAGATTCCACCGTAGTTATATTATCACTTTTCGGAGGTAGAATCGTAGGCGGATTTTGCTTATCGATTTGATCCACATTTTTAAGATTGCCTTCTACAAAAATCTTAGGTTTTTCTTTGATATCAGTAGATTTAAAAATAGTAAGGAAAAGTGGTGCTACAGAGAAAGCAGCAAATAAAGCAACGCCGACAAACATAGATTTGGTTAATACACCATCAGCTTCGTTACGTAAAGCGTACGCTCCGTATTTTTTATTTCTTCCTTCGAAGAGAATTTCATTAAAACGAAGTTCGGAATCATTGAGTAGATGTTTCATCATTAAAATCTTTTGGTTAGTAAAAATTATTTGAATTAATGATTATTAGTTATACAACTTTGTCGACAAGTTACAGAATTACTATCAAAACTTTTGCCAAACAATTATTACATATTTAAAACATTACTAATAAATATATTAAAAAGATAAAACCAAAAATTTATTTGTTTTTTCTTACAACCCAAGTATTCGACTAAGCTCAGACTGATACCTCACAAAATCAGCCTGTTATTATAGTTATCATGCTGAGAGAAATCGTAACATTTTTACAAAACATTAATTATTAAGTTAATAGAGCACGATGAAAACAAACAAATATTCATAAAACAAAAACCGCCTCAGGGAAAATGAGACGGTTTTTTTATTGTTTGTCAATTTTTTTTAAAACAATTCTTTACGAATAATATTTTGACTTCTTTCTGGACCTACCGAAACAAGATAAACGTTAATTCCTAAATAATTTTCAATAAATTCAATGTATTTTTTAGCATTTTCAGGTAGTTCATCGTAACTTCTGGCATGCGAAATATCTTCATCCCAACCTGGAAGTTCTTCATAAATTGGCTCGTAGAGATAAAGTTTTGTTGTTGAAGACGTAAAATAATCGATGATTTTACCATCTTCCGTTTTATATTTCGTAACGATTTTTAAAGGGTGAATTCCCGTAAGAACATCAAGCTTGGTAATCACCAGATTATTGATCCCATTAATCATACAGGCATGTTTTAGCGAAACCAAATCCAACCAACCTGTTCTTCTTGGTCGTCCCGTTGTAGCGCCAAATTCATTACCGATTTGACGAATTTTTTCTCCTAATTCATTATCCAATTCGGATGGAAATGGGCCATGCCCAACACGTGTGCAATATGCTTTCGCTACCCCTATTAAATTTTGCAAACTCGTTGGTGGAACCCCCGCGCCCGTGCAAACTCCGCCTGTTGATGGTGATGATGATGTTACATAAGGATAAGTTCCAAAGTCGATATCTAACATTAACGCCTGAGCACCTTCAAATAGAATATTTTTACCTTCGTGAATTGCCTCATTCAATTCCAATTCGGTATCAACAATACGATCTTTAAGCTGATCGCCGATGGCTAAAAACTCTTGATACATTTCTTCAACATCCATTGCTGGTTTTTCGAAATATTTTTCAAAAAGCGCATTTTTAACCTTCAAGTTTTTCTCGATTTTCTCGCGAAGAACTTCTGGGTTTAACAAATCAATCATACGAATTCCTACTCTTGCTATTTTATCTTCATAACAAGGTCCGATTCCTTTTTTGGTCGTTCCAATTTGCGTTCCTCCTTGTTCTTCCTCGCGATAGGTATCCAACATAATATGATACGGCATAATGACATGCGCTCTTCGACTAATGAAAACATGATCGGTTTTTAAACCTTTGCTTTCAATTTGCTGGATTTCTTTGATGAACGATTTTGGATTCACTACAACTCCATTTGCAATAATGCATTTCCCTTTGCATTGAAGAACACCTGAAGGAAGTAGATGGAGCACAAACTTCTCGTCGCCAACATACACTGTATGCCCAGCATTATCGCCGCCTTGAAAGCGTACCACATAATCAGACTTTGCTGATAGAACATCGGTGATTTTACCTTTACCTTCATCACCGTATTGAAGGCCAACCACTACGTAAGTAGACATATTTAGTACTTTTTATTAGATTCATACAAAAGTACTTTGAAAAAAGATGGCCGCCAAACTTTATGCAAAAGTTTTAATACGATTTTTGTACGTAATCAAGAAAAAAATTCTGCGCGAACAGGTTGATTATGAAGACTAATTGATCTTAAATTAAACCTTATCTTTTAAAAAACAGATTAAAATCCTTAAATTTGTTCATTCTAAAAAAATATGGAACGTATTACAATTAACGACAAAACCTTTGTCCCTTATCTAAAAAACGACGAAATCCAAGAATTGGTTAAAGCGCTCGCGGAAAAAGTATATGAAGATTACAAAGACGAAACCCCTGTATTTATCGGTGTTTTGAATGGCGTAATTATGTTTTATGCAGATTTTCTGAAGTATTATCCTGGCAATTGCGAAGTTGCTTTTATCCAAATGAGCTCTTATTCCGGAGGTTTGCAATCCACAGGAATTGTGTACAAAAAAATGGATTTAACAAAAGATGTGGAAGGTCGCCATATCATCTTAATGGAAGATATTGTAGACACAGGAAACACGATTGCGAGTTTATTTGAATATTTCAAAAACACCCAACGTCCAAAATCTTTGAAAGTAGCAACACTTCTTTTAAAACCAGAAGTGTACAAAAAAGAATTCCCGATTGAATACGTTGCCAAAGAAATCCCCAATAAATTTGTTTTAGGGTATGGCCTCGATTATGATGAACTCGGCAGAAACTTGCCCGATTTATTTCAACTAGAAGAAGGAAGAATCAATCATTAAATAAATCATCAAACCCTATAAACAACATGATTAATATCGTTTTATTCGGCCCTCCGGGAAGTGGAAAAGGCACACAAGCGCAAAACCTTATTTCCCAATTTAATCTGAAGCAAATTTCAACTGGCGATTTATTTCGTTACAACATTAAAAATGAAACTGAGCTTGGAAAATTAGCTAAATCTTTTATTGATAAAGGCGAGCTGGTTCCCGATCAAGTAACCATTGATATGTTGGTAGACGAACTTAAAAAACCAACTGATGCGGAGGGATATATTTTTGATGGCTTCCCTAGAACAGCAGCACAAACCGATGCGTTAGAGCAAATTGTTAAAGACGAACTCAATGACGACATCAGCATTTGCTTATCTTTAGTGGTTGAAGACGAAGTTTTGGTACAAAGACTTTTGAAAAGAGGCAAAACCAGCGGTAGAAGCGATGATGCAGATGAAAATATTATCCGCAACCGAATTAAAGAATATTATGCAAAAACAGCTGAAGTAGCAGAACTGTATAAAAAACAAGGAAAATATGTTGATGTAAACGGCGTTGGTGATATTCAAGAGATTTCCCAAAAGTTGTACAACGAAGTAGAAAAAATTAAATAAAAAAGAATTGTTTTGGATGAACGATTTTACCAACATTGAATTCAACATCCATTACCCACATATAATAAGGTATGAGTAACTTTGTAGATTACGTAAAAATTCATTGCCAATCCGGACACGGAGGCGCAGGTTCCGCACACCTTCGCAGGGAAAAATACATCCCAAAAGGAGGACCAGATGGCGGCGATGGCGGAAGAGGCGGAAATGTAATCATGAAAGGTAACGGAAATGAATGGACCCTTCTCCCCTTGCGTTACACCCGACACATCAAAGCGGGACGCGGTGAAAATGGCGGAAAAAGTCAGCTTACCGGAGCTGCAGGAGATGATGTGTACATTGAAGTTCCCATTGGAACCATTGCTAAAAATGAAGACGGTGAAACAATTGGTGAAATTTTAGAAGATCAACAAGAAATCATCCTTATGCAAGGCGGTAAAGGCGGTTTAGGAAATGAACACTTTAAATCCTCAACCAACCAAACGCCAAGATATGCACAACCCGGACTTCCTGGTGAAGAAGGATACATTACTTTTGAACTTAAAATTCTAGCAGATGTCGGTTTAGTCGGCTTTCCAAACGCAGGAAAATCTACGCTCTTAGCTTCTGTTTCTGCAGCAAAACCAAAAATTGCCGATTATGCTTTTACCACATTAACTCCGAATTTGGGAATTGTAGAATGGCGGAACCATCAATCTTTTGTTATGGCCGATATTCCAGGAATTATTGAAGGCGCTGCAGAAGGAAAAGGTTTAGGACATCGATTTTTAAGACATATCGAACGAAATTCAATTTTGTTGTTTTTAATTCCATCCGATTCGGAGGACCATTATAAAGAATTTCAAATTCTTGAAAATGAATTGAAAGAATACAATCCAGAATTGTTGGATAAAGATTTTATTGTTTCCGTTTCGAAAGCGGATTTATTAGATGATGAACTTAAGCGAGAAATCGCCGCGGAATTTCCAGAAAACTATCAGCCATTATTTTTTTCCAGTGTTACCGGAGAAGGCTTACAAGAACTGAAAGACGTTATTTGGAAAAAACTTCACGAGTAATACTTCAAATATAAAATACAAAAAATGCGGAAAGAAAATTTTCCGCATTTTTTATTGTTGAACGTCGAATTTTAATATTCAAATAAAACACTTCCCCAAGTAAATCCACTACCAAACGCAGAAAGCAACACCAAATCGCCTCTTTTAATTTTCTGCTGTTCAATAGCTTCACTTAACGCAAGCGGAATTGAAGCGGCCGTTGTATTGCCATATTTCTGAATATTGTTAAAAACCTTATCATCTGGCAAACCAAATTTCTGTTGTACAAATTGTGCAATCCTCAAATTAGCTTGATGCGGTATAAACATATCCAAATCCTCCACTGTTTTACCCGCTTTTGAAAGCGCTTCTAACATTGTTTCTGGGAAACGAGTAACGGCATGTTTAAAAACAAAATTACCGTTCATAATTGGGTAAATTTCTCGATTGGTTACACTTTCTGGTTCTAATCGCATACGATCGCTCCAACCAAACTTTGATCCCGGAAATTGTGTACACAACTCCTCCGCGTATTTTCCTTCAGAATGTAAATTAAAAGACAAAATATCTCCCGCATTTTCATCATCGGTTGCCGAAAGCACCACTGCTCCAGCACCATCACCAAAAATAACCGAAACCCCTCTTCCTTCATCAGAAAAATCCAGTCCAAACGAGTGAATTTCAGCACCAACAACAAGAATATTTTTATATGCGCCTGTTTTAATAAAAGCATTAGCCGTGCTTAAAGCGTATACAAATCCAGAACATTGGTTCCGAACATCCAAAGCGCCAATAGTATCGCAACCCAACATTTCTTGAAGCAAAACGCCACATCCCGGAAAATAATAATCCGGTGAAAGAGTTGCAAAAACGATAAAATCGATATCTTTTGCGGTAAGTCCAGCATTTTGTATTGCTTTTTCAGAAGCTTTAAAACCTAAATAAGCTGTGGTTTCTTCCGAATCGTTTCTATTTTTCCGAAAATGTCTTTCTTTAATTCCGGTTCTTTCCGTAATCCACTCGTCGTTGGTGGTCATTAATTTCGAAAGATCATCGTTGGTAACAACATTGTCAGGAACGTAATGTCCAATTCCTTTAATAATGCTTTTAATCATAAAAATGGTTTGTTTGCCGCAAAGATAATTTATATTTCAAATATCATAAATTCTTTGGAATTGAGTAAAATACAGAAAGTAACCCATTCTTTAACAGAGTTTTTAAAACGATAGTTCCCCTTTTACAATCAATACAAAACAGCAAGTAATCTTTTACAAATACAACATTAAAACTGAAATTCTTATTTTTAAATTTCTTTTTCAATTATCTTTGAAGAATGCCCACACAAATTATTTATAAAGACGAGCGTTGCGAATGGTTAGATGTTGAAGCGCCAACAGAAGAAGATCTTCGTTTTTTACACGATCGTTACGTCATCAACACGTTGCTATTGGAGGATACTGTTGACCCCAACCATTTACCAAAATTTGAAGAAGATGGTGATGTGAAGTTTTTCCTCATGCGTGAAAACACGGAATTGGAAAGAACAAACCTCAACACAATTAGCGACATTAGCACAAAACTTGGGATTTTTCTTGTAGGCAACACCATTATTAGTATTCACCGGATGCGCAATCGCAGTATTTATGAATACAAGAAAGATATTCAGGTTGCTAAAATGGAAATTACGCCCGAAAGAATTGCACTTCGGCTTGCCTTAAAAGTTTTAAAATCGTTTGATGATGAAAGTAAAAATTTGCTGGAAGTTTTAGATCAACTGGAAAATGAAATCTTTTTAACCAATACCAATAGCACCGTTCAAATTCGGAGATTGTATAAAGTTAAAAGAAAAGCAGGACTTAATTCTAGAGTTTTGACGATTTCTGGGGAATGGGTACGAGAATTTAAAAACCTCAATCTTTACGAATCCGAAATTACCGACCTCAACGATAAACATAAAGATGTTATTGCAGATTTCGACCATTTGAATGCACAAGTTGCCAACCTTATTTCGATGTTTTTAGCATTAACCGATCAGAAAGCCAATCAAGTAATGAAATTATTGGCGATGTTTTCGGTATACTTTTTACCGATAACATTTATTGCTGGCGTTTACGGAATGAATTTCGATTTTATGCCAGAACTTTCCTTGAAATATGGCTACTATTTAACCTTAGGTTTAATGGCGACAATCGTATTGATTACCTTCATCTATTTCAGAAGAAAAAATTGGTGAATACTTTTATCATCAAGCTTTTCTGTGAATATAGCGCGTTAACTTAATTCCCATATCCGTCCATACAATTTTAGAATTTCCATTTCTTTCCAAATGATAATCTGCGGTGGAAAGTTCTTCTAAAATGCTTTCGATATTGGCTCCATGAATATATTGCGCAAACTTTTCCCATTG
This sequence comes from Bacteroidota bacterium, assembly GCA_023422635.1. Lineage (GTDB taxonomy): Bacteria > Bacteroidota > Bacteroidia > Flavobacteriales > Weeksellaceae > JAFAGO01. The sequence continues at coordinate 21,992 of JAFAGO010000010.1, forward strand.
GAATCCATTTGTTGCCAATTTTTTGTAGACTAAATTTTCTGAACTGTAATTTTGCATCAACGCAAGTCGAAAAATTTCTGCACAAAAATCTAAAAACCGTTTTTGCTTTTCACGATTCCAAGACGAAATTTCTTTTGCCCATTTAATGATATTATTCAAGAATTCGGGTTTCTTTTTCACCATAAATGCACTTCGAACCCAATCGATAAATAACGCTTCGAACTCTGCTGTGGTATTTTCAGCATTTACCAATTTTAGTGCAATGTTGTAATCGCCTTGCGATTGATGAACAATTTCTGGAATTTGCTGAAGATCTACATCCGGCAATTTTCTTAATGCAGCTTCTAAATCTTCATCTTCTATTCTTGGAACTTCAACAATTTGAGTTCGCGATAAAATGGTTGGCAAAATAAAATCCGTGCTTTCTGCAACCAAAAGAATAATAGTTTTAGCTGGCGGTTCTTCTAAGAATTTAAGCATTTTATTGGATGCTTCAACGCGCATTTTCTCGGAATGCCAAATGATTAAAATTTTCGTTCCGCCTTCAAAACTTTTAAGTGCAAACTTTTTTGAAATTTCTTCAACCTCATCTGCAGAAATGAAAAATTGCTTATTTTCCGATTGCAAGAATTTTGTAAAATCTTCAAAATCAGAATACGGATTTTCAATAATCATTCCACGAAACTCTTCAAATAAACGTTTGCTAAGCGTATTTTTATTATCGGTAAATACAGGAAAACTAAAATGCAAATCGAGGTGATTGAGATGATCAACTTTTCCTGCAGCGGCGGCATTTTCACGAATAAGAATTTCTTTGGCATAAGCCAATGCAAGCGGTAAAGTTCCGTAACCATCTTTCCCAACGAAGAGTTGTGCGTGACTAACTCTTTGGTCATCAATACTTTCGGTTAATAGATTTTTAAGATGCTGTTGCCCTACAATGTCTTGCCAATTCATTCCTCAAAGATAATGGATTTGATTACAATCTAAAAATGGTAAACCCGACTTTTCAAACCAAAATCTTTAGACTTTTAGGCAACACTTTGATATGAATGGGCGATTTAATTTCGGTGAATTCTCCATCGATATGCCAACTTTCTGTGCTGATGGTAAATTCAACATCAGAAACCGGAATGTACGATAAGTATTGATCGTCCTTCAAAGTTTTGGTAAACATTCGATAAGCGAAAAGCGCAGCATAATGTAGCGGGAATTTCTTTACTAAAACCAAATCCACCAAACCATCACTTTTGCTGGCATTTGGCGCTATAAATGCGTTGTTTCCAAATTGCCGTGTATTGGCTACATTCAACATTAAATACCGACCGTTGTGCGATTGATATTGAGGATCTTTAAAATACACTTCAATCGGCTGATAATTAAAAAAAGTGCTGATGGAAACTTTAATATAATTGGCAAATCCGCGTTTTGTTTTTTCAAATTCTTTGGCAATTTTACCATCGAAACCCGCACCAGAAACATTAATGGAAAAGTGATTGTTAATGGTAAACGTATCCACTTCCTTAACTTTGAAATTATTTATTTTTTGAAGTAATTGCTGCAAATCCTTCTGAAAATGCGTTTCCCTCGAAAAACCATTTCCTGAACCTGCTGGAAAAGCCGCTAACACTTTATCGGTATTGATTAAGTGTTTTGCGATATGAGAAATCGTTCCATCCCCTCCTACAGCAACAAAAATGCGAGTACGATCAAAATTTTCGCGAATATACTGATCCGTTCCCACAACCGATTCCGACACGTAATAGTTTACGTCGGGAATATTCTGTTGAAGTTTATTCAGAAAAGGTAGATAATTTCCGGATGAGGAAAACGGATTGATAATAAAACTTACGTTATTCATGTTCGCGTTAAAAGAGAGGATTTGAGAAAAGTTAACTTTTGCTTTATTGGTTTAATTTCTTTTTAAAGTCTGGAGGTAAAGTGCCACGCAAATCTTCCCAAGAAATTGGAATGATGATATCTCCCGCAGCGTATGCAGCAATTTCGTACGGACTATAGTGAAAATAAAGATTTTTTTCATCAAAGTAAAAATTGTTGTTTACCGGAATTTGATCAACAAGTAAAAATTCGCTGTTGGCAATTACATTTTTTCCATCTGAGGCTTTACCTGGAAATTGATCGATATTTTTCCGCAATAGCGCTGAAAGTTTTTCATTGCTCATATCGGTAATATCGTTGAGATTGAGTTTCTTATTATTCTTTAGATCATACACGCGATTGATAAAACTATAGTTAGCGTGCGCTCCGCCAGAATAAACAGATTGAAAATATTGAAGCTGCAAAAAATTCTCATCAATAGAAATCAACTTCATTTTGCGTTCTGAAGAATAGCGTTCTGTGTATTCCGTATTGCCTTTATTCTCCAATTTCATTTTTGAAAACTGATTAGAAGTTGAAGCTTTCAAAAATTGCTGAATTCCATTTTTTGAATAATCTTTTAAATACGGATAATTAAAATAAATACTATCTAGCAACGTTTTGTTTTTAATTTTCGGAAACACCAAAACCAAATCAGATTGAGAAAAATCAAGCGATGTACCTTCTCTTAAAGAATCTTTTACCACAACGGAATCGATGATCATTTCTTTCTTCCCGACTTCCTTTTGTACATCTTGCGGATTCGATTTAGAATCGCTACACGCGATAGAAAACAAAAGCGACACACTGAAAGCAATACATATTTTTTTCATTTGTTCAAGTTACAATCTTTTTCGGAAGTGCTGCAAATTCTATTCAACTATAATCACTACATTTCCAAAAAAATCTCTAAAAATCACAAAAAAAAAGCCATTGAAATCACTCAATGGCTTTTAAAAAATTATCTTTTAAAGATCTAAATTGTTATGCATCGATATTTGCATAAACGGCATTTTTCTCGATAAATTCTCTTCTTGGCGGAACTTCATCTCCCATCAACATCGAGAACACATTGTCGGCTTCCACTGCATTTTCAATGGTTACTTGTTTTAGAATACGATGTTCTGGATTAAGCGTTGTTTCCCAAAGTTGTTCAGGATTCATTTCCCCAAGACCTTTGTAACGTTGTACTTCAACACCTTTACCATCAACTGCCATTTCTAAAGTAAGTTCTTCTCTTTCTTTTTCGTTGTAGGCATAATTTTTCTTGTTTCCTTTCTTCAACAAATATAATGGCGGTTGCGCAATGTAGATGTAACTGTTTTCGATCAATTCTTTCATATAGCGGAAGAAGAACGTAAGAATCAACGTGGAAATGTGCGAACCATCAATATCGGCATCGGTCATAATCACGATTTTGTGATATCTAAGTTTAGAAAGATTCAACGCTTTAGAATCTTCTTCTGTTCCTACGGAAACACCTAATGCTGTATAGATGTTTTTAATTTCTTCGTTATCGTACACTTTATGCAACATGGATTTTTCCACATTAAGAATTTTACCTCTTAACGGAAGAATTGCTTGGAAATGTCGATCACGACCTTGTTTTGCCGTTCCACCTGCGGAATCTCCCTCTACTAAGAAAATTTCAGATTCAGCGGGATCTTTAGATGAACAATCGGACAATTTACCTGGAAGCCCAGAACCACCCATTGGTGATTTACGTTGTACCATTTCGCGGGCTTTCTTCGCTGCTTGTCTCGCTTTAGCGGCCAAAACCACTTTTTGTACAATTTGTTTTGCTTCACTTGGATGTTCTTCCAAGAAATTGGTAAGCATTTCGCCTACAATTTTATCTACTGCTCCAGAAACTTCCGAGTTTCCTAATTTTGTTTTGGTTTGTCCTTCGAACTGAGGTTCCATTACTTTCACAGAAATCACTGCAGTTAAACCTTCCCGAAAGTCATCTCCAGTAACTTCAACTTTCTCTTTTGCTGGAATTCCTAATTCATCAGCAAATTTCTTCAGCGTTCTGGTTAATGCTCTACGGAAACCAGCAAGGTGCGTACCGCCTTCGTGCGTATTGATATTATTCACATACGAATGTAGATTTTCGTTGAACGACGTGTTGTAGCGCATTGCCACTTCAACAGGAATATCGTCGCGTTCGCCTTCCATAAAAATTACATCAGGCATAATGGCTTCTCTATTACCATCAATATATTCTACAAATTCTTTTAATCCCCCTTCTGAATGGAATGATTCTGTTTTAAAAGTTCCATCTTCCAATTTTTCTCTCTCATCGGTCAAAGTAATCGTAATTCCTCTGTTCAGGAAAGAAAGTTCGCGAAGTCTGGCAGCTAGAGTATCGTAGTTGTACACCAATTCTGTAAAAATGGTATCATCGGGCTGAAAGAATTGTTTGGTTCCTCTTTTATCGCTATCGCCAATTTGTTCCACTTGCGTTTCCGCTTTACCACGGGAATACACTTGCTGATAAACATGGCCATCTCTGTAAACAGTGGTAATCATTTCGGTAGAAAGCGCATTCACACAAGAAACACCAACACCGTGCAAACCTCCAGAAACTTTATAAGAATCTTTATCGAACTTACCACCAGCCCCGATTTTAGTCATTACCACTTCGAGAGCGGATTTTTGTTCTTTTTCGTGAAAATCTACAGGAATACCACGACCGTTATCGCTAACTTCAACGCCATTATTTTCTTTAATGGTTACGGTTATGATATCGCAATATCCTGCTAACGCTTCATCAATGGAGTTATCCACCACTTCATATACCAAATGGTGAAGCCCTCTTGTTCCCACATCACCAATGTACATAGATGGGCGCATGCGCACATGCTCCATTCCCTCTAACGCCTGAATACTGCTGGCTGTATATTGCTTTTGACTCATATTTTTCTCTTAATTTAAAACAATTATAGTGCTATTTTGTGCCGGAAATTTCGATCACAAAATACTTACAAATTTACTGATTTTTTTCCTTTTTTGAAAGTTTTAAATCATCGAGTTTTCAACAAGAGTAACAAGTTTGAAACGTTAAAAATTGACCCATATTTCCATTGAAACACTTCTGGTTTAACAGATATTCAGTGCAAAAACACTGAGCATCAATTTTTTCTTTAAAGTGAGTTTTAAAAATTGTAAACGAATTTAAATTCACCTTAAAAACAGTTACTCATCAGCTTTAATTTTTAATCATATTTACAGAAACCGACGTGTTCTTATTCACACTCAATCGCACATCATCAAAATTGGGAGCCGCTATTTTTGGTTTGAAATTTTGTGAAAATGCATATCCTTCCTTCGGAATTCCCAATAGATTGCGGTCACAAATTCCATTTCCGTTTTCATCCTGATAGGTAGCAATCGCATAATTTCCGTGAGGTAAATTTTTGAAGCTGTACTGCACTGCATTTCCCACAACTTTTATTCTTTCGCGGCGAAATCGTGTTTTTTCTTTTAGAAATCCATCACTTTTATTGTACAGTGCAACTTCCACAAAACCTTTATTGGGAACTAAATTTTTCACATTAACTGTTAACTGATTTTGCGCAATAGCAAAGTTTGCAGCCAGAATACAACTTAGTCCTATTAACTTTAAATTCATTATTTCCTGTTTTTTTAAGCGAAACTATTCTTCGTCATCGCAGATTTACTATTAAAAAACTGTTCCATTTTTACTTTATTTCTGGTTTTGAACGCTTCGAAAGGTTCTGACTTCGACAATAAATACCGTTTAATAAATGGACTTAACAATCGAGTTGCAGCTTTTTGTATACCAGAAATTTTACGTTCCTGATTTTGATAAAATGAATTTAAATCATCATTTCTAAAATGAAGAATTTCTTGCAAATCGTTACCATCCGAATAAATTCCGCAATGGTAATTTTTTTCCGCAAAAGCAGTTTCTGGAAAATTCAATTTTCCTAATCCATAAAGCTGAAACATTTTGGATAAAAATTCATCGTAAGCCACTACACAATTATCGCCACCACCTAGATTGAATATTTTTTCATTCAATTTATGTTGATGTTCAATTGCCAAAGCAAAAGCATTTCCAGTGTCCTTTGTTGTGCAAATCTCCATTTGCGTTTTCAATGGCATATGAAACATTAATTTCGATATTTTGTGATTTCCCATAATCGCGGATAACCGAAAAATACTCCAATTAATCGCTGAATTTTGAATAATCCGCTCACATTCTAATTTCGTTTCTCCATAATAATCACCCAAACTTGGCTGCAAAACATCATTTACTTTAATTTCCGGATTCAAAAGACGATCGCCATACACAGAAACCGAAGAGCTGTACAACAAAAATGCATTTGGACTGTATTTTTCCATCGCTTCAACGATATTTTGAGTTCCAATTACGTTGACTTTGCGGGTAAGCTCTGGATTTTCATCTGCAAATGGAGGAATTATCGCTGCCAAATGAATGATAAAATCTTGATTTTTAACCGCTTTTTCAACATCTTCTTTTTTTGAAATATCGCCAAAATAGATGTTTACTCGGGATGCTAATTTTGAAAAAATCTTTTTAGAATTTTTTGTTTCTACATCAAAAACGGTAACGTGATATTGGGCATTCATCAGCAGTTTCTGCAAGGTCTCTCGTCCTACACTTCCCGACGCTCCGGTTAAGAGAATTCTTTTTCGTTGTTGATTTTCTTCTTTCTTCATAAGTGAATTTGTGATTTTGGTTAACGCTTCAATTTCTCGATGAAACTTCTGTTGTAAAAATAGTGGACTCTTGTAATTATGTAAATTCAAAACACAATTTAGTTGCTACATAACAAACAATTTGAGTGAAATTTGTAGAATAATGTGAAATAAAAAATATGGATCGTAGAATAAAATATAGCAAAACCGCGCTCCGCGATGCCCTTTTTGCACTTCTTGAAAAGAAAGAAATGGGCGAAATAAGCATTTCTGAACTTTGCAGAACTGCAGATATTAACCGAAACACATTCTACAATCACTATAATTATCCTCTGGAAATTATGCACGAATTTGAGGAAGAAGTTTTTGAGAAACTGCTTTCCGCACAAGCGAAAAGTCAAAACATTGAGGATGTTATTACGCTCAGTTGCCAAATTTTAGAAGACGACAAACAAATGAGCAAAATTATTTTCACAAAAGCTGATGGAGTTGGAATTCTTTCGAGAATTCTAAAAAATTTTGGTAACCACTTTGAAATCCACAAAGAAATCGAACTCGCACCCGAAGCAAAACCGTTAGTGGAACTCGCCTATCAATTTGGTGAAAAAGGTAGTATCGCGATTATTAAAAAATGGGTGGAAGATGATTTTTTATACTCTTCCGAACAAATTTCGCAAATGATTATTTATTTGGTGAACAAAATTAACAAGCGGTAAAGCTTAACAATTTCGTGCTGAAAGAAAAAACTAATTAATACAAAATAAAGATAACTCAATTCATTTAAAATCTGTTGAGCGGAAAAACGATTCATCATTAGGAAAACATTAGAATTCAAAACTTTACTCGATTTCAAAGATTCAAAATGATATTTTTGCAGCATGAAAACCCTTGTTATTGAAGCCGAACAAGACATCGCAAAAAACATCAAAAACTCTTTAGAGAAAGAATCTTATCTCGTAGAAATTGCATCGAATTACGCTGCAACATCTGAAAAAATCCCATTATACCAATACGATTGCGTTTTGTTAGATATTACACTGCCCGACGGAAGCGGTTTAGGCGTTGCAATTGTGCAATCGATTGCCTTTTAAAATCAATTCGATTTATCCTGTTTTCATCACAAAAACCGAAAAGCTTTTCAGATTGAATTTCCGAGGAATAATGAATCTATCCGAGAAAAAGCTACCTCAATTCCCAAATGTTTTCAGATTCTGATGCGTGATTTGCATTATGAAAACTAACAAAAACATTTACATGTTATTTCTTCCATTTTGCCTACTTATTCAGCAATTGGTTTTTGCCCAGGATTCAGTACCCGTAAAAGTGCATCATGCAGAACCTTTATACATGGATCTTGTACGAGATTTGGGAGCTCGCAAAGGTGAAAAGGAAATTAATGTCGCTGGCGATTTCTTGAGTTTGAATGGATATAAAGAATATGTTTATCTCGCTGAATATGAATTTGCACCAATCAACCGACTTGGTCTAGAGATTGAAACCGATTTTTCTTTTTACAAAGGTGATAATCCCGAAGTTATAAAAGGTGGAAAATTTGATGCGCTTCGATTATCTGCTCAATATTCCTTCTATGATTCGAAAGAACAAGCCACAACTTTAGCGGTCGTTTACACTCAACTTTTCGAATTTAATGAGTTTAACAAAATGAAAAATGATCATTTTTTAACAGGACTCGCGTACAATCCTTCCTTTATCGCAGCGAAAAACTTTAAAGACCGTTATCACCTTTTATTATACACAGGACCCGTTTTCGAAAAGCTTCTGAAAGAAAACGACACTTCCTTTAAATGGTCAATTAACACCTCTTTTCATTACACGCTTCCAAATTCAGGACATTTTATTGGAGTAGAAGTGAATCAAATGGCAAGCAAAAATAAACTTGAAACCACAGTACGACCACAAGTTAAAATTCAACTTAACGAAGAGTTTGCAGTTGGGCTTGTCACTGGTTTTCCTATTCATAATAAAGAGGAAAGCTTCAGCTCATTCTTTAGATTGATTTACGTACTATAAAAAAAATCAATTTTTAATCATCATTCATAAAAAATGACCAAAACAATTGCTTTCGCAGCAACCGTATTCTCGATTTCATTTGCTCACGGACAAAAACACGTTCCGTTAGAAATTCCATCTGTTATCAATAACAAATTTCAGCAACAATTCCCCAACGCGAACGATGTGGATTGGGAAACAAAACCGCGTTATTACAAAGTTGAATTCGAAGATAATAGAACAAATTTCGAGCACAAAATACATTACAACAAACGTGGAACAATGATTTATTCTAAAGAAGAAATCAGCATTGAAAATCTCCCAAAAAAAATTCTTCATCAAATAAATAGAAATTATCCTGAATTCAAAATTAAAGAGGTTGAGAAAATTTCAACTACCAAAAACACTTTTTATACAATTGAAATTAAACATCTACAAAAAAGTGGAAACTCAGTTATCAATCTTCTGGAACATTAATTCGTAAAAAAAATGACTAAATTCAAACACATATCATCAGCTTTTGCACTCATCGTTAGTACACTATCATTCTCTCAAATAAGTCCGCCAGGTTTAGGAGAATCCAAAATTGGGCAATGGAGCGCAGTCGGAATCCGACAAAACCTCAACGATAAAAACAATTGGGAATCAATGACGTACACCGGTTGGGGAAACAAAAGTGGAGAAACCAGTAATCCGTACCACAAAAAAGGAATTTGGGTGTTGAACCAAGAATTTTATCACAAACTAAAAAATAATTGGCAATATTCGATTGCGATAAGTTATCGTCGACAAACGGAAGCGATTCAACAAGAATTTCGAGCGTATGCGCGCTTAAATTACACCATAAAACTAGGAAAATTAAGTATTATTCCCACAGTAAGACAAGAAGTGAGAACATTTTACGATGACAATTTTTCGCCAACCGATTACAATTTGCAATTAAGATCGAGATTTCGGGTTCAATTTGCTTATAATCTCGATCAAGAAAAGAAACATCGAATTATGGCGAGTTCTGAACAATTATGGTCAACAAAACGTGATTTTGCAACTAAAGATTGGTCGAAATTAAGCTATCAAGAAAGCCGATTTTTACTGTATTACTCATTTTCTCCACAGAAAATGCCGCTTCAATTTAATGTTGGATACATGAATAATTTGCTTGGCGCAAAAAATCCACATGCTGTACATTACATCGCTTTTGATGTTATTGCAAAGAATATTTTCAGTAAAAAGAAAAACTAAAAAAAAATCCTGAAAATAAAACTTTCAGGATTTTTTATTGCTAAGACATCTTTCCATTAAACGTTTAAAAATTCATGGACTTTTGCAGCGCATTTTCTACCTTCTGCAATTGCATTCACCACTAAACTTTGTCCGCTTCTCGCATCGCCACAAGAGAAAATTTTAGGTTGATTGGTTTTAAATTCAATGTCGTTTCCTATTAAATTTCCTTTGGGATCTAAACGTACATCCAGATGTTCCACTAAACCCTTCTGCTCAACATGCTTATAACCTAACGCGATAAACGCCAAATCACATTCAATGGTAAATTCCGAACCTAATTTTTCAGTATAATTGGTGTAATGCCCGTATTCATCTTTATTCCATTCAATTTCAACAAGTTGCAACCCTTTCAAATTTCCTTCATCATCGTTAATAAAAGCTTTAGAATTTACTGCCCATTCCCGAACGCAACCTTCTTCATGTGAAGAAGTAATCTGCAATAACGCCGGAAATGTTGGCCAAGGCATGGTATGATCACGCGTTGTGGGTTGTTCATTTTTATAATAGATCTGAAAAACTTCTTTCGCTTTTTGTCGGTTTGCCGTTCCTATACAATCGGATGCAGTATCGCCGCCACCAATCACCACCACCTTTTTTCCTTCTGCGGAAATAGGAGTTTCATCGAAAGAAATTCCACTTACCTTTTTGTTGCTTTGCGTTAAATAATCCATTGCATAATGCACGCCTTTTGCATCGCGCCCTGGAATTGGAAGTTCACGTGGAACAGTGCTTCCCATCGCTAAAACAATTGCATCAAAATTACGAAGCAATTCCTCCGTTGTAAAATCGATTCCAACATTTATATTGGTAAGAAATTCTACGCCTTCGGTTTTCATCCATTGAACTCGTCGTTCAATCACCCACTTTTCCAACTTAAAATCAGGAATCCCAAAGCGGAGCAATCCGCCAATTTCAGGATCTTTTTCGAAGACGGTAACGTTGTGTCCCTTTTGATTAAGTTGATACGCCGCAGCCATTCCTGCTGGACCAGAACCTACAACCGCTATTTTTTTCTCCGTTCTATTTTTTGGAATTTGGGGCTTTGCAAAACCTTTTTCAAAGGCGATTTCAATAATATTTTTTTCGATTTCTTCAATCGTTACGGGAAGATTATTGATTCCCAAAACACAAGCGCTTTCGCAAGGTGCGGGACAAATTCTTCCAGTGAATTCTGGAAAATTATTGGTTGATGTTAGAATTTCGTACGCTTTCTCCCAATGTTGATCGAAAACAGCATCATTAAATTCGGGAATCACGTTCCCCAACGGGCAACCACTCATACAGAACGGAATTCCGCAATCCATACATCTTGCCGCCTGCTCATTCAGCATTTTTCTAGAAGTTTGCTGATAAAACTCTTTATAATTTTGAACCCGTTCCTGCACTGGAACTTTATGTGGGAGCTCTCTTTTATATTTTAAAAAACCTTCTGCGTGTGACATTACTTACTATTTTTTTAAAAATGTTCTTTTTTCTTAATGGAAAAAAACTTTTAAATAACTATCCTTTTTCTTTTGTATTAAAAGAAAAATTCAAGACTTAGCTTTTTTAAATTCTCTTACGGAAATTTATTTTGTTATACTAATTTACTAAAATATGAACATCGTTTTCGGACATCCGACTTCCGACTTCTAACTTCCAACTTCTATTCTACTTTCAATGACCTTTTTATATTCTCTCGGGTATACTTTAACGAAGTGTTGTAGGTTATTTTCGAAATCTTGAAGCAAGTACGTCCCTAAAGTTGATTTCGTAATTTCAACATGTTCGGCAATCATTGCATAAATAACTTCACGATCTTCATCGGTTAAGGTTTCAAGATCAGCCATTTCAGCGTTAAAGTTTTGATTTACATTTTGATTCACATCCCAGATGTACGCAATTCCACCACTCATTCCAGCGCCAAAATTACGACCAACATTCCCTAAAATTAGTACCGTTCCACCCGTCATATATTCGCAACCATGATCGCCAATTCCTTCAACAACAGCGGTTGCGCCACTATTTCGAACCGCAAAACGTTCGCCTCCCATTCCGTTGATAAAAACTTTTCCAGAAGTTGCACCATAAAGCGCAACATTACCGATAATAATATTCTCTTCTGCTTTTATTTTAGAACTTTCATCTGGAAAAACTGCCAATTTCGCTCCCGAAAGTCCTTTCCCAAAATAATCGTTGGCATCACCTTCCAAAATCATCGTCATCCCTTTATTACAGAATGCGCCAAAGCTTTGTCCGGCAGTTCCTTTAAACTTAAATTTCAGTGAATCTTCCGGCATTCCATCCGACTTATATTTTTTGGTTATTTCATGAGAAAGAATTGTTCCCGTCGCCCGATCAGTATTTTTAATCGGTGATTCCCAATATCCTTTTTCACTATTTTCAAGGGCATTTTTTGCGACTTCCCACATTTTAAATGAAATAGAGTCCGCCAAACCATGATCTTGTTCTTCCGATTTGATGATTGGCAAATCGGTTTCTGCCTTAAATAAAAGCGGACTTAAATCGATGTTTTGATGTTTCCAAAATTTTACATCTTGTTTCTTTACCAAACATTGAGTTTGGCCAACCATTTCATCAATAGTTTTAAAACCGAGACTTGCCATAATTTCCCGCATTTCGGTCGCGAGAAAAACAAAATAATTCACGAGATGATCAGGATCACCTTTGAATTTTTCTCGCAGTTCAGAATTTTGTGTTGCAATCCCAACAGGACAAGTATTGAGGTGACATTTTCTCATCAAAATACAACCTTCTACAATTAAAGCTGAAGTGGCAATTCCCCATTCTTCTGCACCCAGCAAGGTAGCGACCGCTAAATCTCTTCCCGTTTTCACTTGTCCATCAACTTGTAAAGTCACCCTTTGTCGCAATTGATTTTTAATTAAAGTTTGATGTGTTTCTGCCAAACCCAATTCCCAAGGAAGTCCAGTATGACGAATCGAACTCAAAGGTGAAGCTCCAGTTCCCCCATCATAACCTGAAATTAAAATATGATCCGCTTTCGCCTTTGCAACGCCAGATGCAATTGTTCCAACACCGGCTTTTGACACCAATTTAACGGAAATCCGAGCATGACGATTGGCGTTTTTCAAATCGAAAATCAATTGAGCCAAATCTTCAATGGAATAAATATCGTGATGTGGAGGTGGAGAAATTAAACCAACTCCAGGCGTCGAATGCCGAGTTTTACCAATCCAATCATCGACTTTATGACCAGGAAGTTGACCGCCTTCTCCAGGTTTTGCGCCTTGTGCCATTTTAATTTGAATTTCATCAGCTTCTGCCAAGTATCTCGCGGTAACGCCAAATCTTCCCGATGCCACTTGTTTAATAGCAGATTTCAAATTGTCGCCATTCTTATCTAAATCATATCGAATTTCATCTTCTCCACCTTCGCCAGTATTGCTTTTTCCACCAATTCGGTTCATTGCAATCGCTAACGTTGAATGCGCTTCAAAAGAAATTGATCCGAAAGACATTGCTCCTGTTGCGAACCTTTTAAGAATATTTTCAATGGGTTCAACTTCTTCAATTGCAATTGATGGTCGATCGTTTTTAAATTCTAACAAACCACGAAGTAGAGCTGCATCTTCCGTACTTCGATTGACCATTCGAGAATATTTTTTAAAAATATCGTATCGATTATTCCAAGTGGATTGTTGTAAAAGATGAACCGATTGCGGATTATATTGGTGAAATTCACTATTCACTTTCCATTGGTAAATTCCGCCAGCATTTAAAATCGGAACATCATCTGTTGGTGCAAATGCGACTTGATGTTTTACCAATGCTTCTTGAGCGATTTCATCAAAACCAATACCTTCAATTCTTGAAACTGCTCCACTAAAACAAGTATTCACTACAAATTTATTCAAACCGATAATTTCGAAAATTTGTGCGCCGTGATACGATTGTAACGTTGAAATTCCCATTTTAGAAAAGATTTTCAACAAGCCCAAACCAACTGCTTTTTTGTAATTGTTTTTCAGATGTTCCAAATTCGCATTTTCGCCAAATTCTCCTTCATTAAACATTTGACGAATACTCGCCAAAGCCAAATAAGGATTAATCGCCGTTGCGCCAAAACCGAGCAAAGTCGCAAAATGATGAACCTCCCAAGCATCGCCAACTTCGAGCACCAAACCTACTCTCCTCCGAACTCCTTTCCGAATTAAATGGTGATGCACCGCTGAACATGCCAACAGCGAGGGAATAGCAGCGTGCTGAGAATCTAAAGATCGATCGGAAAGGATGATCACTTCAAAACCGTCGTCTACAGCATCCGTCGCATAACGACAAATTCGGTCGATGGCTTTTTTTAAACTTCCTGCTTTCCCATCTGCATTAAAATATGTGTAAATTGTTTTCGCTTGAAATTTTCCCGTATCAACACTTCGTAATTTTTCAAGCTGAATGTTGTTAAGAATAGGCGTTTCTAACCGAATGGAATGCGCAAAACTTTCGTCTTCTTCTAAAAGATTTCCGTTTCCGCCAATAATTGTTGTTAGCGACATTACGAGCTTTTCCCGGATAGGATCAATCGGTGGATTCGTTACTTGCGCGAATAATTGTTTAAAATACGAACTGAGGTGCTGCGGCCTTTTGCTTAGAACCGCTAACGGCGAATCGAAACCCATGGAACCAATAGGTTCTTTGGATTCTAACGCCATCGATTTTACAATTAAATTCAAATCTTCTCGCGTGTAGCCAAACGCATTTTGGTATTTAAAAATATCTTCGGTTTGAAGCCGATTAAACTTCACCCGAGGATCCGCCAATTCATTTAAACTGATGTTCATTTTATCCAACCATTCGCGGTAGGGTTTTGAGGTGCAAATTTCTTTCTTCAATTCATCGTCGCTGATAATTTCACCTTTCAGCATATCGACCAAAAACATTTTTCCTGGCTGAAGACGACCTCTCTTCACTACTTTTTCTGGCGCCACTGGAAGCGCTCCAGATTCTGAAGCCATCACCACAATATCATCACTCGTTACGCAATACCGCGAAGGGCGAAGTCCATTTCGATCAAGGGTTGCTCCAATAATATCCCCATTGGTAAAAGAAATTGAGGCAGGACCATCCCAAGGTTCCATCATGCAGGCATGAAATTCATAAAAATTCTTTTTGTATTGCTCCATTTGCTCATGCCCGTCCCACGCTTCAGGAATAAGCATCATCATTGCATGCGGAAGCGATCTTCCGGAATGATAAAGTAGTTCCACCATATTATCCAAATAAGAGGAATCCGACTGACCCGGTTTCGTTAAAGGCAAAATCATATCCATTTCGTGCGCTGTAAAAGCATCACTACTAAAGGTTTTTTCTGAAGATTTCAACCAATTTAGATTGCCTCCAATGGTGTTGATCTCCCCATTATGCGCGATAAAACGGAAAGGTTGCGCCAAACTCCACGTTGGATTCGTATTGGTTGCGAAGCGCGAATGCACCATTCCAAATGCCGAACGCATTCTTGGATCGGTGAGATCTTTAAAATAATCACGAATTTGTACGCTTCGGAGTTGACCTTTATAAATGAGTTTTTTGCAAGAAAAGGAAGCTACATAAAAACCAATAGGATCGTTTGTGGTGACATTGGTATTTTGATGGGAAATATAATTTCGGAAAACGAAAAGCTTTTTTTCAAAGTCTTTTTCGGAATCGATATCGTAAGGACGTTCCACGAAAACCATTTCCATAACAGGTTCTACGCTTTTCGCAAGATTACCCAAGTCGGTATTGGAAACAGGAACTGGGCGGTATCCTAAAATTTTCAGTCCAAGTTTATCTGCAGATTGCTGAATAATCTCTTTACATTCATCCCGAATAAACGAATTCTTCGGAAAGAAAAGCATTCCTACGCCGTAGAATCCAGGATCGGGCAAATCGAAACCGCAGTTTAATGCCTCATCATATAATAGTTCATGGGGAATCTGTATTTGAATTCCTGCGCCATCTCCGGTATTGCTTTCGTAGCCCGTTGCGCCGCGGTGTTCCATATTTTCGAGCATCGTAATGGCATCGCTAACAATTTTAAAAGATTTTACTCCTTTAATATGCGCCACGAAACCTACTCCACAGGAATCAAAATCAAATTCCGGACGGTATAATCCATATCCAGTTTTCATGTTCACGTTTCATTTAAGATTTGTTATATTTTCAAAAGAAGCAACAATGTTATAAATAATACCTAAAAAATCAAAATATTTTTTATTATCTTTTTTGAAATTAACAAATATTAATATTGATACATCAACAACGGATTAAATTTTATTTAGAATTGAAGACAACAAACAAGGCACGCACAAATTGCTAAAAACCAATAAGATACATATATATAGAATTCGAACAGTATTCAATTCTATAAAAGTGAAATTTCTATTTTTTGCATAATATGTAAGAAAACATTTTTATTCTTACTAAAAAGCCAGCATAAAACTTTATTGAATTCGTATTGAAGCAAATGATTTTGGGAATTCTCCGAGGGCATAAATTACAAAAAAAATCGCAGCTATAGAAAACTGCGATTTGATATTGGTCTAGTATTTTTATTGAACGTTGCCTGTACAAATATACTTGAGTTCCACGAAATCATCAAGACCATAAACAGAACCTTCTCGACCTTGCCCAGAATGTTTGATTCCTCCGAAAGGCGCAACCTCTGTAGAAATTAAACCTTCGTTTACGCCAACCATTCCGTATTCTAAAGCTTCACTTACGCGATAGGTTCGATTAAGATCTTTTGTGTAGAAGTAGGAAGCCAATCCAAACTCCGTATCATTGGCCATTTCTACCGCTTCCTGTTCCGTTTTAAATCTAAAAATCGGTGCAATTGGACCAAAAATTTCCTCTTTAGCGAATTTCATTTTTGAATTTGCTTCAGTAATTACAGTAGGTTCAAAGAAAAAATTATCTAATTTTTTACCGCCATGCACAATTTTTCCACCTTTTTTCTCAGCGTCCGCCACCATATCTTCCATACGCTCAATCGCTTTGGAATTGATTAGCGGTCCAAAATTCACTTCTTCTTCTATTCCACTTCCAATTTTAAATTCAGCAACTTTTTGTACAAATTTCTTCACAAAATCATCATAAACTTCATCATGAACTAAAATGCGATTTACGCAAACACACGTTTGACCCGAAAATCTAAATTTTCCCGCAAAAGCGCCTTTAACTGCCAAATCAATATCAGCATCTTCGAAGACAATGAAAGGTGCATTTCCACCCAATTCAAGACTTAGCTTTTTTAAATCGTCACTGCATTGCTTCATTAAAATTTTCCCTACTCTTGTTGAACCGGTAAACGAGATTTTGGCCACTTTTGGATTTTCACAAAGCTCTTTCCCCATCTCTGAGGAATCCTTACCCACAACAACATTTACAACTCCTTTTGGAAAACCAGCTTTCTCCGCCAAAAATGCTAACGCTAATGCTGTAAACGGAGTTGCCTCGCTAGGACGGGTTACTGTTGTGCAGCCCACCGCTAACGCTGGAGCAATTTTCCGTGTAATCATTGCTAACGGAAAATTCCAGGGTGTTAATGCACCCACAACTCCAACCGGTTGTTTAATCACCGAAATTCTTCTATCGGTGGTATATCCAGGAATAATTGCACCATTATTTCGCTTTGCTTCTTCGGCAAACCATTGGATAAATGACGCTCCATAATCAACTTCACCTCGGCATTCAGCAAGTGGTTTTCCAGATTCTAAAGCCATGATGTACGAAAGTTCTTCTTTGTGATTAATGATTTCCTGAAACCATTGATTCAAAATTATTGATCGTTCTTTTACCGTTTTACCTTTCCATTCTGGGAAAGCATTTTTCGCAGCATCAATCGCTTCTTTTACAAGTGTTCGATCATCTGAAAACACCTCACCAACTTTAGAACCACCTGCTGGATTGGTGACGGTAATTTTGGACTTTGAAAGCGTTTTCCAAGCTCCGTTAATATATGATTTTTCGAAAATCAGCTTTTTGTATGTCTCCATATTTAATCAAATAAAATTACTTGTCGAATTGCTTCACCCGCTGCTAAACGTTCAAAACCTTCATTAATATCTTCCAATTTAATTCGATGGGTGATTAGTTTATCCACTGGCAATCTACCCGCTTTATACATTTGCATAAAATTAGGAATATCTACTCTCGGAACACAACTTCCCAAATAACATCCTTTCAAGGATTTTTCCTGACCTACCAATGTTAAAGGATTTAAAGAATACCTTTCTTTAGGATTGGGTAACGCTCCAGTAACCGTTCTACCACCACGCGCAGTAGCATTAAAAGCAAAATCTAACGCAGGCATTGCCCCAGCAAATTCCACTGATAAATCCACGCCATTATTGGTAAGGTCTTTAACTTGATCTAAAGCTTTATCATCTGCTGAGTTCACAAATGCATCCGCGCCAAAATCTTTTGCTAATTTGAGTTTGCTTTCGCTAATGTCAGCAGCGATAACTTTTGATGCTCCTGCTGCATTCGCTCCCATAATGGCCGCTAAACCAACACCACCAAGACCAACGACTAAAACCGATTCACCTGCATGAAATTCACCCGTGTGAACCACAGCTCCAACTCCCGTCATAACTGCACAACCAAATAGCGCAGCAACTTCGAAGGGAATTTCTTTATCAATTTTCACAAGAGAATGGATGCTTGCCACCGTGTAATCCGCAAATCCAGAAACACCAATATGATGGTAGTAGTATTTTCCATCTTTATGAATCTTACGATCGCCATTGAGAAGCGTTCCATCATTATTTGCTTTTGCGCCTGGTTCGCAAAGCGCCGGACGTCCTGATTGACAGAATTTACAATGTCCACATGTTGGTAAAAAAGCGAAAACAACATGATCTCCTTTTTTAAAATCAGTAACATGCTCGCCCACCTCTTCAATAACTCCCGATGCTTCATGACCTAACACCATAGGAACTGGCCGAGGACGATTACCATCCACCACAGACAAATCGGAATGACAAATTCCTGCGGCTTTAATTTTGATGAGAACTTCTTCAAAACCTGGTGGATCCAATTCTACTTCTTCTATCGTAAGCGGTTTCGATTGAGTGTATGGTCTTTCGTGACCTATTTTGTGCAATACTGCTGCTCTTGTTTTCATACCTATTAATTATAATATTCTTGTGGTCCTTTTTTAAATTCTTTCCATTTTATAGGATCATGCCCCGTAACTACGAGTGCATCGGTTTGATCTGCAATTTCCCTAAGTTTCGCGACTGACCGAACGGAATCCACAGCGGAAGCTAAAAATCCCGGAAGCGCCTTTTCATCCCAATGATCTGTTGTATATGCTGCATCGACTGCAAGCAAAATAGAACCATCATTTGGCAAATTGATTAAAAAACTGCAATGTCCTGGTGAATGTCCTGGTGTTGGAATCATTTGTATTGTTCCATCGCCAAAAACATCATAAACTTCATTTCGTTCAACTTCGATAAAATTCCACTTTAAATTAGGTTTGTCAAAATCTTTACGGATGTACCCTCCAGCAGCAAACCAATCTGCACTGAAAGCATACTCATATTCTTTACGATGTACAACATGCGTTGCATTCGGAAATCTGCCAACAGCGCCCGTATGATCCAAATGCAAGTGCGATTGCAAAACGTACTTACTCGAGCTTTTATCGATTCCTAATTTGTATAGAACATTTTCACAACCTTCATCTTCGGACATTTCTGGCCAATAAACTTCTGTTATACCGCCCCAATGTTTCACGGGATCAATTGCGCATTCAACTGCATTTCCGCCATCAATCACCACATTTCCCTTTGGATGAATAATGAGATACCAAGGAACTGGAATTTCATAAGGATCTAGGGAAGCGTTCATTTTAATATTGTTTTCTTTACATTTCAAAACGCCTGTTTGAAACATATACAATTTAATCTCAGATGTGTTCATATTTTTCTTTATAAGATAGAAAAAATATCGACATTGCAATAAAAAGTTAAAACACTACAAATCAACGCATAAAAAAAAGCGAACCAAGTTCGCTTCCGTTTTTTTTATCTCAAAAAATGCTAATTATTCTTAAAAGACGTTTTATTTAACCAATTCAAATAAAGTATATTAGAGTTGTTTCATCAATAATTGATCATCGATTTTCTCCACTTTTACCAAATTGTTTTTGGTTAAAGTTTTAGAAGCTTTATCCCATTTTTTGCCGGAAAGGCTGTAGTTGTTCATCTAATAAAATTCGTTAAAGTGTGTAAAAACGGTTGGAAATCAATCATAAATTTTATAAAAATCGGGGTCAAAGGCTTCATCAAGATTTTTCGGTTCCTTTCTTTTTTTATGATTGAGATCGTGTCGAGTTGTGGATGACGTAACATAAGCAGATTGGCGAGACCGTTGAAGATTTCCAATGGGCGAATTTTCTTCAATGGTACGGAATGGTGTGAATGACAAATTTTCCATCACTTCAAAATTGCTGTTTTCCGGGACTTCCTGTTTTGGAATCGTAATTTTTGCAACCGTTCTGAACGGCGACAATTCTTGCGGCCATTCTTCCGTAAGATCGTTAATCGGCATTTTTTTTAAGTCTTTGCACAACTGTATTTGCAACTCAAAAGTCAGTTCGTTTTTTGCAATTTCCTTAATGATAGCTTTGCGATAGGGCCAATCTGCACTTTCGATGTCAACATCTTTTTCGGTAATGGCATTTTTGGTTTGTTCGGTTGGCACAATGCGGACTTTTGCCATATAATCGCCGTGACGAACGGCTCCCATACTGTAAAATTCGTACAGGAAACTGTTGATGGAAGGTATTTTTTCAAACGTTTTTAAAGCGCCCAATTCTTTCAAAGCTTCAAAATTCGGGAATGCTTTTTTATTTTCTGTTACCCAAAGTGCTGCAAATTCCAGTTTTCCCAAAGCTCCTCTCTCAAAAAAATCATTAATGGTTAAAAACAGTTTGGAGATAAATACGTAGTGTTCGGCAGTGTTGCAAAAAAACACAGGATTGTTGATAAGGTTAAAATCCACATTAGGAGAATCCTCTTCTCCCGGAGCGAGTTTTTTTCCTTCGATTCCGAAAATTTTAATCGCAAATCCTTGTGCATTCCCACTCAGTTTATCCGGCAAAACTCTGGAAGAACCATTCGAAAAGCGAACGACGGCTTCGTATATTCCGGGTTTGGCATAAATGCCCTGGGCTAGTTCCGGTGCGAGATTTCCCAAAATTTCTACCTCCGCCTTTAAAACGGCATATCCGTTTGCGTGTGCATCCCGGGTATGGTGCGAGGTTTTGCTTATTTCCGGCGTATTTCGGATATAATCTACAATGTCTTTATTGATTTTGGCTATGTACTGGTCAAAATTTTCAGGAATTTCTTCCAGATCATAACTGTATTTTATGTAGTCGCTCATTTTTTTCGTTTTATAAGTCACTGATCCATTTCAGGGCAGAAATACTTGGGATGAAACAATATTCCCCTCCTTTTACAATATTGAAAGTCTGCAGACCTTTATACCTTTTCACAAGAGGATCTGCAGGCATTGTGAAGAGACCTTCCTTGTCCTGAACACCAATCATAGGATCTTTTTCGGAGCCAAGATTTTGAGAATTACCATCGTTCGCCCACTGTTTTTGAAGAAATTCCAATGTTCCCATTGCATTGGCACTGATTCCCATAAAATATTGTCCACGTTCTTTACCGTCATCTTTTGTAACCGCAGGTGGAACAATGTCTCCAAAAGTTACGCTTCTGCGAATGATTCTGTGCAAACGTTCATCCTCCAAAACAAAAGATTTTGAATCCCTTGGATTCATTCGTCTGATGTGAGAACTGAACGGACATTTCTTCCCAAATTCATCATTTTTAAAAGAAAAATCATTGTTTTTCTCAGCATCATCACCCAGTGCTTTATCATCTTTATCGGGCGAAAGAACCAATGGAGCACCACTTCGCCATCTGCCCACCATTTTGGCAGCCAGCAATTCTGCCTCTTCCGGAGAATTGGTGTTTTCTAATACATATTTATTAAAATCTGCCACCTGACTTTGGTATTTTCTGAAAATCATAAATGAACCATTTTTGCCTAATACATCAGGTTTCGGATAAGGTTTGGTAATATCGCCTTCACCGGGATAACCGAGGATGAATTCACCGGCTTTTATGGGTCTGTCAAATCCGGAAGGGATTTCGATTCCGCTGCCATCTACTTCAGGATTACTGATACCATCACGGAAACCAAATACGTTTTTCACTTCCTCGGTCGCGCCAAAATCGTGACTGATTAATACATCTATACCGCTGTCACTTTCCAGTTTAGAACGGAATTCTTTAAGTTTTTCCTGCCAAGCTGCTTCACTGTCGGCAATAACTGCAGCGGCGATGTGCACATTTACATTTTTAAATGCTTTATCCCAGTTTTTAGGATCGTTTACGCCGATGTCATAAAGATAAGCCGAACGTTTTGCCATTCCTTCCTTAAACGATTCCGGAAAAGAATCCAGCGAATCTTGCGGAACGCCAATTTTTTCTAAACCATTATAGGTGAATGTTAAAAAAACAGAGGCGCCTTCGTTTTTGTGCCAATCTTTTGCGGAATTAATGAGCGGAATCAAATGTTTCAGCATCTGTTTCGCCTTTTCAGCATTTTTTATTTCTAGAAGAGCCACCGTTCCGTAGTAAGGAACGGGGCGGCTTCTTAAAATCAACGCCTGAATTTCTTCTAATGCAATGGTAACTTTATTGGGATTGAAAATCCTTTTCAAAAAATCTAATGCCATCGTTTTTCTTTAATGTTTGGAGGTCTATTTCTCGATTTGGTTGGCTTCATCAATAGCTTTGTTCAGCCCGGTAATGATTTTATCGTTTCTACGAACGTCATTCACCGTTAGATGAGGTACACCAACATACCAACCTGTTGCAGTAATTTGTTTGCTTAAAATAAATTCTTTCACGGATGGATCTTTAATTCCCGGCCAGCCTTCTACATTTCCGAAAATAATATCCATCAATTGCGGAATTTTTGTGGCAAAATCATCTATGTACGCATCCCAATCTCCATCGTATGCCGTGCAAAACAGAATTTTGGTATCGTTATCGAAAAGTACAATTCTCAAATCGTGAAGTGTACCCACTTTTGTCGCACCTTTTAAATTTCCGTTTGCGATCTCCATAATTTTTTTTAGATTTTCCGCACCTCCCGGCTTTAAATCTGCCATAGCGGTAAGCTCGGAAACCCGGCCCGATCGCAATCCTTTTTTTCCCGCAGATGTGGTAGAATGGTCATACCCATCATCGATGCCTTCAGAAAAATTGGCTTTGATAAGCTCTGCTGTAAGTTTTAGATTTTCAAATACTGACATAATAATTTAGATTTTAAATTAATATATTGTGATTTTTAGGGAGCATCAAATATTAAACAAATTTTTAAATAACTTTTTACTTTCGTTATGTAAAGCATACAGATTGAGAAATCGTAATAATAACTTTTCCCACTCAGTTTTATTATTAAAACAAATAAGCGAACTTAAAGTTCGCTTTGCATTTTATTTTTAAAAATTTTTAAACCAGCTTCATCATCAGCAAAACATCATCAATTTTCTCAACTTTTACCAAATTGTTTTTGGTTAAAGTTTTAGAAGCTTTATCCCATTTTTTGCCGGAAAGTGCAGATTTTTCTTTTACTTCATTTAACGGTAAAGCATCTCCGGATTTTAAAATTTCTAAGATTACCTTTTCATCCTCGCCCAACTCAATACTTGGTGCTTTTTTCTCTGGTCGCATCTGCGGAAAAAACAACACTTCTTGAATGGAAGGATTATTGGTAAGGAACATAATTAATCGATCCATCCCAATTCCTAGACCAGAAGTTGGTGGCATACCATATTCCAATGCACGAAGAAAATCTTGATCGATAAACATTGCTTCATCATCTCCTTTTTCGGAAAGTTTTAATTGTTCTTCAAAACGTTCTCTTTGGTCAATTGGATCGTTTAACTCGGAGTAGGCATTGGCAATTTCTTTCCCACAAACCATCAACTCAAAGCGTTCAGTTAAACCTTCTTTGCTTCTGTGTTTTTTGGTAAGTGGCGACATTTCAATTGGATAATCCGTAATGAAAGTTGGTTGAATAAAGTTGCCTTCACATTTTTCGCCAAAAATTTCATCAATCAATTTCCCTTTACCCATCGTTTCATCCACTTCAATATCAATGGATTTTGCGAACTCACGAATTTCATCTTCAGATTTACCGGTAATATCAAAACCCGTGAATTGAATAATCGCATCCGTCATTGAAACTCTTGGATACGGCGCTTTCCATTCGATTTCATGTTCGCAAAACGTTGATTTTGAACTTCCAGCATTCACCTCTGTTGCACAGAATTCCAAAAGTTGCTCCGTGAACGTCATCATCCAATTATAATCTTTGTACGCCACATAAATTTCCATAGCGGTAAACTCTGGATTATGGGTTCTATCCATTCCTTCATTTCTGAAGTTTTTTGAAAACTCGTATACGCCATCAAAACCTCCAACGATGAGTCTTTTCAGATACAATTCATTGGCAATTCTTAAATATAAAGGAATATCTAGCGCGTTATGGTGCGTAATGAAAGGTCTTGCTGCGGCGCCACCAGGAATTGCTTGTAAGATTGGGGTTTCCACTTCAAAATAACCCGCTTTGTTAAAGAATTCTCGCATTGCATTGAAAAGTTTTGTTCTCTTCACGAAAATTTCTTTCACATTTGGATTCACAACCAAATCAGCATAACGCTGTCTGTAACGCATTTCTGGATCATTGAATGCATCAAAAATATTTCCTTCCGCATCTACTTTTGGGAGCGGCAACGGGCGAAGCGCTTTGGTTAACAACGTGAAATTTTTAACTAAAACGGTAATTTCACCAACTTGTGTTTTAAACATTTCTCCTTCGATACCGATAATATCGCCGATATCTAAAAGATGTTTGTACACTTCGTTGTATAGGGTTTTATCTTCATCAGGACAAATTTCATCGCGATTGAAATATACTTGAATTCTACCAGAAGCATCCTGCAATTCTGCAAAACTTGCTTTCCCCTGAATTCTTCTAGACATCAATCTTCCCGCAATTTTCACCTTCTTGCCTTCTTCGTAAGCGACTTTTAGATATTCTGCAGTATCGGTAACCTTATATTCCTCTGCAGGATATGCGTTTATGCCTAACTCTGTAAGCTTCTGAAGTTTTTCACGACGGATGATTTCCTGTTCTGATAATGACATTTTAATTATATTTTTTCGACTTGCAAAAATAAGGATTTTCTTCAACAAAAAAGACAGCTTTCGCTGCCTTTATTCTTTTAATCTATTGGAAGACTATTTTTTAAAGCTTAAAATGTATTTCACCATTTCTTTTGCATGTTCTTTCGAAATATTGGGATGCGCTTGCATAGGAACTTGTCCCCAGACACCACTTCCCCCATCAATAATTTTGGAAGCAAGCAATTCCGTATCGGCTTCGGTATATTTATCTGCAATGTCGGCGTACGATGGGCCTACAAATGTTTGTGAATCTTTATGACAACTTAAGCAGTCGGAACTCATAATCAAGGTATAGCCCTGCAGATTTTTATTTCCTTCGCGTACTTCTTTTTTCACTGCTGGAATTTGAGGAGATTCTACTGGCGTTTCTTCCTTTTTCTGACACGAAAAAAGAAGGAAAGAAAGTGAAAAGAAGCAAATAAATTTATGCATTATTTAGTCGCTGTAGAGTCGGCAACCGCAGGTGTAGCAGTTTCGGCAGTCGTAGCATTCCCCTCTGATGTTGCTGGCGCAGCCGCTGAATCTGTTGTTACGGTTGCTTCTGGTTCTTGAAGCATTACATTAGAATCTTGTAAAGAATGATCTGGACCTTTACTACAAGAAATGATGGCTAAACTTCCGATAAATGCAAGTGCGATAACTTTTTTCATTGTTTAAATTTTTTACAAAAGTAAGGTTTTAAGTTTTTAGATTCAATTTAAATTTTCACTTCATCACCCTTCTTTATTTTTGAATTTTAGATGAATAAAATGCATTTCTCTTAATTATTATAAAAATCACTTTCCAATTAAAAGCAGGATTAAGTACATTTGTCGCCTTTAAAATTAAAATGTAAGAAATGAAAAAAGCTCTATGTTCTATTGCCGCACTCGTGGCAGCTCTGCAAATGAATTCCCAAATTTTTAATGCAGGTTTTGAAAACAACAACGGAACACCTTTATCTGAATTTACCACTTTAAATCTCGATGGAAATTCTGTTCCTTTTTATGCAGACGTACAAGATTTTAATACCGAAGCTTGGATTCAGTTTTATGATGGACACGATAACAAAATTGCATTCAGTACATCTTATTATGATCCAAGTGGACAATCGAATGATTGGTTAATTACCCCGAAAATTGATGTTCCTGTGGAAGGAAATCCTACATTATATTGGAAAGGAAAATCCTACGATTTCGATTTTACGGATTCGTATGCGGTAAAAATTTCTGAAACCAATAACAATCCGGATTCTTTTGTAACGCTAGAACAAATTGATAATGAACAAGCTTTTGAATTTGCTTCACACTCTTTAAACCTTTCCAACTATAAAGGGAAAAGCATTTACATTGCGTTTGTAAATAACACATATGATGGAACTTATCTTGCTCTTGATGATTTGTATTTAAGCAAATCTGAAAATTGTGTAATGCCAGATTTAAGTGGCTTTGGCGTAACACAGTTGATGCCAAATTCAGTAAGTGTTCAATGGGGATCCAATCCTGAAATCAATTTACTCGACACTGGATTAACAACTTTTGATCAAGCCGTAACAAGCTCTGGCACCACTGCTTCAAATACAAAAACGTACACCGACTTAATTCCTGGAAAAAGATATCAATTTTTCTTAAAAAATGCCGTATGCGGCTCAGGTTGGGCAGGTCCAAAATCAGTTTTTACACCATCAACGTTACCATATAGCTACGATTTCGAAAAAACAACCGAAAATTATGGAGAATATGATTCCGATGGATGGTCGTCTTATGTTTGGCTCAATGGAGAAAATTCTGAGGTATCGAACGCTGGTAACGGATACGTGTACAATAACACCAGTTCGTCTTCTACGAAAAACGATTGGCTTTTTAGTTATCCCGTTTATTTAGAAGCTGGCGAAACCCTCAACATCAACTATTTTGCTGCAATAGGAAATTCAGAAGCTGATCCCGCAACGTTAAAAGTTTCCATAGCAACTGCTCAAGAAACGAGCAGTATTATATCTGATTTATCTACTGAAATCATTTCAGAATCGACCTATTCAGAAAAGTCAACCCAATTTACAGCAACGAATTCTGGCGTATATTATGTTGCTTTCGGAAATGTTACTGCGCCAGTTTCAGAAACAACTGCACTTCGTCTCGACACCATCAACTTCACCAAGGAATCGTTGTCAGTTTCCGAAAATTCAGCGAGCAAAATTAATATTTATCCTAATCCAGTTGCCGATTTCTTGCATATCGACTCGCCATCAAACCTTTTGAAGGTAGAAGTTTTTACAGCGGATGGAAGTTTAATTTTAAGTCAAAAGAGCAATCAAATTAATTTTTCAAATCTTCCAAAAGGGTTATATATAGTGAAGTTAACAACCGCGCTTGGAACAAAAACAGAAAAAGTAATCAAAAAATAATTGTTCATTTCAAAAAACTTTCTACATTTGCCCCAATAAAACGACAGTTACTTCTGCTCGTTAAAAAAATAAAAGTATTCAGATGAATCTAACAGCAAACAAAACTTGGTGGTGGCTTTCAAAATCTTGTCAAAGATCTTGATGCACTTTCCATTTTTGTAAGCGAATAAAAAATAGAAATTTAAGGACTTTGACGTAATGTTGAAGTCTTTTTTTTGTCATTCTGAGCTTGTCGAAGAATCTTTAAATTAAAAGAAAATGAATTTCAATCAAACCATCAAAATAAAAACTTCCGTAAAATCCAAATTATCAGATTTGTTCACGCCGATCGGAATTTATCTTCGACTTCGAGATCAGTTTCGGGATACGATTCTTTTGGAAAGTGCGGGAAATTCTGGAGAAAACAATAATTTTTCGTTTATCGGAATCAACGCGATTGCAGGAATCGAAATCCGAGATTACAAGGAAGCAGAATTCAAATTTCCTTCAGAAAATCCCATTAAAATAGATTTGAGAAACGCAAAACTTGCGGAAATTCTTCAGAATTTTTCAAAGTGTTTTGAATGTGAAGAACCCAACGAAAAAATAGGAAAGCAAGCACAAGGATTTTTCGGATATACCAGTTATGATGCGATTCCGTTTTTTGAAAACATAAAATTCAAAGAACAATCCGAGGAAAATAAAATCCCTTTGATGCGTTACAGATTGTATCAATACGTGATCGCAATCAACCATCACAACGAAGAATTATTTTTAATTGAAAACAAAATCGATGGCTTAAAATCCGAACTTTCAACGATCGAAAATCTCATCGAACAAAAAAATGCGCCAGTCTTTCCTTTCAAAAGTTTAGGCGAAGAAACGTCGAATTTAACAGATGAAGAATATTTAAAATCTGTTGATTTTGCCAAGCAACATTGTTTTCGAGGCGATGTTTTTCAATTGGTTTTGAGCAGAAGATTCGAGCAGAAATTCCAAGGCGATGAATTCAATGTTTATCGTGCTTTACGAAGCATCAATCCTTCTCCATATTTATTTTTCTTCGATTATGGCGATTACAAATTGATGGGTTCCAGTCCAGAAAGTCAACTTATCATTAATGATCAAAAAGCCATCATTCATCCAATTGCAGGAACTTTCAAGCGAACCGGAAATATAGAAAAAGATTTGGAAGCCGCCGAAGAACTCAAAAAAGATCCCAAAGAAAACGCCGAACACACGATGTTGGTGGATTTAGGTCGAAACGATTTGAGTATTCACGGAAAAAACACCAGAGTTTCAAAACTGAAGGAAATCCACTTCTTTTCGCACGTCATTCATATGGTTTCGGAAGTTGTTGCGGACGTCGACAAAAACCAAAATCCCTACGAAATGATTGCCACCACTTTTCCTCAAGGTACTTTGAGTGGTGCTCCAAAATACCGCGCAATGCAGCTGATAGACGAACAGGAGAAGACTTCCCGCAGTTTTTATGCAGGTTGCATCGGTTTTGTCGGTTTCGATGGCAGTTGCAATCAGGCGATTATGATTCGGACTTTCTTGAGCAAAAACAACACGCTTTTTTATCAAGCAGGCGCAGGTTTGGTCGCAAAATCCGTCCCCGAAAACGAGCTTCAAGAAGTCAATAACAAATTGGGGGCTTTGAAAAAAGCAATTGTAAAAGCCGAAAAAATTGTTTAATAGATGTCAGTCTGAGCAGAGTCGAAGATTTATGGCGACATTTTTCCGTCTTCCGCTCCCAATCTTTTTCTTCGCTTCGCTGCGAAAAAGGATTTCCGCTAAAGCCGGGTCGCAATTCAGTCATAAAATGAAATTTTAGTCAAAAGAACGAAATGCAAAACGAAATAAAACCAACAACCAAAAACCAACAACCGAAAACCAAAATCTTGATTTTCGATAACTACGACAGTTTCACCTACAATCTGGTTCAAATTGTAGAACAAATCACAGGTGAAGAAGTTGATGTCATCAGAAACGATCAAATTCCTTTAGAGGAAATTGAAAAATACGACAAAATCATTCTTTCTCCAGGACCAGGAATTCCAGAAGAAGCAGGAATTTTATTGGATGTGATTAAAAAATACGCACCTACAAAATCCATTTTTGGAGTATGTTTGGGACAACAGGCAATTGCGGAAGCATTTGGTGGAAGTTTAATCAATCTCACCGAAATTTACCACGGCGTTGCCACCGAAGCTAAACAGGTGAAAAAACATAAATTATTCAACAATCTTCCAGAAGTTTTAGAAGTTGGGCGCTATCATTCTTGGGCAGTAAATCCAGAAGATTTCCCCGAAGAATTAGAAATTACTTCCATTGACGATTCAGGAATGATTATGAGTTTAAAACACAAAACCTACGATGTTCACGCCGTTCAATATCACCCAGAAAGTATTTTAACACCAGACGGAAAGAAAATTTTAGAGAATTTCTTGAAGTCGGAAGACAGAAGTCAGAAGACCGAAGAAATTTAATAATCACTAAAATCATCCGACTTCGGACATCTGACTTCGGACAAAAGAATTATGAAACAAATCTTACAATACCTCTTCAATCACCAAACGTTGACGAAAGCAGAAGCCAAATCTATTTTGACGGAAATTTCGCAAGGAAAATTCAATGAAACTGAAGTTACGGCTTTTATCACGGTTTTCCTGATGCGAAGCATTACGTTGGAAGAGCTCGAAGGTTTTCGTGCTGCACTTTTGCAACTCGCAAAACCCATCAATCTCGGAACCCAAGATTTGGTCGATATTGTCGGAACTGGAGGCGATGGAAAAAATACATTCAACATCTCAACTTTAGCCAGTTTTATCGTTGCAGGAACTGGACAAAAAGTAGCGAAACAAGGCAATTACGGTGCTTCCACGATTTCTGGTTCATCCAATGTTTTGGAAGAATTGGGATATATTTTCAAAAATAATGAATCTGATTTGAAATCCGATTTAGAAAAAGGAAATATCTGTTTTTTGCACGCTCCGCTTTTTCATCCTGCGTTGAAATCGGTTGGTCCGCTTCGTAAAAGTCTCGGTTTGAAAACTTTTTTCAATCTATTGGGACCTTTGGTGAATCCGGTTCGTCCGGATTTTACCATGATTGGTGTTGCGAATTTGGAAATTGCACGAGTATATCAATATCTTTTGCAGAAAGAAAATGCCGAATTTATGTTGGTTCACGCGTTGGATGGTTATGATGAAATTTCGTTGACTGGAGATTCAAAAATCTTCGACAAAAACGGAGAAACCATTTATTCAGCTCAAGATTTAGGATTCAACAACATTGCACCAGAAACCATTTTCGGAGGAAATACCAAAGAAGAAGCAGCGCTAATTTTCAAAAATATTTTGGAAGGAAAAGGGACTAAAGAACAAAACGCAGTGGTTCTCGCAAATGCTGCTTTAGCATTAGAAAACACCAGAAAATACGGCGATTACAAAACCTGTTTGGAAATGGCAAAAGACAGTTTGGAAAGCGGAAAAGCACATCAATCGCTTCGCTCAATTGTTAATGATTAATGGTTAATTATCAGTGGCTATACTTTTCAAGAAAAATTTACAATTAATAATTTACAATTGATAATTATTAAAAATGAACATTTTAGATAAAATAATTGCTCGGAAAAAAGAAGAAATTGCAAAAGTAAAATCGCAAATTTCGATTTCGCAACTTCAAGATTCCAATTTTTTTGAAAGAGAAACGTTTTCATTAAAAGAAACGCTAAAATCCAAATCAGGAATTATTGCCGAATTCAAAAGAAAATCGCCAAGCAAAGGAATTATCAACGACTCCAAAACTCCATTAGAAGTCGTTTCCGAATATGAAAAGTTTGGAGCAAGTGCAGTTTCTATTTTGACGGATAATGATTTTTTTGGTGGAAGTTTTGATGATGTTTTGAGCGTTCGAAATCACATCAATATTCCGATTCTTAGAAAAGATTTTATGATTGATGAATATCAATTTTATGAAGCAAAATCCATTGGAGCAGACGTTATTTTATTGATCGCTGCTTGTCTTTCTCCAACTCAAGTTTCGGAATTCACAGATTTGGCTCATTCGCTGAATTTGGAAGTTTTACTAGAAATTCACACCGAAGAAGAATTGAAACATATTAACGGAAACATCGATTTCGTAGGAATCAACAACCGAAATCTGAAAGATTTCAAAGTTGATTTACAACATTCCGTTGATTTGAAAAACCAACTTCCACACGAAATTTTCTCAATCGCAGAAAGCGGAATTTACAGCGAAGAAGATTTCAAATTCCTGAAAGAAAAAGGTTTTGATGGATTTTTGATGGGAGAATATTTTATGAAGGGCAACAAAATTGAAGATTTTATCGCCAATGTATCAATATAGAAATATAAGAATTTTACAATGATTTCTGAAAACCAACAACCATTAACCGACAACTATCAACCAAAAATTAAAGTTTGCGGTCTTACAAAACTCGATCAAATTACTGAATTGATTGAGATGAATGTTGATTTTCTAGGATTTATTTTCTACGAAAAATCACCAAGATTTGTATTGAATAATTTGAGTTTAAAACAAATTGCAGAAGTTCCACATTCAGGAAAAGTTGGCGTTTTTGTTAATGAAAGTATTGAAACTATTCTTGAAATTTCAGAAAAAGCAAATCTCAATTTTATCCAACTTCACGGCGATGAAACTGAAGAATTCATTTCTGAGTTAAGAGAAAAATTGGATGAAAAAATTGGAATTATAAAAGTTTTGAGAGTCGGAAAGTCGGAAAGTAAGGAAGTCCGAAAAGAAATTGAAAAAGTCTCAAATCTCAAATCTCAAATCTCACATCTTTTGTTCGATACCGATTCCAAAGCTTTCGGCGGAACAGGAAAAACATTTGATTGGGAAATTCTCAACGAATTAGAAATCCCACTTCCCTATTTTTTAAGTGGCGGAATTTCAGAAGAAAATATTCATCAACTGAAAACTATTAAAAATCAACCATTTGCTCTAGATATCAATTCAAAATTTGAAATTAAGCCCGGAAATAAAGACATTGAAAAAATAAAAGCATTTAAAAAGTCAATAAAAAGTCCCGAAGGGACGATTTAACGTAGGATAGAAATCCTATTAAACAAAAAACACCAAAAATGAATTTATGCCACAATCATTAGTGAAAAATTATGTTCATATCATTTTCAGCACAAAACACAGAAATGATTTCATAGATGAAAATATTGAAACACAATTATTTTCCTATATTTCATCAATCTGTAAAGATTTTGAAAGTCCTGCAATCCAAATTGGAGGAACAGACAATCACATTCATATTCTTTGTTTGCTTTCAAGAAAAATTGCATTGATGAAATTGGTTCAGGAAGTAAAAGCACATTCATCGAAATGGATAAAAACCAAAAGTAAAAAATATGAAGATTTCTTCTGGCAAGATGGTTATGGTGCATTTTCCGTTAGTCCCAATAATATACTAACCGTTATTAATTACATTAAAAATCAAAGAGAACATCACAAAGAATTTGATTTCAAAACAGAGGTAATCAACTATTACAAAAAATACAAAATGGAATATGATGAAAAATACCTTTGGGATTAATATTTATACAACGTCGAATTAATGTTAATAGGATTTCATCCTATCCTTTTATAAATCGTCCCTTCGGGACTTTAAAAATTAAAAAATATGAACTTTCAAAATCCAGATAAAAACGGCTATTACGGAGATTTCGGAGGCGCTTTCGTTCCCGAAATGCTCTATCCAAACGTTGAAGAATTGCAAAATAAATACCTCGAAATTATTGAAGCCGAAGACTTTCAAGATGAATTTCAGGATTTGCTCAAAAACTATGTTGGTAGAGAAACACCACTTTATTTTGCAAAAAATTTAAGTGAAAAATATGGCGCAAAAGTTTACCTGAAAAGAGAAGATCTCAATCATACTGGTGCACACAAAATTAACAATGCACTGGGACAAGCTTTACTTGCAAAACGTCTCGGTAAAAAAAGAATTATCGCCGAAACAGGAGCAGGACAACACGGCGTTGCGACTGCAACTGCTTGTGCTTTGCTCGGTTTAGAATGCATTGTTTATATGGGCGAAATCGACATCCAAAGACAAGCTCCGAACGTTGCGAGAATGAAAATGCTAGGCGCGAAAGTGGTTCCTGCAACTTCAGGTTCGAAAACATTAAAAGATGCTGTAAATGAAGCTTTAAGAGATTGGATCAACCATCCTGAAACCACGCATTATATTATCGGAAGTGCGGTTGGTCCGCATCCATTTCCAGATTTGGTAGCGCGATTTCAATCCGTGATTTCCAAGGAAATTAAAAAGCAATTGCAGGAACAAGAAGGTCGCACCAATCCCGATTATTTGATTGCCTGCGTTGGTGGCGGAAGTAATGCCGCTGGCACTTTTTACCATTATATTAATGAAGCAGATGTTAACATTATCGCAGCAGAAGCCGGTGGTTTGGGTGTTCATTCTGGAGAATCGGCAGCGACAACCTTTCTTGGAACGTTGGGTATTTTGCACGGAAGTCAGAGTTTGGTGATGCAAACTGAAGATGGGCAAGTCATTGAACCCTACTCGATTTCTGCAGGCTTGGATTATCCAGGAATTGGACCAATGCACGCAAATTTGAGTAAAGAAAAAAGAGCAGAATTTTTCAGTATTAATGATGATGAAGCATTAAAAGCCGCATTTCAGCTCACCAAAATTGAAGGTATTATTCCCGCTTTGGAAAGTGCGCACGCTTTGGCCGTTTTAGAAAAGAAAAAATTTGAAAAAGACGATGTGGTTGTAATTTGCTTAAGCGGTCGCGGTGATAAGGATATCGAAACGTATTTAAATAATCTGTCAGAAGTCAGATGACGGATGTCAGAAGACAAAAGCAATAATAATTTGAAAATATGGACAAAGATACTAACTTCGGACTTCGGACTTCGGACTTCGGACATCAAAAAAAACTTAATATTTACTTCACTGCAGGAATTCCTGAGCTAAAAGATACTACAACTATAGCACAACTGATTCAAAATTCTGGTGCAGATATGATGGAAATCGGAATTCCGTATTCTGATCCGGTGGCAGATGGTCCCATTATCGAGCAAGCGCATATGCGCGCATTGAAAAATGGAATGACCATCAAAAAACTTTTTGAACAATTGGCAGAAATTAAAGATTCGGTAACGATTCCGAAAGTTTTAATGGGTTACCTTAATCCCATTTTGCAATTTGGTTTTGAAGATTTCTGTACGAAATGTCAGGAAGTAGGCATTTCTGGATTGATTATTCCTGATCTTCCTCCTTTTGAATTTGAACGAAAATACGGTGAAATTTTAAAGAAATACAATCTCAATTTTACATTTTTAATTACACCCGAAACGTCGAATGAACGAATTCAATATCTGGATTCTTTGAGCTCCGGATTTTTGTATGCGGTTTCATCGTCTTCCACCACTGGTAAAGAAAATGTTCAATTGAAAAACGAAGATTACCTCAATAGAATTGCTTCACTTCCGTTAAAAAATCCAGTATTTATCGGGTTTGGAATTAAAGATAAAGAAGGTTTTAATGCGGTAACCGAAAAATCAACTGGCGGAATTATCGGAACGGCGTTTGTAAAAATTCTTTTGGAAAATAAAGATTGGGAGGAAAAAGCTTCCGAATTTATTGAAAGCATTAAAAAATAGTCGGGATGACTGGACTCGAACCAGCGACCTCTCGCCCCCCAGACGAGAACGCTAACCAACTGCGCTACATCCCGATTTGGGTTGGCGAATTTAAAAAAAAGTTTTGAAATTCATAAGCGAAATTTCGAAAAAGTTCGCATTGCAATAGGGATAGCAGCGGTTATCCTTTTTGTTTGTTGATGGCCTTTGGCGAAGAAAACAAAAAGATAAGAGCGAATAGCCCGACCCGAGTTGCTGCCGAAACGTTGGCGAGGGAATTGCCAAAAAAAATATCATAGCAGTTTATATTGTACCGCGATTGAAGACTGAGAAATGACAGTTGAAAAAGGCCGAATCCTAATTAATATCCATCGCATAATAAATTAATTTTTTATAATTTTGTTCCATTATTTTTATTAAAATGGCAATTACTCAAAATAAAAAGCTTCAGTTCAAAGACTTAGGAATCATGGACTATCTTCCTGCTTTTGAATACCAGGAAAAATTGATGAAATCCATTATTGAGTTAAAGCTAAAGAACAGAGATAGAACCGACGGCTTTTTCGAGGAAACCCCGAACTATTTTCTATTGGTTGAGCATCCGCACGTTTACACTTTGGGAAAATCTGGTCATGAGGAAAATATGCTGATCAACGAACAAAAACTAAAAGAAATTAACGCAACCTACGTGCATACGAATCGCGGTGGCGATATTACGTATCATGGTTTCGGACAAATTGTGGGCTATCCGATTATAGATTTGGATAATTTTAAATCCGACATTCATTTGTACATGCGCAATTTGGAAGAAGTTTTTATTGAATTACTCTCTGAATACGGACTTAAAGGTGAAAGAAGCGAAGGAGAAACTGGAGTGTGGTTAGATGTTGGAACACCTTTTCAAAGGAAGATTGTTGCGTTGGGCGTAAAAACATCAAAGTGGGTAACGATGCATGGTTTCGGGTTTAATGTGAATACCGATTTGCGCTATTTTGAATACATTGTACCATGCGGAATTAAAGGAAAAACAGCAACCTCGCTTGCTCGCGAGTTGGAACGCGAAATTCCGGAAACTGAAGTTGCTGAAATTAAAGAAAAAATAAAGTTTTATTTTTCAAAAATTTTTGGTGCAAAATTTACCGATGGTGCATTACCTAAGTAAATCCTAAACCACAATGCATTATCTAAACTGGTATGTTTCCGGAAGATAAGCATCTACTTTGCGATACTTTGTACTCTTCTCGTTTTCATACTTATCGGAAATTAGAATTCCTGAAAGATGATCAATTTCGTGTTGAAAAATTACAGCGGTAAAACCTTCCACCATTTCGCTGTGTTTTTTACCATCCGTTGTATAATATTCCAATTGTATAACCTTGGATCGGTAAAAATTTTCTCGAAAAACATCAATTGATAGATCGCCTTCGGGACCTAAATTTTGTAGTGCAGATTTCCAAGTTATTTTCGGATTAATAAAATACTCCAAAGGATTTCCTGCTTTATCGAAACGTTGCACCCAAATGATATTGCGATTAATTCCCACTTGCGGCGCTGCAATACCCACTCCGCCACCTGTTGATTGAAGTGCAAGTTTCATTCTTTCCACTAAAATTTTGGTGTACTTGTTTTTGGGTTTTACTTCTTGAGATTTTGCGAGAAGAACCGATTTTTCGTGGTTATCCGAAATATTATAAATCGGCAACGCTGTTTTTACGTCGCCGTTATTAATGAGCGCAATTTCTTGTTTCGAAAAACTTGTTTGCGCAGATGCGAAATTAATGGCCAACACGACCACCAAAAGTACTTTATTCATCTTAATTTAGAAGGTTTTAAATCCTTTATACACTTCAGTTGCTTGTTCCAACATGGGTACAGATGCAATTCGGAAATCTGTTAAATGTTCGCTTCCGTTATGTGCAAAATGATGTTCTTCCGATTCCCAAAGCTCAACAATAAAGAAAACACCTTTGTTATTTTTATCTTCAATTAAATCGTACTGAAGGCATCCTTCTTCTTTTCTGGTTTCGTTCACCAGCTTTTTAAAAAGCTCAATAGAATCCATTAAATAGTTTTCTTTCACACGAAAAAGCGCAACGATGTAGAGTTTCATTTCATTTTAAATTTCAGCAAATGTAGAAAAACAAGTGAAAAAACGTGTAGAAAAACTTATTTTTTACATTTTTGCGAATTTCGTAATAAACGCTTCCAAAATTGTGAAGTTTTTAAAAATGTTTATATTTGTACGTAACCAAAATTCCTACAATGGCAGATTATCAGTTATTACTTCCTTCGATGGGTGAAGGGGTAATGGAAGCAACCATTATCGATTGGCTTGTAAAAGAAGGCGATCATATTTCGGAAGACGATTCCGTGGTTGAAATTGCAACAGACAAAGTAGATTCAGATGTTCCAACGCCTGTTTCGGGAACGGTAAAAAAATTACTGAAACAAAAAGACGACATTGCAAAAGTGGGAGAAGTGATTGCAATTCTAGAAATAGAAGGCGATAGCGATAGCGCTGCACCAATTGAAAATCAAGAAGCATCCAACACAGAACCTACCGCTGAAGTAATTTCTGAATTGGAAAAACCGCTTAAAGCCAATACTCCACAACAATTTTCAGGAGAAGTTTACCTTTCTCCACTAGTAAAATCGATTGCTACACAAGAAAATATCACCGAGACAGAACTGAAAACAATTAAAGGTTCTGGATTAGAAAATAGAATTACAAAAGAAGATATTTTAGCGTACGTTCAAAATCGTGGACAAGCTACCGTAAATTCCCCACAAGAAACAAAAGTGGAAAGTACACCAATCGTTTCTTCAACAGCGAAACCAACAGCTCCGGTTCAACCCATTTCTGTGAGTGCTGGTGAAGAGATTATTCCGATGGATCGCATGCGGAAAATTATCGCCGAAAATATGGTGAAAGCAAAACAGATTGCTCCACATGTAACCTCATTTATTGAAACCGACGTTACCAATGTTGTAAAATGGAGAAATCAGCATAAATCTGAATTTGAAAAACGCGAAGGCGAAAGACTTACCTTTATGCCAATTTTCATTCACGCTGTTGTAAAAGCCATTCAAGATTACCCAATGATTAACGTATCGGTAAACGGTGAAAATATCATTAAAAAGAAAAACATCAATATAGGAATGGCAACTGCACTTCCGGACGGAAACTTAATTGTTCCGGTTATTAAAAATGCAGATCAACTTTCTCTTTCTGGTTTAGCAAAAGCCATTAACGATTTGGCCTATCGTGCCAGAAACAAAAAATTAAAGCCAGAAGATACGCAAGGCGCTACCTACACTATTTCGAATGTGGGAAGTTTTGGAAATCTTATGGGAACCCCAATTATTCCGCAACCTCAAGTTGCTATTTTGGCGATTGGTGCAATTGTTAAAAAACCTGCTGTTTTAGAAACCGCTGATGGCGATGTGATTGCGATTCGCAATTTGATGTTCATGTCGCATTCTTACGATCACCGTGTTGTAGACGGAAGTTTAGGAGGAATGTTTTTAAAACACGTTCACGATTACCTTCAAAATTGGGATATTAACACCGAAATATAAAATAGAAAACCTCCAAATCGGAGGTTTTTCTGTTTTCTAAAAACGAAAGAAGCATTGGTAATTTTTTAAAGCTTTTTTTGAAAGAACTTCCGTGCATTAAACAATGTTAATTTTTTCGATTTCGAAATTCAATGCTTCGATAAAGATTGTCGTT
Organism: Bacteroidota bacterium; assembly: GCA_023422635.1. Taxonomy (GTDB): domain Bacteria; phylum Bacteroidota; class Bacteroidia; order Flavobacteriales; family Weeksellaceae; genus JAFAGO01. The sequence goes on from JAFAGO010000010.1 coordinate 60,906, forward strand.
GGGACGAATTACAAACTGTAGACTTTCTGTCGTAACAAACAGACCACTCCTTTTTGTTCAATTTCCTCATAAAAACTACATTTGCAAAATGAATAAGATATGGAGATTCATCCGTAGAAAACTTAAACATTCTTTTGATAATATTCGCAACGAAAACCTGAAATACAATTTACTTCAGGCGATACCTTTTTGGATAGGTTCCGTAATTACAGGGATTTTCGCGGTTTTGTATGCACAACTTTTCCATTGGGGCGAAGTTTTATTGCAAAAAACAATGGAATGGCATTCTTGGTTGATCTTCATCATTGCTCCGATCGGTTTTGTCGCATCTTGGTGGTTGGTAAAGGAGTTTGCACCTTACGCAAAAGGCAGCGGAATTCCTCAAGTGATGGCAGCGGTACAATTGGCAAATCCTAAAGAGCACAAGCTTATTCGCAATTTATTAAGTTTAAAAATTTTATTCTTCAAAATCTTATCCTCTGTAATTTTGGTAATTGCTGGTGGTGCAATTGGTCGCGAGGGACCAACCATTCAAATTGCAGGATCCATTTTTCGAAAAGTATATGAATATTTACCGAAATGGTGGCCGAAAATTTCTAAGAAAAATATGATCCTCACTGGTGCAGCGGCCGGACTTTCTGCTGCGTTTAATACTCCACTTGGAGGAATTGTATTTGCAGTAGAAGAACTCTCCAAAACGCATCTCAATTATTTTAAAACGGCGCTTTTTACCGCTGTAATAATTGCAGGTTTAACGGCTCAAACTTTAGCAGGTTCTTATTTATATCTAGGCTATCCCAAAACGCAAGATGTTTCACTGTGGGTTTTATTGCCTGTGGTTTTAGTTTCGGGTGTAAGCGGAATTATGGCAAGTCGACTTTCTGTAATTATGTTATCCATTAATAAATGGAAAGCAAAAAATTTAAAATCAACATCCGATAATATTTTATTTTTGGTGAGTTGTGCTTTGTTTTTGGCAACAATTGCATACTTTATTAATGGAGAAATTTTAGGATCCGGAAAGCAAATTATGGATCGTGTATTGTTTACCGAAAATAAGCACGAAGAATGGTACGTACCTATTTTTAGAATGATTGGTCCAGCGCTGTCGTTCACATCCGGCGGTTCAGGAGGAATTTTTGCTCCAGCACTTTCAGCAGGAGCTTCTGTGGGATCTGTACTTTCTGGATGGGTTCAGCTGAGTCCAAACGAATCCAATGTGGTGATTCTCGCAGGAATGGTTGCTTTTTTAACCGGAATTACGCGTGCTCCTTTTACATCTGCTATATTGGTTTTGGAAATGACGGATCGCCACTCCTTAATATTCCATCTAATGCTTGCAGGAATGATTTCGTCCATCTTTTCTTTGCTCATCAGCAAACATTCTCTTTATGATACTTTAAAAATTGGCTTTTTGGCGGAACTTCGAAAAACACTCCCAAGATCATCCTCAATTCAACCAAAACTTCCGAAGTAAATCACATTAAAAAGAGAGTGTACGCATTTGTTCACTTCAAAAATAATTTCTATCTTTGCAGCTTCAAATAACTAATATATATTCATTATGAACAACTACGAAACTGTTTTCATTTTAACTCCCGTTCTATCTGACACTCAGGTGGAGGAAGCAGTGAAAAAATTTGAAGACCTTTTAAAAGAAAAAGGTTGCGAAATTGTTGCCAAAGAAAATTGGGGACTTAAAAAATTGGCTTACCCAATCCAATTGAAAAAGAATGGCTTTTATACTTTGATCGAATTCAAAGGCGAAGGTTCTGTAGTAGCAGATTTAGAAATCGCTTACAAACGTGACGAAAGAGTAATTCGTTACTTAACTACAAAACTAGACAAGCACGCAGTAGATTACGCTGTTACAAGAAGAGCGAAAGTAAAATCTGCTAGAGCTTAATTTTTTTTAAACCCTTAAAAACCAAAAGAAATGGCAATCGACGAAATGGCACAACAAGCCGCTCAAGGTGGAGAATCTGAAGTAAAATTCCTTACTCCGCTTGATATTAATACAAAATCTGAAAAAAAATACTGTAGATTCAAAAAATTCGGTATTAAACACGTAGATTATAAAGATGCAGATTTTCTTCTTCAGTTTGTAAACGAACAAGGAAAAATTCTTCCAAGAAGATACACTGGAACTTCCCTTAAATATCAAAGAAAAGTTTCTGCTGCAATCAAAAGAGCAAGACACCTTGCACTTATGCCTTACGTAGCTGACTTATTGAAATAATCGTATATTGTTGGCTACAGAAAAATTCTGTGCCTAACTTTTAAACTTTAAAAAAGGACAACAACATGGAAATTATCCTAAAAAAAGACGTAGAAAACTTAGGACTTGAGTTTGATACTGTAAACGTAAAACCTGGTTACGCTAGAAACTTCCTTATTCCACAAGGATATGCACTTTTAGCAACACCAAAAAATAGAGCAGCCTTAGCAGAAACGCTAGAAAGCAGAAAAGAAGAAGAAGCTAAATTGATCGCTGCAGCAAACGCTAAAGTTGAACAATTGAAGAAAACTCCAGTAACTATTGCAACTAAAGTTGGTAGCGGAGATAAACTTTTCGGATCTGTAAACAACGCAACTCTTGCAGAAGCTTTAGAAAAAGCGGGCGTACAAATCGACAGAAAATACATCAAAATCCCTGGAAACACAATTAAAAGAACTGGTAAATTTACCGCTCTTGTTCGTCTTCACAGAGATGTTGAGTACAACTATGAATTCGATGTTGTTTCCGACGCTCCAGTTGCACCTGCAGCTCCAAAAGCAGAAGCTAAAAAACAAGAAAGTACTGAAGAATCAGCAGAAGCTTAATTTTCAGTTTCTTTTACAATTGATAAAAACTGTTTCACTTGGTGAAGCAGTTTTTTTTATCATTACCTTTACCATCCAAAAAAAACCTTTCGAAAGATTTACCTTTAACTAAACGTATGGAGAATATTAAAAAATTCGGGCTTATTGGCAGAAATATTTCCTATTCCTTTTCAAAAAAATACTTTGAAGAAAAGTTTAAAAAACTACTTGTAAAAAATCATTCCTACGAACTTTATCATTTGGATACGATTGCTGATTTTAAAGATCTGCTTTCGCAAAATGATTTTGTTGGACTCAATGTTACGATTCCCTATAAAACAGAAATTATTGAATTTTTAGACGAACTGAGTGAAGAAGCCAAAATTATTGGAGCCGTAAATTGCATCAACTTTAAAGATGGTAAACTTAAAGGTTACAACACGGATGCGTTTGGTTTTGAACAAACCCTTCTCCTCCATAAAAAAGAACATCACCAATCAGCTTTAATTTTAGGAGATGGAGGCGCCGCTAAAGCTGTAAAATATGTACTGGAAAAACATGGAATTCCGTATTTGGTGGTTACCAGAAAAAATCAGCTTAATTTTGAAAACCTCTCTGAAAAAGATGTTTCGGAGCATTTTCTGATTATTCAAACGACGCCTGTTGGCACTTTCCCCAATATTGAAGATGCGCTACCTTTCCCGTTCAAAGCACTCACCTCGCAACATTTAGTGATCGATTTAATTTATAACCCAACCTACACTCGCTTCATTCAATGTGCTGCAGAACAAAATGCCAAAACCGTAAACGGCTATTATATGCTTGAACAACAAGCAGAAAAAGCTTGGGAAATTTGGAATTGTAAAGCAAAATAAATTATATTAGTACACAAATTCGCAAATTCTGCGCATTTACAATAGATTTTCGATACCAAACACAAACAGATTGCTATGACTACAGAAAACAATTTTTCTGAAAACGAAGAACTTAAGCCCACAGCTGAAGAAACTTCAAACACACAATTTCAGAACACATCTACCGACTTCGCACCCGCACAGGAAAACAATGTTCCCGTTGAAAGTGCAGTAGAAAATGAACCCAAAAAACAAGAAGAAGAAACCACGAATGAAAAATCTGTAAACACGGTTTTAGATGTTGAGGAGGAAATTACAGAAGACGAGCCAGATCATAACGAGGATCAACGTAGCATCGCCACGCTTGCGAATGAGATGGAAAAAATCGTTAACAAAGCAGATGCAGGAGAAGAATTTAAAGAATTTGGTGTTCTGAAGAATCTAGTGTTAAAGAAAATCGCGGAAGAAAAAGAAGAACATAAGCAGAAATATGTTGAGGAAGGAAATGAAGAAGAGAGCTTTTTTTGGGAACATCCATCGCAATCGAAAATTAATGCACTCATCAATATTTTTAAAGAAAAACATGATGAATTCCTGAAAAATCAGGAAGCCAAACATTCCGAAAATCTTGAAGAAAGAAAAACCATCATTGAAGATTTAAAAAATCTATACACCAATACTGAACCGGGAACTAACCTTTTCAAGGCAATTCGCGACATTAAAGACAAATGGAAAAACGCTGGACAAGTTGCCAAATCTGAATTCAAAATTCTGAACAACGATTATTTCCATCATTTGAATCAGTTCTACCAAATGCTCGATTTAAATAAAGAATATTTGGAACAAGAATACAGTCACAATTTGGAAACCCGCAAACACATTATTGAAAGAGCAAAACAACTTGAAAATGAACCTGTTGTTCAAAAAGCGTTGAACGAACTTCAGTATCTGCATAAACTTTGGAAAGAAGAAGCAGAACCTGTAGCAGAAGAATTTCGCGAATCTACTTGGGAAGAATTTCGTGAAGTTTCCAATAAAATTCATCAAAGAAAATCGGAACTTTCCGCAATTCTGGACGAAGAACAAGCAAAAAATTTAGAAAAGAAAAACCAAATCATCGCTGCAATACAATCTTTCGCGCAGCCAAAACAAGAAGCCAACCATAATTATTGGCAAACGGCAATCCGTAAAGTTGAAGATCTTAGAAGCGATTTCTTGAAATTAGGAAGCGTACCGAGAAAACTTTCTAACCAAAATTGGAACGATTTTAAAGTAACACTTCGTGAATTCAATTCTAAAAAGAATGAATATTACAAAGGTTTAAAAGGTTCCCAACAAACCAATTTAGAAAATAAATTAAAACTTATTCAAACAGCGAAAGACAATATGCTTTCTGAAGATTGGGATACCGCAGTTCCACTTTTCAAAAAATTGCAAGACGATTGGAAAAAAATTGGTCACGTTCCTAGAAGTATGGCCAACAAAGTTTGGGATGATTTTCGTGAAGCGTGCAATACTTTTTTCAATAATTTCCGCGAAAAAAACAATGCTGTAACCGATAATTGGAAAGACAATTACAAACAGAAACTTCATATTTTAGAAGAATTAAAAACGGTTACCAACGAAGAAGGAAGTGTGGAAAGAATTGAAGCATTGAAAACTGCTTGGAACAACATCGGTAAAGTTCCAAGAGACAAAATGAACATCAATTCAGAATTCAATAAAACACTTCGTGAAAAATTAAAGCTTAATAAACTGAATGAATTCGATTTGAAGGAAGAAGGTCTTTCTGGAAATCAGTTAACCGATAAAGCCCGCAAAATTAAAAATCAAATTGCCGATTTAGAAGCTGAAGTGGTAAAACTAGAAAACAATCTTGGATTCTTCAATAAGCCAACTCGTGAAAATCCTTTGTTAAAAGATACCTTCGATAAAATCGACGAGAAGAAGGAACAAATTGAAAGTTTAAAACTCAGCTTGCATCATATTATTTCTGGCGAATAATGTTTGGGTTAAATCGCATTTTCGTTGTAATGACCATTTTCGCGTTTGGCTTTTTCCATGCGCAAGATGAAGTATTGAGCGAGAATTCGGTTACGGATCGCCTTTCGATTTCAGGACCTATCGATTTTAATGGAACTGAGTTTTTCTTATCGTGGTCCAAGCAAAATTCAAAGACGCTTACGCTGCAGCAATTTTTACCAAGAGATGAACGAATTGAAGATTTTCAGCAACTTCTCAATTTTTCCTATTTCAACAAAGATATTGATTTAGAAGAAGCAGTGAAAAGTAAAATTACTTCAGTTCAAAAATCAATAGAAGATGATAAATTTGGAACGGTAAATGTTATTGAAAGTCCGGACGGAAAGGAGTTTATTGTTGATTATACCATTTCCTCGTCTGAAGATTTAAAGGAAACTTTTATCGAGTACAATGTGTATCGTTTCAAAAAATATGAATCTGAAAATAAACCATTGCTCATCCTTAGTTATTCAAAAAGAATTTATGACGATTTAAAACCTTCAGCTAAGGCACTTTCCAGACAAAGAGATGCTTTGCTTACACAATTGATTGAGTACAAAATACCATCGATTACGGTGATTAATCAGGAGGTCGAAAATAAAAATTAATGACGTTTCAATCGAAATATCCAAAACACTTGACCGAAAGTTAAGTGTTTTTTTATCTTAAAAAATGAACGAAGAAAAATATATCGCGCGATGCATTGAACTTGCACGTAAAGCAGAAGGAAATACCTATCCAAACCCGATGGTGGGAAGCGTAATCGTGTATAATAACGAAATAATAGGCGAAGGTTATCACCACAAAGCTGGCGACCCGCATGCAGAGATTAACGCAATTCGCTCCGTAAAAAATCCTGAACTTCTACCCTTTTCGGATATTTATGTTTCTCTAGAACCTTGCGCACATTTTGGCAAAACACCGCCTTGTGCTTTAAAAATTAAAGAAATTGGATTTAAACGCGTAATTATCGGAACATTAGATTCGCACGATAAAGTGAATGGTAAAGGAAAAAAAATAATCCAAGATGCCGGAATTGAAGTTACAAACAATGTTCTTGAAGAGAAATGCAGAGCACTCAACAAAAGATTTTTTACTTTTCATCAGAAAAAAAGACCTTATATTCTGTTGAAATGGGCAATGTCTGCAGACGGATTTTTGGATAAAAATCACCAACCTACAACGATCGGAAATTCTTTAACCAAACAATTTGTTCATGATGTACGGCGGAAAGAACATGCCATTTTGGTGGGAACTCAAACCGCACTAAACGATAATCCAAGTTTAACTACACGAGAAATTTCAGGTCGAAATCCAATTCGAATTCTTATTGATTTTGATTTAAAAGTTCCGCACGATTTCCAATTGTACAACAAAAATTCGAAGACACTTGTTTTCAACACAATCAAGAATGAAGTGATCGAAAACATACACTTCATCAAGGTAGACAAGCTCAATTTTATGGATCAACTTTTAGAAAAATTGTATGAACATCAAATTCAATCTGTGCTTGTTGAAGGCGGCCGATTTACGCTTCAAGCATTTATTGATAGCGGACTTTGGGATGAAGCAATTGTAATTCATAATCCACTTTTATTTTTAGAAAACGGAACCAAAGCACCAGATTTTAATGAAACACCAAATATAATAGAAAATTTCAGGGATAATACAGTGAAATTTTATCAACGAAAATCGTAACAATGTTTGAATATAACACCATTCAATCTTCTATTGAAAATATTTTAACGAAAGAAAAAGGCAGTAAATTTATCGGTTTCGCATATCCTATTTCTAATGAAAACGACTTGAAAAAATGTTTGGAAAAACTTCGAGAAGAACATCCAAAGGCAACGCATCATTGCTACGGGTTTCGTCTTGGAATTAAAGGCGAAAACTACCGTGCAAACGACGATGGCGAACCTTCGGGAAGTGCAGGATTGCCCATTTACAACCAACTTTTAGCCCATGATATCACCAATGTTTTAGTGGTGGTTATTCGCTATTATGGAGGTACAAAATTGGGCGTTGGAGGATTGGTTAAGGCGTACAAAGAATCCGCAAAACTAACGTTGGACGAAGCCCATATTATTACGAAAGAGTTAGAAAGTACCCTAGAAATTACATTTCCATTTGAACATCAAAATACGATTTTTACTTTATTGAATAAGTTTAATGCTAAAATTCAAAATTTCGATGCACAAGAAACGTGTATCATCACAGCAAATCTTAAAACTTCACAAAAAGAAAACATCTCGGACGTATTATCCGAGATACATTTAATATCATTTACATTTTTAGAATAAATAGAATACTGGAATTAACAGAACACTGTTAATCTCTTCTTCCTGTCAGCATAGATGCAAAATAAATCAGTTGAGCTAACGATCCCAAAGCCGCTACAAGATATGTCCTTGCTGCCCAATTTAAAGCATCTTTTGCGCCATCATATTCTTGAGGGACCAAAGTTCCAGATTTTTCTAGCCAAGCCAAAGCTCTGTTACTTGCATCATATTCCACAGGCAACGTTACAAAAGCAAACAATGTAGTTACGGCAAATAAAGCAACACCAATTGCAAGTATGGTTTTATTTCCACTCATCGCCATTACCACAATCCCGCCCATCAAAACAAATTGTAAAAGTTTTGATGAAATATTAACCATCGGAACTAATTTTGAACGAAGTTGCAACATCGAATATCCAACTGCATGTTGAACTGCGTGTCCGCATTCATGGGCGGCAACTGCAGCTGCGGCAGCGTTTCTTTGCATATAAACTTCTTCCGATAAATTAACGGTTTTATCAAGAGGATTGTAATGGTCGGTTAACTGTCCCGGAACAGAAACCACTTGCACATCATTAATGCCATTATCTCTCAACATTTTTTCTGCCACTTCTTTTCCAGACATATTGTTTTGAAGTCGAAGTTGAGAATAATATGCAAATTTAGAACGTAACTTGTTCTGCACATACATACTGATAAGGAAAATTGCACCGATAATTAAGTAGTAACCTGTCATTTCTTTTTGTTTAATTTTTTCAGCTTTAAAAATATAAAAAACGTGCCAAAGTTCCATAATTTGAGGATATAAATTATCTTTGCTTTTTCAAGTAACAAAATGTCCGAAATCATTGTAAAAGAAGTAAGCAATACCAAGGAAATGGAGCAATTCGTTCGATTTCCTATGGAACTCTACAAGAACAATCCGAACTATGTACCGACGTTCATCAACGACGAAAAAAACATTTGGAATAAAGCAGAAAATCCTGCGTTAGATTACTCTGAATTCAAACTTTATCTTGCCTACAAAAACAACATTGTAGTGGGAAGAATTGCGGTAATGATTAACCATAAAGAAGAGCAGGAATTGGGCATTCGTAAAGTTCGATTTGGTTGGATTGATTTTGTTGATGATCTTCAGGTTTCCAAAGCACTAATCGATACGGCAATTTCCTATGCAAAATCGAAAAACATCAACAAAATTGAAGGCCCGATGGGATTTACCAATTTGGATAAAGCCGGGATGCTTACAATGGGGTTCGACCGTTTGGCAACGATGATCGGCATTTACAATTTCGATTATTATCCCAAACATTTGGAAGAACTTGGACTAAAAAAGGAAAAGGAATGGGTAGAATTTGAATTAATGTTCCCTGAAGTTTTGCCCGAAAAAGTATTGAAATTCAATGAATTAATTAAGGAAAAATACAAACTTAATGTGTTGAAATTCAACAGTAAAAAAGAAATTCTTCCTTTAGTTGAACCTATGTTTAAATTACTGGACGAAACCTATAAAGGTCTTTCCACATACACGCCAATTACGGATGAACAAATAAAAATGTACAAAGAGAAATACTTCAACTTTATTGATAAAGATTTTATTATTTGTATTGAAGATGAAAACCATCAATTGATTTCGTTTGCCATCACAATGCCTTCTTATTCCAAAGCACTTCAAAAAGCAAACGGAAAACTTTTTCCATTTGGATGGTACCATCTTTTAAAAGCAGGAAAGAAAAACGACAGAGCTAATTTTTACCTTATCGGAATTCATCCCGAATACCAGCGCAGAGGTGTAACTTCCATTATTTTTAAAGGCATTCACGATGTTTTCAAAAAGAAAGGCGTAAAATATCTCGAAACCAATCCTGAACTCGAAGACAATAAAAATATTCAGCTCTTGTGGCAAGATTACCAACCTGTGAATCATAAACGCAGAAGAACGTATTCAATGGATGTTCTTTAATCACCAAACTACTAGGAAATGAAAAAACATCTTACGATTTACGCCGTACTAATTATTCTGTTTATTATTTACAACTTCTTTTTTAAAATTGGAGATGATAGAACCAACACGGCCGTCAACATCCTCTTTGCCAGCATTCTCTTTGCGTACATTGCCTATATGGCGTTTATTTTGGTAAAAAAAATGGGAAGAAAAAAGTAATTTTTACTCATTCTAAATTATCCTTTTCGCGTTTCGTTTCTAGCATTTAAGTTTGGTAAATTTCATCTTTTATACTTATTTAACTAAATTTGCACATTGATAAAGGTATGTATCAGTAAAAAGGAAAATTCCCCTTTTTGCTATTGTTAAATAATAATCAAGATATGAACTTACCAGAAAATTATATTCCTATTCTCATTCAAGCTGCTGTAGGGCTTTCGTTTGTGCTTCTTTCCATTTTGGGAACTCATTTTTTAGGACCAAAAGTTAATTCTAAAAAGAAAAATGAAAACTTTGAATGCGGTTATGAACTAGAAGGAGATGCGCGTACACCATTTTCTGTAAAATATTTCCTTACGGCAATCTTGTTTGTACTTTTCGATATCGAGATTGTATTCTTCTATCCTTACGCTGTAAATTTCAGAGAATTTGGATATGAAGGATTTTTAGCCATCCTTACTTTTGTGGCTGTTTTCTTTGCTGCATTTTTCTACGTTTGGAAAAGAGGCGCCTTAGATTGGGACAAATAGAAAAAGCGAAGTAAGAAAATTTATTCAAATTAAAAAAAGAAAAAAATGTCAGATAATAAACCCGTTGTAAGAATGGATGCCCAGGCTCCAGCAGGTTACGAAGGAGAAGGTTTTTTCGCCACCAAACTAAGTAGTGTTATTGGTTTGGCAAGAAGCTACTCGCTTTGGCCTTTGCCATTCGCTACATCATGTTGCGGAATTGAATTTATGGCAGTTCTTAACCCAACATATGATGCATCACGATTTGGGATGGAAAGAAACTCTTTCTCGCCAAGACAAGCAGATATGTTAATGGTTTGTGGAACAATTTCTAAAAAATTAGCACCGATCCTCAAACAAGTATACACTCAAATGGCCGAGCCAAAATGGGTAATTGCAGTGGGAGCATGTGCTTCAAGCGGTGGGATTTTCGATACCTATTCCGTACTTCAAGGAATTGATAAAATTATTCCCGTTGATGTATACGTTCCAGGATGTCCACCAAGACCTGAACAAATTATTGAAGGCGTAATGCAACTCCAGGAAATCTCCCAAAGCGAAAGCTTAAGAAGAAGAGATAATCCTGAATATAAAGCACTTTTAGAATCTTACGGAATCGGATAATTATGGAAATGACAAACGAATTTGTATTAGAAGCCATCAATCGCGAATTCCCAGAAGCAGTGATTGAAAGTAGCGAGCCTTACGGCTTACTTACAGTAGAAATTAAAAAGTCCGAAATTAAAAAAGTAATTCACCATTTGAAGGATTCTTCATTGGAAATTAACTTCCTTACGGATATTTGTGGCATACATTATCCCGAACTTCCAGAAAAAGAATTGGGCGTAGTTTACCACCTTCATAATATGAAAAATGGGTTTAGAATTCGCTTAAAAGCATTCGGACCACGAGAAAATATTGAATTTGAAACCCTTACCGATTTATGGGTAGGTGCCAATTGGATGGAAAGGGAGACCTTCGATTTCTATGGAATTAAATTCAAAGGTCATCCCGATTTAAGAGTGATTCTTAACATGCCAGAATTGGGTTACCATCCGATGCTAAAAGAATACGCTTTAGAAGACGGAACCCGTACCGATAAAGACGACAAAATGTTCGGTAGATAAAATTTTGAATTTCGGCGTTTGCCCATTGTACAACGCCCAATCTGCAATCTAAAAAAATATGAAAGACAACGCACTTTCCAATATCCTGAATAATTACGAATCCAAGGAACAAATCGATGGACAATTGTACACATTGAACCTTGGCCCTACCCACCCATCAACACACGGAATTTTCCAAAATGTACTTACGATGGATGGCGAACGTATTCTTCATGCAGAACAAACCGTTGGATATATTCACCGCGCTTTTGAAAAAATTTCAGAACGCAGAAATTTCTCTCAAATTACCACGCTAACTGACCGTATGAACTATTGCTCCGCGCCGATTAACAATATGGGTTGGCATATGACAGTAGAAAAACTAATCGGTTGCGAAGTTCCTAAACGCGTGGATTACATGCGTATTATTATGATGGAATTGGCGAGAATTGCCGACCACATGGTATGTAACGGTGTAATTGCAATGGATGCCGGTGCCATTACTGGACTTACCTATCTTTTCCGTGAAAGAGAAGCCATCTACGAGATGTATGAACAAATTTGCGGTGCAAGAATGACCACGAATATGGGAAGAATCGGTGGTTTTGAAAGAGATTTCACTCCTAAATTTCACGAACTTCTACAAACTTGGCTTAAAAAATTCCCTAAAATTTGGGGAGAATTCTGTACACTAAACGAAAGAAACAGAATTTTCATGGAAAGAACTATTGGGGCTGGTCCAATTTCAGCAGAACGCGCATTGAATTACAGTTTTACAGGACCAAACTTAAGAGCAGCGGGTGTCGATTACGATGTTCGTGTTGCTCAACCGTATTCATCCTATGAAGATTTCGATTTTATTGTGCCAGTGGGAACTGGAGGCGATACGTATGATCGTTTTATGGTTCGCCAACATGAAGTTTGGGAAAGTTTAAAAATTATTGAACAAGCGTATAAGAATCTTCCAGAAGGAGCATTCCACGCAGATGTTCCGGAATTCTATCTTCCAGAAAAAGCCGATGTTTACAAAAAAATGGAAGCACTTATTTATCACTTCAAAATTGTCATGGGCGAAACTGAAGTTCCAAAAGGAGAAGTTTACCATTGTATTGAAGGTGGAAATGGCGAATTAGGATTCTATTTAGTGAGCGATGGAGGTAGAAGTCCTTACCGACTTCACTTCCGTAGACCTTGTTTTATTTACTATCAAGCGTATCCAGAAATGATTCAAGGCGCAATGATTTCCGATGCGGTTGTTACCATGAGTTCCATGAACATCATCGCAGGAGAGTTAGACGCTTAAGTAAAAAGAAGTAAAGATTTTAATAGACGTACATTGTACAATTACAAGATATAAAAATGAGCGAAACCATAGCTTTTAAACCTGAAACATTAGCTCAGGTACATAAAATTATCGCACGCTATCCAGAAGGGAGACAAAAATCTGCACTAATTCCAGTATTGCACCTTGCACAGAAAGAATTTGGCGGATGGCTCGATGTTCCTGTTATGGACTATGTAGCAGAACTTCTTAGCATCAAATCCATTGAAGTTTATGAAGTGGCCACTTTCTACACCATGTTCAATATGAAACCCGTTGGCAAATATGTTTTGGAAGTTTGTAGAACTGGACCTTGCATGGTAAGAGGCAGCGAAAAAATTCTTGATCATATTCGTACAAAATTGAATATAAAAGACGGTGAAACTACCGCTGATGGATTATTCACCCTTAAACCGGCAGAATGTCTTGGCGCTTGTGGTTACGCCCCAATGATGCAGCTCGGCAAGTTCTATCATGAAAATTTAACTATTGAAAAAGTAGACGAAATTCTTGAGCTTTGTCGCCAAGGAGCCGTTGCAATCGATTAAATCTTAAGGAAATGAGCAAAAAACTTTTATTAAAAGATGCCCATGTAGAAGGAATTCGCTACTTCGATGTATACCGCAAACAAGGCGGTTATGAAGCTGCCGAAAAAGCATTGAAAATGAAGCCAGAAGAAATTTTGGAAGAAGTGAAAGCTTCTGGACTTCGTGGTCGTGGTGGCGCTGGTTTCCCTACTGGAATGAAATGGAGTTTCCTAGCAAAACCCGAAGGTGTTCCAAGACACTTAGTGGTTAATGCCGACGAATCTGAACCAGGAACGTTCAAAGACCGCTATTTAATGGAGTATATTCCACACCTCCTTATCGAAGGGATGCTGATTTCTTCCTATTGTTTAGGTTCCAACGCTTCCTATATTTATATCCGTGGAGAATATTCTTGGATTCCAGATATTCTTGAAGAAGCCATTGAAGATGCAAAAAAAGCAGGTTTTCTTGGTAAAAATATTTTAGGAACAGGTTTCGATTTAGAAATTTATGTTCAAAGAGGTGCAGGTGCTTACATATGTGGTGAAGAAACTGCTCTTTTGGAATCGTTAGAAGGGAAAAGAGGAAATCCAAGATTAAAACCACCATTTCCAGCGGTAAAAGGAGCTTGGGAAAGACCAACCGTAGTAAACAACGTAGAATCCATTGCAGCGATTGTTCCTATTATGAACATTACAGGAGCAGAATATGCTAAAATTGGAATGGGCAGATCCACAGGTACAAAACTGATTTCTGCTTGTGGAAACATCAATAAACCAGGCGTTTACGAAATTGACATGACCATAAGCGTGGAAGAATTTATTTTCTCCGATGAATATTGTGGCGGAATTCCAAACGGTAAACGTTTAAAAGCGTGTATTCCAGGAGGAAGTTCAGTTCCTATTCTTCCCGCAAATCTATTGCTAAAAACCATTAATGGCGAACCCCGTTTAATGAATTACGAATCGCTTGCCGATGGTGGTTTTGCTACCGGAACCATGATGGGATCAGGAGGTTTTATAGTATTGGATGAAGATCAATCCGTAGTAGAACACACCATGACATTAGCTCGCTTCTACAATCACGAAAGTTGTGGACAATGTACACCTTGCCGTGAAGGAACCGGATGGATGTATAAAATCCTTAAAAAAATATGGAAAGGAGAAGGTAGAATGGAAGACATCGATTTGCTTTGGGACATCCAAAGAAAAATTGAAGGAAATACAATTTGCCCATTAGGTGACGCTGCCGCATGGCCTGTAGCAGCTGCTATTCGACATTTCCGCGATGAGTTTGAATGGTATGTAAAAAATCCAGAATTAAGTCAGAAACAGAATTACGGTCTCGCCAATTACGCGGATCCAATTCCTGCTCCTGCACAGTAAATATAAATGAAGACGTTCTTTAAAATTTTTGTACTCCTATTTTTAGGAGGAATTGGCAACGCCTACGGGCAAACCATTGAACAAACCAACAACGAAACCAAAAATGAGCAAAACGTTTTTGGAAAAAAGGGAGCCATGTTTGTTTTTTGGGGTTGGAACAGAGCCGCGTTCACAAAATCTGATATTCATTTTAAAGGTGCAAATTATGATTTTGTTTTGCACGATGTTGTGGCGCACGACCGACCATCGGATGTAGATTGGGATTATATTAATCCAGGTAAAATCTCTGGTCCGCAGTTCAACTTTAGAGCCGCTTACTTTATTAAAGATAATTTGGCGTTAGTGGTTGCTCAAGATCACATGAAGTATGTGATGGACCAAGAACAAACCGTTCAACTTTCCGGAACCATTTCGGATCCAGAATATGCAGCGATGATAAAGAACGGAGCAATCGATTTAAGCGATTCTCAATTCCTAAGTTTTGAACATACCGATGGACTTAACTATGTTAACATTGGTTTGGAAAAATATAAAATGCTCATGTCGAAAAAGAATTTTCAGATTGCATGGGCGTATGGTGGAGGCATTGGAGCACTTGTACCTAAAAGTAATATAAAACTTTTCGGGAACGAAAGAAGCGATCGCTTTCATTTAGCAGGTTTTGGTCTCGATGCGAGAACCAATGTCACTTTGCTCTTTTGGAATCACATCATGGCAAGAGTAGAAGCAAAATTCGGGTATATTAATATGCCGGATATTAAAACAACATTAAATAATAAACCGGATAAAGCATTTCAAGACTTTGCATTCGGACAAATAAATTTTGGTATTGGATATCTTTTTCAAACCAAAAAAATAAATAAAACGCCTTACAGCATAACGCTTAAAGCTTAAAGAAATATGAGCGAAGAAGTTAAAAAATTTAAAGTAACCATCGACGGATATACCACCGAAGTATTACCCGGTACTTCTATTTTGCAAGCTGCACGACAAATTGGTGGTAAAATTGTACCTCCGGCAATGTGCTACTACAGTAAATTAGAAACCAGTGGTGGTAGATGTAGAACATGTTTGGTTGAAGTTTCTAAAGGATCAGAAGCCGATCCACGACCAATGCCAAAACTGGTAGCAAGCTGCAGAACAAATGTTATGGATGGGATGGAAATTAAAAATCTTACCTCAGACAGAACACAAGAAGCAAGAAAAGCTGTTACCGAATTCCTACTGATTAATCACCCATTGGATTGCCCTGTTTGCGATCAAGCTGGAGAATGCCACCTTCAAGATTTAGGCTATGAACACGGTCTTGAAGAAACTCGTACAGAATTTGAAAGAAGAACGTATGATGCGGATGATTTAGGTCCCAACATCAAACTCAATATGAACCGTTGCATTTTGTGTGCACGTTGCGTTTTAGCGGCCAACCAACTAACCGATAAAAGAGAACACGGAATTCTTTTCCGTGGCGATCACGCTGAAATTTCTACCTATTTAAATGAAGCACTGGATCACGATTTCATCGGAAATGTAATTGATGTTTGTCCAGTAGGTGCTTTAACCGACAGAACCGCTCGTTTTGCAAGTCGTGTGTGGTTTACAAAACCAATGGATGCACATTGTGAGTGCGATAAATGCTCAGGAAAAGCTGTCGTTTGGATGAAAGGAGACGATGTAATTCGTGTAACTGCAAGAAAAGATCAATACAACGAAGTTCAAGATTGGATTTGCAACGAATGCCGTTTTGAAAAGAAAGATGTAAAATATTGGACGATTGAAGGACCAAGAAACATCGATCGCCATTCCGTTATTTCCCTTAACCATTACGAAAATCCAAAAGAATATCACCGTATTCTAGATAATCCAGATGCTAAGGAAATCGCAGTAAAAGACGAAGTAATCATCGATAAAAAAATCGAAAAAGGAGAAGACGAAGTGTAAAAACTTTTATTGATAAAAAATTATGGAATTACTTACATTCAAAATCATATTAGTCCTTGCCCTTTTTGCAGTTTCATTAGGAGTTGCTGCATATTCCACATGGGGAGAACGTAAAGTGGCAGCATTACTTCAGGATCGAATTGGACCAAACAGAGCAGGGCCATTCGGAATTTTACAACCTTTGGCAGATGGTGGAAAACTCTTCTTTAAAGAAGGATTTGTACCCGATAGCGCACAAAGATTTTTATTTTACCTCGGGCCCGCCATTACCATGTTTATTTCATTGGTTACGGGAGCCGTAATTCCTTGGGGTAAAACGTTAAACATTGGTGGACAATCTTTTGATGTGCAAGTTGCCAATGTTGATATTGGAGTTTTATACTTAATGGGAATGGTTTCTATTGGGGTGTATGGTGTGATGATTGGTGGATGGGCTTCCAATAACAAATACTCTTTAATTGGAGCAATTCGTGCCTCATCACAAATGATTTCCTATGAATTGGCAATGGGATTATGTTTACTATCCATTATTTTAATGTCCGGAAGCTTAGATCTTAAAGTCATTACCGAAACACAAGGAACTGGCAAAATTTGGGGATTACTCAATGTCGATGGAATGAATTGGAACGTTTTCTACCAACCATTAGCATTTATTATTTTTGTAGTAGCCGCATTAGCAGAAACCAATCGCCATCCGTTTGACTTACCTGAATGTGAAGCGGAATTGGTAAATGGATATATGACTGAATATTCTTCCATGAACTTTGGACAATATATGTTCGGTGAATATGTAAATATGTTTATCTCCAACGCACTAATTACCACTCTTTTCTTTGGTGGATACAACTTTCCAGGAATTAATTGGGTATTTGAAAACTGGGGAGAAAATTGGGCAGGAATTCTAAGCATCCTTGCATTCTTAGGTAAAGTAGTGGTAGGAATTATTATCTTTATGTGGATTCGTTGGACAATCCCGAGATTCCGTTACGATACGCTAATGCATTTAGGTTGGAAAACATTAATTCCACTTTCATTAGTGAACTTGCTTATTACGGCAGCCGTAATTTTAGCATTTATGCATAATTAAAAAACGAAGTAACAAACGAAGGTTGAGCAATAACCATCAGTTTTTAACAAAATAGATCGAATGAAACTTACGAACCGTTCAAAAGTGGTCTCCAATAAAAAGATGAGCTTTATGGAAAAGCTTTATCTTCCTGCCATTGTTCAGGGAATGGGAATTACTTTGAGACACGCCATTGAAGGCCCGAAAGGAAAAGTATTTTCCTATCCCGAAGTTCAGAAGCCAAGAGCGAAAGTGTGGCGCGGACAACACGTTCTAAAACGTGATGAAGAAGGTAGAGAGCGTTGTACAGCATGTGGACTTTGTGCCGTTGCTTGCCCAGCTGAAGCAATTACCATGACCGCCGCTGAAAGAACCAAGGAAGAAAAAAACCTTTACCGCGAAGAAAAATATGCCGCAGTATACGAAATCAATATGCTGAGATGTATTTTCTGTGGTATGTGCGAAGAAGCATGTCCCAAATCTGCTATTTACCTTACCGATCGTTTGGTAGATGTAGAAACCAATCGTGGATCTTTCGTGTATGGTAAAGATAAATTAGTGGAAGACGTAAAACAAAGGATTGATATTACCGATAGACAATCCGAAAAACAAAAAAAAACAGTTAAATAATGGATCAGATACTATTTTATCTTTTTTCCGCATTGGCTTTAGTAAGCGCTGGATATTTTGTTTTTGCGAGAAATCCATTATATGCAATACTTTCTCTCATTGTAACCTTTTTTTCAATTGCAGCGTTATACATTCTTTTAAACGCTCAATTTTTAGGTATTATTCAAATTATTGTTTACGCTGGAGCCATAATGGTACTCTTCCTTTATGTATTGATGATGTTGAATCTTAATAAAGAAGATGAAGGAAAAAAACAGAACATCAATAAATTTATCGGAATCTTCGCCGCTGGAATTCTTTTTATCGGTATGTTAGGTGCATATCGTGGATTCCAAACGGGTGCAGTTGCGCAAAATGTTGATGCAAGTGTAGGTCTTACCAAAAACTTAGGTAGACTTTTGTTTAATGAATATGTTTTACCTTTTGAACTGGCTTCAATTCTTATTTTGGCCGGAATCGTAGGTTCAGTATTAATTGGTAAAAAAGATTTATAAATTATGGAGGCAACCAATACTTTTATACATAGTGTTCCTTTGGACTATTTTGTTGTTCTCAGTACCATTTTATTTTGTCTCGGTGTTTTAGGCGTACTGCTTCGTAAAAATGCCATTATTATTCTAGGATGTGTGGAATTGATGCTCAATTCTGTGAATTTGCTTTTAGCTGCATTTTCAGCATATCGTGGTAATGGAGATGGACAAATGCTTGTATTTTTTATCATGGTCGTTGCAGCTGCAGAAGTTGCTGTTGGACTTGCGATTATCGCCATGATGTACAGAAATACAAAATCTGTAGATGTGAGTATGTTTAATAAATTAAGAGGATAATAGGATGGAAAATTTAGTTTACGCAATTATACTTTTACCACTTGCCGGATTTTTAATCAACGGACTTTTCGGAAAAAAACTTCCAAAAGTATTTGTTGGCGGATTGGCAACGTTCGTGGTTTTTGCAGCGTTCTGTATTGCAGTTTCCATCTTTTTGGGCTTTAATGCAGATCAACCACCAGTAATCGTAAGAGCTTTTGAATGGTTCACCATCAACGGAATGCAAGTGAATTTCGGTTTCCAAATCGATCAACTTTCTTTAATGATGATTATGATTATCACCGGAATTGGCTCTTTAATTCATTTATATTCAATGGGATATATGAGCCACGACCCAGGATATTATAAATTCTTTACCTATTTAAATCTCTTTATCTTCTCCATGCTTTTATTAGTAATGGGAAGTAATTATCTGATTCTATTTATCGGTTGGGAAGGTGTAGGTGTTTGTTCGTATTTACTTATTGGTTTCTGGTTTAAAAATTGGGAATATGGTAAAGCCGCAAGAAAAGCATTTATAATGAACAGAATTGGAGATTTAGGTCTTTTGATCGGAATCTTCTTACTTGCAAAAGAAACCAACGCTGTCGACTATCTATCGGTAGCGAACAATGCATCACAATTTGCAGTTGATAGTAAAATTATTATTTTCATTACTGCTAGTTTATTTATTGGTGCAGTTGGTAAATCTGCGCAAGTTCCTTTATATACCTGGCTTCCCGATGCAATGGCAGGTCCTACACCAGTTTCCGCGTTAATTCACGCAGCAACAATGGTAACTGCCGGTATTTACTTAGTGGTTCGTTCCAACTTCTTATATACTTTGGCACCGACTGTTCAGGGAGGAATTTTATTTATCGGATTACTTACTGCAGCATTAGCAGCATTTTATGCAATCCGACAAAATGATATCAAAAAGGTACTCGCCTATTCCACTGTTTCGCAGCTAGGATTTATGTTTGTAGCATTAGGCGTTGGTGCTTATACCACAGCAATGTTTCACTTAATGACGCATGCATTCTTTAAAGCATTATTGTTCTTAGGATCTGGTTCAGTAATTCACGCAATGAGCGGTGAACAAGATATGCGCTTTATGGGAGGATTAAAAAAATATATTCCTGTAACGCATTGGACTTTCCTTATCGGGACATTAGCAATTTCAGGATTTCCACTACTTTCTGGGATGATTTCTAAAGATGAAATTTTAGTAGCAACCTACGCGAAAAGTCCTATTTATTGGGTAATTCTTTTTGTAATTGCTGCGCTTACCGCAACGTATATGTTCCGTTTATATTACTTAACCTTCCACGGAGAATTTAGAGGAACTGAAGAGCAAAAACATCATCTTCATGAAAGTCCTAGTAATATGACTTTACCACTGATTGTTTTAGCGGTGCTTTCTGTTATCGGTGGATTCATCAACCTTCCTCACTTAATTGCACACGGTCACTTTGCTAAATTAGAGCATTGGTTAAGCATTATTATTAACGAAGAAGCAAAAAAACAACTTGAAGCCAATATCTCTGGAGTTGGTGTAAGAACAGAATTAGTTCTTTTAGCATTAACAATTATTATGTTCTTCGCCGTTTGGTTTGCGGTGAAAAATATATACGTGAATAAAAAGAAATTACCACTCGCTGAAAACCAATATACAGGTTGGGAAAAGCTTTCTGCGAAAAAATTATATATCGATGAATTATACAACGTTCTTTTTGTAAAAACCGTTGAAGGTTTGGGAAGAGCAGGAAAAATGTTCGATAAAGATATTCTAGATCCTGCAGTTGAATTTGTGGGCGACGGAGCAGAAGATTCCGGGAAAGCAATGAAACGCTTCCAAAACGGAAATGTTGAAAACTATGTATTAATCATGGCTTTAGCAGTGGGAATTATTTTAATAGTTAACTTTTTACTACAGTAATGGAGCAGTTATTAGCAGTACTACTTATACCTTTAATAGGTTCAGGTTTGGTGTTTGCGTATCGAGGTTCGGCAAGCAAAAAATTAGCATTAGGCATTGCGCTGGTGCAAATGTTTTTCACCTTCTATCTTTTAGCGTATTTCAACAATGTTCCAACAGTAGACTCGGAATTGCAGTACGAGATTACCTATCCTTGGTCCAATTATATTAAAAGTACCCTCCATTTCGGGATTGACGGGATGAGTATGCTTTTACTATTACTTACCAATATTTTGGTTCCTTTAATTATTCTGTCTTCTTTTAACGAGAAGAAACCTTATCCGAATTCATTCTACGCTCTAATTTTATTGATGCAGTTTGGATTAACGGGTGTTTTCACTGCGTTGGATGGACTTTTATTCTACGTATTTTGGGAAATTACTTTAATTCCGATTTGGTTTATTGCAGGACTTTGGGGCCAAGATGACAAGAAGTTTTCATTCACCACGAAATTCTTTGTATACACTTTTGTAGGATCTCTATTCATGTTAGCTGGATTCATCTTTGTATACACGCATTCCGCTTCATTCGCATTAACCGATATGTACAATGCAAACTTGAATTTAACAGAACAAGTGGTTGTTTTTTGGTTTATTTTCTTTGCATTCGCAGTAAAATTACCAATATTCCCATTCCACACTTGGCAGGCAGACACGTATACGTACTCTCCTACACAAGGTTCAATGTTGCTTTCAGGGATTATGTTGAAAATGGCTGTTTACGGATTATTGCGTTATTTGTTGCCAATTACTCCAGATGCATTGGCTGGCACTTCCGGAGGTATCGTTTTGATGCTTTGTGTTTTCGGCGTTATTTATGGGGCATTAATTGCGATTGTGCAAAACGATAGCAAAAGAATTATTGCGTACTCTTCCCTATCTCACGTTGGTTTAATTGCAGCAGGAATTATTTCCTCCGCATTGCTAACCTTAAAAGGAACTTTCACTTATGAAGGAGGTGATGGTGCAATGGTTCAAACTTTTGCTCACGGTATTAACGTAGTCGGTTTATTCTACTGTGCTGATATTTTATCGAAAAGATTCAAAACTCGAGATATTCGTCAAATGGGCGGTTTTGCCAGAGTGGCACCAAAATTTGCCGTACTGTTTATGATTATTATGTTTGGATCATTAGCAGTTCCATTAACAAATGGTTTTATTGGGGAATTTATCCTAATTAAATCCGTATTTGATTTTAGTGCTTTAATGGGGATTATCTCCGGATTAACCATTATCCTTGCCGCTGTTTATTTGCTGCGTTTTTATGCAAAAACAATGTTTGGTGAAGGTGATGAGGCCGTTCTAGCAGAAGCAAAAGACATCTCTGATGTTGAGTTTGCAGTACTTGCCAGTATTACTGTATTTGTAATTCTTTTGGGGATTTGGCCTCAAAGTATTCTTGATATGGTGAACAGTTCAATGAAGTTTATTTACCAGTCCATGATTGGGTAATTTGATATTTTAAGAAATGACAGTTTTAATTATTGTTTTCCTTACGGCATTAGCGGTTTTATATTCCGGTGTTTTCAATAATGGCAAATATGCCAGATATTTGGGTTTAATTGGTCTTCTGATCGCATTTTCATCCAGCTATTTACCGGAATCATCATTCTTTGAGCGCTATCATAGTATGTATGTTTATGGAGCCAATGCAGCTCTTTTTACAAAAATCTCTATCGTTGTTACCTTATTAATTTTCTTTCTAGGAGGTTTTGCATTCAACAATCACAGAAGTCACCAATCAGAATTGTATGCGTTAATGCTTTTTGCGCTTTGCGGTGGAATTATTTTGTTTGGCTACCAAAATTTGGTAATGCTATTTCTCGGAATTGAAATTCTATCCATCCCATTATATGTAATGGCGGGGACCAACAAAACTGAACTTCGATCTGTAGAAGCTTCCATGAAATATTTTTTAATGGGTGCTTTTGCGACTGGATTTCTACTATTTGGGGTAGCACTTATTTATGGATCTACAGGAACTTTTGATCTTTATAAAATTCAGCTTTACGGAGTTGAGTTTCCTAAAAATATGATGTTCACTATGGGAGCTCTTTTAATGCTCGTTGCGATGGCATTTAAAGTTTCCTTGGCACCTTTTCATATGTGGAGCCCAGATGTATACCAAGGTTCTCCTTCATTAATCACCATGTTTATGGCAAGTGTAGTGAAGATTGCTGGTTTTTATGCGTTCTTCCGATTAATGACAATTGCTTTTGCAGGAATTCTTCCAAGTTGGATTAATGTAATTGGTGTTTTGGTAATCATTACCCTTTTCCTAGCGAATGCAATGGGATTAGCGCAAACCAACGCGAAGAGAATGTTGGCGTATTCTTCGGTTTCGCACGCAGGATATATCGCAATGATCTTTTTTGGAATTACCAATGTATCAACGTATAATTTGGCATTCTACCTTTTTGCATATTCATTGTCAACGATTGGCGTTTTTATGTGCTTAATTTGGGTTGAAAAAATAAAGAGAGAAAATTCATTTGGGGCTTTTAAAGGATTGGCTAAAACAGAACCTTTATTGGCTGTTGTAGCTACGATTTCATTATTATCAATGGCAGGAATTCCTTTAACGGCAGGGTTTATTGGTAAATTTGGATTGTTCAGTCAAGCCATACAAACCACTCCATTTATCGTTTTAGTTGCGGTTTTAGGTTCAGCAATTTCAATCGCTTATTATCTTCGATTAATTATTGCAATGTTCTTCTTCACTGAAAGTACTTTTAAAACGTCAGAAAGAGTAACCTTAACCTACAACATTATTGCAGTATTTATTATTGTGGCAATCATTGTTTTAGGCGTTTATCCAGATGCATTTGCCCTTCAGTTTGGTTTAAGATAATTGTTTAAAAACAGTTAAAATATTCAAGCACAATTCTTCGGGATTGTGCTTTTTTTGTAATAAAAATCATCTTTTAGCGAAACAGATAAAAAGCTATTTATTGCATAATCTCAAATATGTTATGTAACTTTACTAGTAAATTATTGCTAATGATTACAACCCTTATTTTTGACCTCGACGGAACTTTACTTAACACCATTAAAGATTTAGCACTAAGCTGCAATCACGTTCTTAAACAACATGGATTCCCGGAACATACAGAAGATGAATACCGCTATTTTGTAGGAAACGGAATGGCAAAACTGGTGGAACGTGCACTTCCCGAGGATAAAAGAACTTCAGAATTTATAGAGCCCATTTTAAAAGAATTAATCAACTATTACTACCAGCATAAACAAGACAATACACAACCTTACGATGGCGTTAAGGAAATGCTTCAGAAGCTGCAATCGGAGAATTATAAATTGGCAGTTGCTTCCAATAAAATGGATTCTGCAGTGCAAGATTTAGTAAAAAGATATTTCCCTGAAATACAATTTAGTGTCGTGTACGGACAACGAGAAGATATCCATCCAAAACCTGCTCCTAGAATCATTCAAAATATATTGGATGCTCTGCAAATAGAACCATACGAGGCATTAATTGTTGGCGACTCTGCCACGGATATGCTTACAGCAATTAACTCTGGAATAAAAGGAATCGGCGTACAGTGGGGATTTAGAACAAAAGAGGAACTTCTCTTGAACGGTGCCAATTATACAATTAAAAATCCGAGTCAAATCTTCGAAATTTTGCAAGTGGTTTCTCATTAAAACATTCTATTTGATTTTTGTATCTTTCAATCATTTGAAATAGTAACCAACACAAAAATCATCATATGGAAAATAAAGTTAAACGATTAACTGCTACAGAACAAGCGCTTGATTTAATCATTGAACTGCAGAAAGAGTTTGGAGACTTGATGTTTTACCAAGCGGGTGGTTGTTGCGAAGGCACGCAGCCGCAATGCTTTGAAAAAGGCGGTTTTTACTTACGAACAAACGATGTAAAAGTAGGTGAAATTTTAGGAAATGAATTTTGGATCGATCGGGATCTTTTCGAGTATTGGAAAAATGCCCATTTTGAATTAGATGTGATCGATGGATTTGGAGTAGGTGGTTTTTCGTTAGAAGCACCAAAAGGCAAAACATTTAAGGTAAACTACCAACTTTTCACCAAAGAAGAACTCGAACTATTGGAAGATATTGAACGTTTTGAGCATTCATAATTCTTTTTTTGATTTCAGCGGCGGCTGAGCCGCCGCTGAAATCAAAAAAATTAACGAGCTTAATCAACTTCTTTTTGCTTCTTCCCAAAGCGCATCCATTTCCACCAAAGACATTTCAGAAAGTTTCAGTTTGCGTTCTTGCGCCAAATTTTCCATCTTCTGAAAACGTTGAATAAACTTCGAATTTGTTTTTTCCAAAGCAGTATCCGGATTCATGCCTGCAATTCTAGCATAATTAATGAGCGAGAATAAAACATCACCGAATTCTTCTTCTTTGGTTTCGAGATTGGTTTCGGACTTCATTTCCTCCAATTCCTCCTCTACTTTTTTCCAAGCATCCGATTCATCGGCAAAATCGAATCCAATGCCTTTTACTTTGTCCTGAATTCGAAATGCTTTTACCAAACTTGGCAAACCTTTAGGAACACCTGAAAGAATGGATCTATTGCCTTCTTTTAGCTTCAATTTTTCCCAATTTTGCTTTACTTCTTCTTCATCTTTTACCTCAACATCTCCATAAATATGCGGATGCCTAAAAATCAGTTTCTCATTTAAAGAATTGATTACATCTGCAATATCAAACGCCTTTTTCTCCGATCCAATTTTTGAGTAAAAAACCAAATGTAAAAGTACATCACCCAACTCTTTTTTTATCTCCAGCAAATCTTCATTTAAAATAGCATCCGAAAGTTCGTAGGTTTCTTCTAAGGTTAAATGACGCAACGTTTGCAATGTTTGTTTTTTATCCCAAGGGCATTTTTCCCGAAGGTCGTCCATAATGTCGAGCAATCTTCCGAAAGCTTCAAGTTTTTCTTGTTTGGTATGCATAAATCTTGGTTTTTAAAGAGTGAAAGAGAAGGATTAAAATAAAAAACTTTTCCAAAAAATAAATCTTTGGAAAAGTTAATCGATATCATATCAAGGATTTATCCTTGTTTTCTGTGTGTACTTTTTGGAGCAGATTTTGCGGCTGCGGAAGTTTTCACTTTTGGAGCGACAACTTTATCTGTTTTTGAAGAAGCAGGTTTCGCAGCTAGTTTTGCGTCAGCATTTTCTTCCAAAGGATTATCAGGATCGGTCATTTCTGGTTCCGCTTTCACAAAACTTTCAGGCGTAATATAACCTGCTTTATGAAGCGTATTGTACCATTGTGCCAATTTCTTGATATCAGAAATGTATACACGATCCACATCGTAGTTTGGAAGAGATGTTGCCATAAATTCCTTCAATGCAGCATCGTTGGATTTGTGAGAAATGGTTTCTTTATAATCTGTATTTTTTGCAATATTTTCGAATACTTCGAAAAGAGGAACTTCTTTATCGAAGGTGTACATTGAAATATTGTCTAACAAACTTACCTGAGAGGTGTTTCCGATGCTCACCTTTTTCTTGGTAACAACATCTTCAATAATAAATCCGTTTTTCAGTTGGGCAACTAATTTATATAATCCCGGTTTTCCTGAAATCGAAATAATTTTTTCTAACTGCATAGCGTATATTCAAATTTTAATAAATTCAACGTTAATGAGGGTGGTTTTCGTATTCTACAAAATTATTTCCTACTTCGGAAATCTCATTTTATAGTTTACATGAATATCCCCGTGAGAAATTTTATTGAGTTTGCCTTTTACCAATTTCTTTTTCAATGGACTTAAATGATCGGTGAAAAGAATTCCTTCAATATGATCGTACTCATGTTGGATTACACGGGCACGAATATCGGAAAAAGTATCGGTATGTTTCTCAAAATTTTCGTCAAAATATTCAATAACAATGGTTTCTTTTCTTTTTACATCTTCACGAACATCTGGAATAGAAAGGCAACCTTCATTAAATTTCCATTCATTGCCACTTTCTTCAAGAATTCTGGCGTTAATAAACACTTTTTTAAATGTTTTTAATTCCTCTGCAATATCTTCGTAATCTTCATCTTCTGCCAGAGGCGAAACATCAATTACAAAAAGGCGAATATCAAGTCCAACTTGAGGTGCTGCGAGACCAATTCCGTTTGCACTGTACATGGTTTCGAACATATTATTCGCAAGCTCTTTTATTTGGGGATAATCGGCTTTAATTTCTTCGCAATGTTTCCTGAGAACGGGATCTCCAAATGCGCGTATTGGTAAAATCATTTTTGTTTCTGTTCTAAATAGTTTTGTAAAATTAGGGTGGCACTTATTTTATCTATCAATCCTTTTTCTTGGCGTTGCTTGCGGTTTTTACCACTTTGACTAATAAAAAAAGAAGCCATTTTCGAGGTAAAACGTTCATCCAAACGTTCGATTTTAATTGTCGGAAATTCCTTCTGAAATTCTGCAATAAATACTTGAATACTGCTTTCAACTTCTGAAAGATTTCCCTTTAAATCCGTAGGTAAGCCCACCACCAAAGTTTCAACTGAATTGTTCTTAAGATAATGGGTAAGATACAACATGAGGTCAGGCGTTTTCACGGTTTCTAATCCGCTGGCAATGATCTGTAAATCATCTGTTGCAGCGATTCCCGAACGCGCTTTTCCATAGTCAATTGAAAGGATTTGTGCCATATGTTGCAAATTTACAAATTTTAAAAAATATTCGTGGAATTCTATTTGGATTATGTTTTTTTATTATTTTCGTTTTTATGAAAACGCTTATTCTGATCAGACACGCCAAAAGCGACTGGACCCACGAGGTTGAGGATTTTGACCGTCCGTTGAATGAACGCGGGCACAAAGATGCACCAAAAATGGCAAAATTTCTGCAGGAACAAGGGATTACAGTTGATGCTTTTGTAAGCAGCCCAGCCAAAAGAGCTTTAACAACATGCCGCTATTTTGCTGAAACATTCGGGATATCGAAGATTAAAAAGGTAGAAGATTTATATGAACCTCATCTTGAAGATTTCATTCATACGGTTTTGGATTTTGATGATGAGAATTCTTCAGTTGCCCTCTTTTCGCATAATCCTGGAATTTCAGATTTTGCAAGTTCCTTAACTTCAGAAATGATTCAGTTTCCTACTTGCGGAATTGCCGTTTTTGAAATTAATACGAATGAATGGTCGTTATTTGAAAGTTCTGAAAAAAAATTAATTCAGTTCTACGTTCCGAAAGAAATTTAAATTTCGATTACTTTGTTCTTTTCAAATCTAAATCTTCGAAATCAAAACTGAAATCGGTTACCTCGGAAATCGGTTTCATTTTTACGTTCACGGCTTTTCCCGTTTCATCAAATTCAAAGGTGATAAAAACATCTGCATCATAACTTCTATCATCCCATTTTGCAATAAACGTGTTCGGTGAGTACGGAATAAGCGTGCCTTTTAAACGCGGCGAACTTTTGCAAGAAATGCGCAAAACTTCATCTTGCTGAAAAAAGTCAACCTCGCCAAACCAATCATCAGTATAGGTTCCTAAAAACTGCTCGGGTTTTGGTTGTTGGGCTTTCATTTTCGAGAACACATTTGCTTTCGCCAAGGTTTCAACCTTTTTTTTATCGATATCTGCATTGTATTGTTGCATTCTTTCGCTGTAGGTTTTCAACCAATTTCGGTCGGCAATTCCCAAATAGGAATCTTTCACTGTATTGGTAATCGTATTAAAAGCGTCTCCACTTTGCTGATTGGTTAACACCACAATCCCCAATTTTAAATCCGGAATTAAGGTAAATTGCGTTACAGTTCCTATTAAACCTCCGGTATGTTGTATTTGCAAATGCCCTTTTACATCACTTAAAAACCAACCCATACCATAGCCATAAAAGTGCGAGTTGTACGGATTTTGAAGTGCAATTGTAGAAGGTTGCTGAATCTGCCAAAGTTGTTGGATTTGTTTATCCGAAATTAATTTTTTACCCTCTCTTGTCGTAAAATTATTCAAAAGACATTCTGCCCAAATCATCATATCATGAATATTACTCATAATACCTCCTGCTGCATTGGCCGTTTCATTCCAATCATGCGGCACTTTTACCGCCTTCCCATTTATCGGAGCATGAGCATCAATGATGTTGTTGGCTCCTGCTTTTGTCGCACGAGCATAGCTTCCATAACTTGATAGCATCCCAACAGGTTTCATAATTCTTTTCTCCACAAAATCTGCCCAAGTTTGACCAGAAATTCGATGTATAATTTCACCTGCGACGATAAACATTACATTATTATACACTAATTTGGTACGAAATGAATGATCTGGTTTTAAGTAGCGAACGTTATAAACGATATCTTCAATGCTAAGCGAACCGCCTTCTGGAAAAAACATTAAATCACCTTGTCCTAAACCAAGACCTGAACGATGCGTAACGAGATCGCGAATGGTAATTTCTTTTGAAACATAAGGATCATACATTTGAAATTCAGGAATATACTGACTTACTTTATCATCCCAATGTAAACGACCTTCATCTGCAAGAATCGCAAGAGCTACGCAGGTAAACCCTTTAGAATTAGAAGCAATGCCCACCAAAGTTCGGTCGGTCATTGGCAAATCATTCTCAAGAGATCGCACTCCAAATCCTTTTGTATAGATCATTTTGCCATCTTTAATTACGCCAACAGACATGCCAGGAACATCAAACGATTTTAATGTGTTTTTAATGAGCTCGTCTATTTTTTTTTCTTCAATTTGACCAAAAATAGAGGCAAATATGCAGAGCAGGAACAAAAGCGTAAAGCTGCGTTTCATAGCGAATATAATTTTCTCAAAGATAAGTAATTCCGTAACTTTGTAGAAATCGTAACTCGTAAAATGGAAAGCAAGAAAGACTTTTTTTTAGAATGCTATAAGTTGGGCATCATCAAATTTGGAAAATTCACCTTAAAGAGCGGAATTGAAAGTCCCTTTTATGTAGATTTAAGGCCTTTAGCTTCAGATCCCAAAATACTGAAAAATCTAGCGAAGTATTTATTAGAAATGCTGTCGCTTGATCACTTCGATTTAATTTGTGGCGTACCTTATGCCGCACTACCAATGGCAACGGCGATGTCTTTACAGAGCGAGATTCCGCTCATCATAAAAAGAAAAGAAGCGAAAGAATATGGCACAAAAAAAATGATCGAAGGGATCTTCGAGAAAGGGCAAAACTGCCTTTTGGTTGAAGATGTAATTACTTCTGGAAAATCACTTTTAGAAACGATTCCCGAAATAGAAAACGAAGGTATTTCGGTTTCTGATATTGTAGTGGTTTTAGACCGCGAACAAGGCGGAAAAGAACTTTTAGAGTCAAAAGGATATCGAGTACATACGCT
The DNA here is from genome assembly GCA_023422635.1 of Bacteroidota bacterium. Lineage (GTDB taxonomy): Bacteria > Bacteroidota > Bacteroidia > Flavobacteriales > Weeksellaceae > JAFAGO01. The sequence goes on from JAFAGO010000010.1 coordinate 91,639, forward strand.
CTTCAAAATTTCCGAAATTGTTCAACTTTTAGAAGAAGAAAACCTTTTAACCTCAGAAGAAGTTGTGAGAATTCAAGATTTTCTTGCAGGAAATGTGGTGAAATTTGAAGAGAATAAAAGACGTTCGTACGAGGAAAAACTAAAAAATTGCGAGCATTCAGTCTCTCAAAAATTACTGGAAATTGCCATCGAAAAGAAATCCAATTTAATTGCATCTGCAGATGTAATTACAACGGCGGAATTACTTCAACTTGCCGATAAAATTGGTCCGAACATCGTTGCTTTAAAAACGCACATTGATATTATTACCGATTTTGATCCTGACAAAACCATTTTACCATTAAAAGATTTGGCGACCAAACATAATTTCCTTTTGATGGAAGATCGAAAATTTGCCGATATTGGTAACACTCAAGAATTGCAATTCTCATATGGCGTTTACAAAATATCCAATTGGGCCGATTTTGTTACTGCTCAGGTGATTGGCGGTTATGATTCTTTAGATTGCTTCCGTAATGTTGGTGTTGTGGCTATTGTAAGCATGTCTTCTAAAGGAACATTAACAGATCAACACTATTTTGAAGAAGCCGAAAAAATTGCCATTTCGCATCCAAATGTTATTGGTGGAGTTTCTCAAAAAGCAATCTCAGAAAATCTTTTGCTATTTACCCCAGGCGTTAATCTTGATTCGAAAGGCGATGGTAAAGGGCAACAATACAATACGCCAGATCATGTTTTTCGCAATTTGCATACGGATTTTATGATTGTAGGGCGTGGAATTTACAAATCTGCTGACGCTGAGCAAGCATCTTTACAATACAAAACAGAAGGTTGGAATGCTTATTTAGATAGCTTGAAATAGAAAACAAACTGTTTATTATAACTAAAAAGAGCAGAAATTTTACCATTCCTGCTCTTTTTATTTTCTTATAATTCTATTACAATTCTTTGCGTAAACGCGCCACTGGAATACTTAACTGCTCTCTGTATTTGGCAATCGTTCTTCTTGCAATGTTGTACCCTTTTTCTTTCAAAACGCCAACCAAAGCATCATCGGTTAGAGGTTTACGTTTATTCTCTTTATCAATTGCTTCTTGAAGATGCGTTTTGATTTCTTTGGTTGAAACTTCTTCACCATCATCATTTGTTAATGAATCAGAGAAAAGATCCTTCAGATATACAATTCCGTTCGGTGTATCGGCATATTTGCTTTTAACAACTCGAGAAATTGTTGAAATATCAAACCCTGTAATATCCGCAACATCTTTCAAAATCATTGGTTTTAACGATTTGTCGTCCCCAGTGATAAAATATTCTTTTTGAAGTTTAACAATTGCGGTAATCGTTTGCAATAACGTATTCTGACGCTGATTAATGGCATCAATATACCATTTTGCAGCATCGAGCTTTTGCTTGATAAAAAGAGCCGCTTGTTTGTGCTCTGCTGAATTTTTATCGTGAGAATATGTGGAAAGAATATCTTTATACTCGTCGGAAACTCTTAAAGTAGGTGCATTTTTGCTATTAAGCATTGGAATTACATCACTTTTTCCGTTTTTATTTTCTTTCACCTGAATTACAAAATCGGGAATAATCTCCTGATTAATGGTAATGGTTTGCGTATCGAAATTTCCGCCTACTTTAGGAGAAAGTCGGGAAATTTCCTCAAGTGCATCTTTAAGATCTTCTTCATCAACGTCGTACTTCTGCATTATTTTGTTGTAATGCTTATTGGTGAGCGCATCAAATTGATGACGAAGAATATTTGCAGCTAGAGTTACCGCTTTGTCTGCACTTACTTTCTTTTCAATCTGCAATAGCAAACATTCTTGCAAATCTCGGGCACCAACACCAGGTGGATCTAGTTTCTGAACGTAATTTTCCAGAACGTCTTTTACCTTTTCTTGGGTAGTATAAATCCCTTGGGAAAATGCTAAATCATCAACAATTGCTTTAATTTCTCTTCTCAGATAGCCATCATTGTCCAAATTACCGATTACGTATTCTGCTATCTGCAAATCTTCTTCATCCATATTGATCATTCGGATTTGCTCGATTAAGTAATCGTACAATGTTTGTCCTTCTGTTAAAAGACTTTCATTATCAAATTCTTCATCATCTGCAGAATAGTTGCTAGAAGCCGTTTTGTACGATGGTTCATCATCATACAAATATTCATCTACATCGAAATCAGTTTCAATGCTTTCGTTTCCTTCATCTTCGAAATCACTATCATTCTCTTCAAAACTTTCATCTTTCTCGTTTTCGGTTACTTTTTCCAAAGCAGGATTTTCCTCGAGTTCACGCTCAAGTTCCTGTTCAAATTCTAAAGTATGAAGCTGAATGAGCTTCATGAGCTGAATTTGTTGCGGCGCAAGTTTTTGTCCGAGGCGAAGTTGTAAGTTTTGTTTTAGCATTGTTATTTACATTCGTAGCAGCGGCAAAAGTAAGTGTTGCAGCAAGGCTAGTATTATAATTTGTTGGGTTAAAGTTATAAAATTCTCTTTTAAGTAGACGATTTAACCCAAAGTTTACTTTAAAAAACTCCTAGAATTCAGCATTTTTTGGTGTTCTAGGGAACGGAATTACATCACGAATATTCGTCATTCCTGTTACGAAAAGCACCAATCTTTCCAATCCCAAACCAAAACCTGCGTGCGGTACAGATCCGAATTTCCGAGTATCTAAGTACCACCAAAGTTCTTTAGTATCTACGTGGAAATCCTTCATTTTATCGACCAATACATCGTAACGCGCTTCTCTTTCCGAACCACCGATAATTTCGCCAATTCCAGGGAAAAGTACGTCCATAGCAGCCACGGTTTTACCATCATCATTCAGTTTCATGTAAAACGCTTTAATTTCTTTTGGATAATTGAAGAGTACAACTGGACTTTCAAAATGTTTTTCTACCAAATAACGTTCGTGTTCGGATTGCAAATCTGCACCCCATTCTTCGATAGGATATTGGAATTTACCTTTTTTATTTTCTTTAGAATGTAATAGAATTTCGATAGCTTCCGTATAAGAAACTCTTTTGAATTGTTTTTTAACAACATTTTCAAGTTTTTCTATCAAGCCCTCTTTTGCTCTATCTTTTTCTGGTTTTGTTTTTTGTTCTTCTGCGAAGCGCTTATCTAAAAATTCTAAGTCATCTAGGCAGTTCTGAAGAACGTAATTAATGACATATTTTAGGAAGTCTTCTGCCAAATCGATATTATCTTCCAGATTATTGAACGCAACTTCCGGTTCAATCATCCAAAATTCTGCTAAATGTCGAGTTGTATTTGAATTTTCGGCACGGAATGTTGGTCCAAACGTATAAATTCTTCCCAATCCCATTGCAGCAGTTTCACCTTCTAACTGTCCAGAAACAGTAAGATTGGTTTTTCTCCCAAAGAAATCTTGCGTGTAATCGATGTCGCCATTTTCGTCGCGTGGAATTTGATTCAAATCAAAATTGGTTACCCCGAACATTTCCCCAGCGCCTTCTGCATCGGCACCCGTAATTACTGGCGTATTGATATAGAAAAATTGGTTTTGGTTAAAATATTGATGAATCGCAAAGCTAACCGCATTTCTAACACGAAAAACAGCACCAAAAAGATTGGTTCTAAAGCGTAAATGTGCTTGCTCACGAAGTTTTTCTAAACTGTGTTTTTTGGGCTGTAAAATGGTCGATTGCAATTCGTCGGTAAAGTTATCGCCCAAAATCACAATTTTCTTCGCTATAATTTCCACCGTTTGTCCTGCACCTTGACTTTCCACCACTTCCCCAGTAACTTTTAATGAAGTTGCTGTACTGATTTTCTTTAGAAGTTCTTCTTCAAAATTTTCAAAATCAACAACAATTTGAAGATTATGGATGGTAGAACCATCATTCAGAGCAATAAAGCGATTAGAACGGAATGCGCGTACCCAACCTTGGATAGTAATATCGTGATGCAATACTTTTTTGTAATCCTGAAGTAAATCTTTAATTGTTTGCTTTTTCATCGTAGATTTCAGTTTATTTTAAAGGTTTCCCTTATGAATTTAGCGATAATTTAATGGGTGCAAATGTACGAAAAAGGTGAGGATTTTTCCCTTTTAAAGCGCTTTTTTTAGTGATAAAGTATAATAAAATATTGAATTTCGTTCGATACAAAATTGTTATTTGATAGGATTTATATATCGTCCCAATCGGCATTATATAAATAAAAATACAAGCTATGGACTGGTTATTGCTGCACTAGTACCGTAATATTTTATTACATATACATCTAACTATTTCTAATATGAATAATACACAAGTTAAACACTCTTCTATTAAAACCGTAAATCCTTTTAATAATGAAGTGGTAAAAGAGTTTGATGCAATGAGCACCGAACAAGTTTCAAAAATTATTGATCAAGCTGATGAGGCTTTTAAAACTTGGAGAACAACTTCGTTTGAAGACCGTGCAAAGGTGATGCATAAAGTAGCTTCTATTATGCGCGACCGTAAAGAAGAACTCGGAAAATTAGCTACTCTTGAAATGGGGAAACTGCTAACCGAAAGTATTTACGAGGTTGAACTTTCTGCAGATATTTTCGATTATTATGCCGATAAAGCTGCTGAATTTTTAGCAGATGAAAAATTAGATGTGAAACACGGTGACGCCTTTTTAAGCTATGAGCCAATTGGTGTAATTTTAAGTGTTCAACCTTGGAATTTCCCATTCTACCAAATTACACGTTCTGCAGCAGCTCACGTAATGGCAGGTAACACAATGGTTTTAAAACACGCTTCCAATGTGCCACAATGCGCTCAAATCATGGAAGATATTTTCAAAGAAGCTGGACTTCCAAATGGCGTATATACAAATCTGTTTGTTGCAGGTAGAGATATTGAACCATTAGTTTCTAATCCTAAAATTAAAGGAATTACTTTAACAGGTAGTAAACCAGCCGGTGCAAGTATTGCCGCTGCAGCAGGATCTCAAGTTAAAAAATCTACACTCGAATTAGGAGGTAGCGATCCATTTATCGTACTAGAAGATGCTGACATTCAAGAGGCCGTTGATGTTTCTGTTGCAGGAAGAATGTGGAATGCAGGACAAGTTTGCGTATCTCCAAAAAGAGTATTAGTTCCATCTTCAAAATATGATGAATTTTTAACCAAAACAAAAGAAGCCTTCTCTAAATTAAAAGTTGGAAATCCTTTGGATAAAGAAACCAATGTTGCTCCACTAAGTTCTGAAAAAGCAGCTGAAGACGTTGTAGCACAAGTACAAAAAGCAGCTCAGCAAGGTGCAAATGTTGTTCTAGGTGGTAAAAGAGTCGACAGAGCTGGTGCTTTTGTTGAACCAACGTTGATCACCGATATCACACCAAAAATTGATGCGTATTTTGAAGAAATTTTCGGACCAGTTTTCCAATTGTATCAATACAATGATATTGATGAGGCCATCGAAATTGCAAACGCAACCGAGTTTGGTTTAGGAGGAACGGTTTTTGGAAAAGATACTACAAAAGCAATTGAAGTTGCGAGAAGAATCGATACCGGTATGGTGTACATTAATCACGTTACAGGTATTGCTCCAGAGCTTCCGTTTGGAGGAACAAAAGAATCTGGATACGGTAGAGAGCAATCTCCTTCAGGAATTTATGAATTTGTAAATGCAAAATTAATCAGAACAACCACTCCTGATAAAAATTATTAAAAATACAGAAACACAGGTGCTGTAAAAATGAAAATGAAAACTGCCGCAAAAAATTGCGGCAGTTTTTTTATTGTTTTAAAACAGAAATTATTCATCCTTTACGGAAGGCTTTAGAAATACATCTAACAATCCATCAGGAAGCTGCATTTTAATCTTTTTATTTTCTCGATCAAGATCCAAAATCCAATCTTTTATAATCGGGATAATTACGTCTTTTCCCTCTAGCTTCAGAATAAAATAATGCTGAGCAGTTTGATCATTTACTTCTTTCACAATTCCACACGAAATCCCATTTTCATCTAGAATTTCAAAACCAATAATTTCGTGATAGTAAAACTGTTTCCCTGTCAATTCTGGGAGTGTTGCGAGGGGTAAAAAAACATTCTTCCCCACCGCTTGTTCCACCAAAGCTTCGTTAGCGTTTTTAAAAGAGATAATTTTATCAGTTTTATGCCATTTTTGCTTTTCTACAAAGAATGGAACGAGCAAACCATTAACTTCAATAAAGATGCCTTGTAGTTTTTGATAGAGTTCTGGCTGATCGGTATCGAGTTTCAATACAACATTACCTTGCAAGCCGTGTTTTCTTGTAATTTTACCTAAAAAGTAACACTCTTCTTTTTTCATAAATGATTGGGGTGTATTTCGATTGCTTGTGCAAAAATAAATAAAGCCGCGAATATCGCGGCTTTATCCTAGATTTTTCTGAAAATTTTAAGCTTCTTCAGTTCCTTCAGTAGCAGGAGCTTCTGTAGACTCCTCGTTAATTACTTCTGTAACTTCTTCTGCAGTTTCAGCATTTTCTTCAGCGGCAGCATCTGCTTCAACTTTAGCAGCAGCAGCAATTCTCGCTTCATTTACTTTAGTTTCAGCTTCAAGAGCAGCTTTTTTAGCTTCAGCTTTTGCGTTTGCTAAACCATCTACTTTACCTTGTACTTTTGCTTCTTTAGATTCTACCCATGCAGCGAATCTTTTTTCAGCTTCAGCTTCATCGAAAGCTCCTTTAGCAACTCCACCTTGAAGGTGTTTTTTGTACAAAGCTCCTTTGTAAGAAAGGATTGCTCTTGCAGTATCGGTAGGCTGAGCACCATTGTTTAACCATTTTACAGCTGAATCAACATCTAATTCAATTGTTGCAGGATTGGTAATTGGATTGTAGGTTCCCAATTTCTCGATGAATCTACCATCTCTTCTTGCTCTGGCGTCTGCCACTACGATATGGTAAAAAGGTTTTCCTTTTTTACCGTGTCTTTGTAATCTAATTTTTACTGACATATTTTAAAAAATTTGGGGAACTCGTCCCGGTTAATGATTTTAAGTGGGCAAAGATACTGTTTTTTCCTTTAGCTTCTACAAATTTACTTAAAATTTTAGCAAGCAAAACATCCGCATCTCAACACTTTTGCCCAATCTTCATCAAGTATGACCTTCATTTGAATGGTAACAATAAGTGAAACTTAAATAGGTACTATTGTAAAAATTCTACAATTACAACATTGAAATACGAGTTTTTCCCACCAACTTCCATCCTAACTCTATCACAAAAATCATCATTCCAATAATATTGATTAGCACTATTACTCTCCTTGGCAATAATATGTGAACACCCCTCTTTTTCATCAGCGTTGTTAGGCTCGCCGCTTTTAAAATTTTGTTGGATGGTTGTAGAATTAGACCAACTGCGATTGGAAACCTCGCCTGTAATCCAACGAAATTCTGTATTAATACCTTGTGAAGGTGTATTTACATCAAACGCTGGATTAATTACTTTTGCATTTCCAATCCATATGTGCCCACTATTAATATCTGAATTTTGATATAAATTTCTAACAACATCCCACTCTTCGTTCGAAGTAATCGTAACCAAATACCCTCCCAAGTTCTTCCCTACTTGGAACGCTTGTGGCCACGTGACCCCTCCGCTAGCAACATTATACGCGCAGTACCAATGATTGTTTGCACCCGTACCGGTCGTCCATTGCACACAACGTTTATTCGTTAAGGTTTTACCTCCTATAGATGTAGTAGAATTAATTGCAGGATGCGCGCCCGAAGGAGTATAGCCAAGAATGAACAAACTTTCCGAATCGTTTACTACAGTAGTTCTATTGCTTTCCCCAGTGGTTTTCCACTGGGTTCCGTTCCAAAAATAATATCCTGGATCCAACACACTATTATCAGTGGTATTGTATACCATAATACCTTGTACCGCATTCGCAATAGGATCGGTGCTATTTAAAGAGGTAAGTGCGACTTTAGGTAACAGCACGCCTTTGGTGCCTGAAACAATATCTAAGGACGTAGATTCATCTGGAGTTGTTGTACCAATACCCACTTGTGCTGATAAAGTAAAGGATGACAACAAAGCCAATATAAGTGTATTTTTTTTTCATAGTTGTGTTTTTTTAATATGAGTCTTGAAATTCAACCACCAAATTGGTACGGCCAGAAGTAGCAGTACATGAGGTATCATCCCACTTTCTACCTGTTGCTGTGGTAATATATACACAAGCATCATTTGATTGGTCTGCATTTGGTTCTCCTGACGAAAAATTATGCTGAGGTACCGCTCCCGTGGTCCCACTACTTTCCCAATTAATGGCCTGTTTTTCTCCAGTTATCCATTCAAATCGATATCCATTGTGATGATTACTATAACTACCATTACCACTTGTAGGAATAAATTTATTGTAAATACGGCTATACCCCAACCATATATTACTATTGAGATTGTACGTACCAAGAACATTAGTATTTACCCAAGCGGTTTCATTATTCGCCGTTAATGTTAATAAATACCCTCCTCTATTTTTTGCAAAACTGTAAGCAGTTTGCCAATCAACATTTGGAGTTGAATACGCACAATACGTATGCCCGTTTCCTCCATCTGCTTCATTCCATTTAACACATCCTATTAATGCATAACCCGAAGCCAATGCTGTACCATTATCGGTGGTTGAGGTAGGAACATACCCTAACTCATTCGTATGGATCTTTTGCTTAAATACGACATTGGTGTTAATCGTACCAATTTGCAACCAACTGCTGCCATTCCAATAAAAATACCCTTCTGAAATATTGTTATTATTGGTAATATTATATACTACTAATCCAGTTGCTGGCGAAGCAATTGTTGTATTGTCCGTTTTTGAAGTTAGCGCAATATTAGGAAAAGACATCCCTTTCTTTGTTGCCGCTGTTCCGGCTCCTACCTGCAGCATTGCAGAACTTTGCACGTCTGCATCAGAAACGTTTACCTGTACCTGAGATTTTCCCGAAGAAAAAACTCCTGCAATAAGAATTAAAAATATTGTTTTTTTCATCGTGTTTTATTTTTGAAATTCTACCATTAGATATGCTGCTTTCCTCAAGGTGACATCCCCCACATCCTCTGTATTTGTACAATTAATATCATTCCATTGTCTTGCAGTGGTACTAGAAACAAAATTTCTACTATCACCGTAGTACAAAACATGCACACATCCTTCTGTTCCATTTAAATTATTAGGTTCCTTAGCTAAAAAGTTAAATTGAAATGCGGAGTTTCCATTTTGGTTATCTCCAGTTAATGTACCCCAATTCACCAACGAGCGCTCACCTGTAATCCAAGTAAATTGAGTGGGATTACCCGAGTACGTTACCTTATTAAACCCTAACCAAGAGTGGTGTTTATTCAGATGATTGGCATCAGAAATATTTAAAAGCCCATCACGAACTGCTTCCCATTCTGCAGTCGATGTTGCCGTAACCAAATATCCACCAATTTGCTTCGCCATTCTAAAGGAATCATTCCAATTCACACCAACGGGGTTACCTGCACTATCCCTTAAATCGTAAGCGCAATAGCTATGTGCATTGGAATTCGCATAAGGTTGATAGGTAATACATTTAACTTTTGTTGCTGTGATGGCGTTGTAATTAAAAGTCGCTGGCGAACTCGCACCTGTACCATTCGGGATGTACCCTAAAGTTACAACACTAATGTCTGAAACCGAAGTTTGATCGAGTGAACTATCATTACTCCAAGAATACCATTGCAGGCCATCCCAGTAATAATAACCACTTGGGATTTGCGACCCGGAATTGTAGACCACAAGACCTTTTTTAGGATTTACAATTGTAGTGGAATCACCATAGGAAGTTAAAACAACAGTAGGAGCAATAAGCCCTTTACTGTCGGAACGTACATCTAGAATTGCAGAAGAATGTGGAAAATCTTCGGGCAATTCAGCATCCGATTTATAAATCCCAACTTGTGCAAAGGCACATTAGGCTATAGCGGTAGCCAAAAATAAAGTAGTTTTATTCATCATTTAAAAATATATGCGTGTTTTTGAACAGAAAGTTGATTTTATTTACCTATATAAATAAAATCAATGAGGAAAAATATTCATCATTTCGTATATTTGTGTTTTTGGTTTGCGGTTATAAGTTGGGACGAATTTAAAAAATAATTCGTATCCCATCCAAATTAATTAAAAAAAAATTATAATTTACCCATATATAAAAATCCTAAACACTCTTGATTATCCTCTAATTTAAGAAAATTTTTCATGTATTTAATCAATCCTGGAGACCCCCAATAACATCCTATTTTATTCGCAGTACACGTTAAATACATATTTTGTACAGCCATTGATACAGCAGCAATTTCCTCCCATTGTGGTACAAGATTGCTATACTCCACCACAATGCTAATAATCGCACCAGAACGTTCCACCTTGTAAATAAAATCGTCGTATTTTTTTTGCAGAAACTGAAATTCTGGAGTTGTTTCCTTGTAAATCCTTTGCAACTCTTCTCCCAAAGCCAGCTTATCGTTGCCTTTAAAAACTCGGAAACGCCAAGGTTTAGTTCGTTTATGATTGGGTGCTAAAACTGCTGCAGAGAGGATTTCATCCAAAATAAATTCGGGAATTGGTTCGCCGGTGTAGTCTTTTGGAAAAACACTTCGTCTTTCCTCAATAATGTGCTTTAAAATTTTCGAATTTTCCATTCGATAAAAATACACATTGCAAATGAACAATACCTATTGAGATACTTCTATATGAATTTTTGATAGAGAACGATAATTAAGAAACAAAGGACTCCCAAATCAAAACGTAATATTGAGAATCGCTCTTTACTAAATTTCTATACTTTAAAGAATAAAATTCAACTGTAAAATTTTGATTTTCGCTAAATAATCTCCACAATTTTTTGAGAAATCCCATTGAGTGTAAACGAATTGCCAACACGCATGCCCAACATCCTTTGCGCAAGCGGACTTTCAGGAGAAATCGCATAGAACCGATCACCTTCGTAAAAAAATTCTCCTAAAGAAACCGAAATATAAAAACGCGCTTTATTGGTTAAAACAACCGATCCTAAACGCACTTCTTCACTTGTTGTATTCAACACTTTCACCATGTTTCTATTCATTTCATAAAAAGCACCCAGTTGCTTTTGCATTTGATAAATTTCCTCTTGAATTTCTTCTCGAATGCTATCGTATTTCGGCGTTTTTTTTATATCCCGACTCGCCTCCAATGTAAAATCAATGAAGTTTTCTAATTTTCTAATCTTCTCCGAAATAATATTTTTTACAAAATTTCGAAGATCACTTTTTTGTACTACCTGATGCTGCATACGTTCAATAAAAGAACTAAAATAGAAAAATATTTTTAGAGTAATTTCAACGTACAAAACTTAATCTTTTTAAAGCAAAAACAAATTCATTCTTAAATTAAAAACAATTATTCAATTTCAAACATTTTTAAAGCATTGAAATTCTTAGCATTACAATTTAATAAAGAATATGAGATTTGTCAGTTTACAATTTTTATCTTTGCAACATTAAACACCCGTTTATAAAATGACAAATCCCAAGAATGCAACGAGACTCTTCGATATCCCGTATTATTCACAAAAGAAATACAATAAGGAGATTTACGTTTGCGATAAAAGAAATGGCGCTTGGACTGGCGTTTCCACAACTGAATACATTAAAACGATCAATCAACTTTCCCGAGCTTTCCTGAAATACGGATTGCAGAAAGGAGATAAAATCGGACTGATTTCCTACACCAATCGTGTGGAATGGTGCTTTTTTGATCATGCCGCGCAACAAGTTGGATTGGTTACCGTTCCGATCTATCCGTCCATTTCCGATGATGATTGCGTGTACAATCTTGGGAACTCGGATTCTAAACTTTGTATTGTTTCGGACGAAAAACTTTTCAAAAAAATAAGCGGAATTAAAAACCGACTTCCAGAACTTCAGGAAATTTTTACTTTTGACGACGTTTCCGGAGCTAAAAACTGGAAAACTCTTTTTGATTTAGGGGAGAAAGAAGACAACCAACCCGAAGTTGAATCATTGAAAAACGAAGCTTCAGAAGATGATTTGGTATCTATTATTTACACCTCCGGAACCACCGGAACTCCAAAAGGGGTAATGCTTACCCATAAAAACATCATGTCCGACGTGATCGGCTGCTACGATATTGTTCCGAACAAAGATCCCCAAAACAGAGCGCTCTCCTTCCTTCCACTTTGCCACGTTTATGAACGAATGATTTTGTACATTTTCACCTTAAGCGGAATGTCGATTTACTTTGCAGAAAACACCGATAAACTCAGCGAAAATCTTTTGGAAGTACAACCCCATTATTTAACGGTAGTACCCAGAATGATTGAAAAAGTGTTTGATAAAATCATGCAAAAAGGAACCGAAGGCGGTGGTTTACGCTCTAAAATTTTCCTTTGGTCTTTAAAGGTTGCAGAAGAATACAAATTGGGCGAACCCAAATCGATAGCGCATAAAATTGCCGATAAAATAGTTTTCAGCAAATGGAGAGCAGGTTTAGGAGGAAACATCATTACGCTGGTATCTGGTTCTGCAGCGCTTTCTAAAAGACTGAACACTATGTTTTGGGCAGCGGGAATTCCGATTCTTGAAGGTTATGGTTTAACGGAAACTTCCCCCGTAATTGCAGTAAATGAATTCGGCCATACGAAAATTGGTTCCGTTGGAAGACCGATCTCAAATGTAGATGTTAAAATTCAGGAAGACGGAGAAATCACCGTAAAAGGCCCCATCGTAACGCAGGGATATTACAAAAATCCCATCATGACGAAAGAAGTATTTACGGATGATGGTTATTTTAAAACAGGAGATATTGGACATTTAGATTCCGACAATTTCTTATTTATTACCGATCGCAAAAAAGAAATGTTTAAAACCTCTGGTGGAAAATATATCGCACCACAAAACATTGAAAATATGGCTCGTGGATCGCGTTTCATCGAACAAATTATGGTTGTTGGTGAAGGTGAAAAGATGCCAACAGCGCTTGTTCAACCCGATTTTGAATATGCAAAATACTGGGCAACTACACAAGGAATCAAAATCGGAAATACCGAAGAAGAAATTGTAAAAAGTCCGGAGCTGAAATCCGCCATCGAGAAAGAAATGGAAAAAGTAAATGCCCATCTCGGCAATTGGGAAAAAATCAAAAAAGTGGAACTCACCCCTGAAATTTGGGGCGAACACAACGGCTTGCTTACGCCAACGTTAAAGCTGAAACGTAAAGCCATTCGCGAACGTTACAACCATCTTTACGAAAAACTCTACGGCCGTTAATTCAGATCACTAGTATCTAAATTGAAATACCTCCGTAGCGTATAAACGTTCCAACCAAAAGAAAACCAACCCCAAGTAAAGTCACAGTAATAATATGAAACGCCATTAAAGGAAGCGTTTTCGCTGACAGCTTTGGAATCACAAAAAGATTGGCACTCAGCGCAAAAAGTACAGTTACAAAAAGAAACAATAATTTTAAGGAAATTGCAGTTTCCAACGGATTTTCAAAATGAAACCAATTGTTCCATTTTACACCAAATTGGTACGACATCCAAATGCCCGTAATCACCATAATTAAAAGCGCGGGCATGCCAATTTTTTCATATTTGCGTTCAAAATCAAGTAAAATTTCTGGATCTTTTTTGCGCAAAACTTCAGGCAAAATACCTAACGAAAGCACCAAATGTCCGCCAACCCAAATGCAAGCGCCCAAAAGGTGAAAAATAAGTAAAAAATGGTGCGACATCGTAGCTCAATTTAAAACAAAAATACGCTTTTATTTCTCGCAGATTTCTTTAAGTTTCAGCAAACCTTCCCGATACGATTTATTCATTTGATACGTCATAAACGGTTTCAAAGGTTTAAAGATGTTATCAATTTCGTAATCGATAGTCCAAGTTACTTTTGTAGAATTCTGATTGGGCAACAAAATCAAGTCTGATGAAGCTTCATCATCCATTGGTTTAATGAATTTCATTTTCGTCATCACCTTTTTTCCAGGAACAATTCCAACGATTTCTTGCTCACCCTCGCCAACATCTTCATTTCCCAACCAATGGTATTTATCGCCAATTTCACCGCTATTTCCGCTGTAGGTAATTTTTAAATTGGGATCATATTTCAGCCAAGGATTCCATTCGTTAAAATCTTTTAGTGATTTTACATGATTCCAAACTGTAGCGTTGTTCGCGTTAATAAGTAAAGATTGTTCATCATGGCATTTTTTGTCGAAAAAAGCGATTGCGAATAGACAATACAACAGGAAAACACCTACGAATATTCCTAAAAGTTTGATAAGTTTTTTAATTTTCTGCATCCTTAAGTTTTTACGCAATAAATATACTGTATTTTTGATTCATTAATTTTCAAAAATCAATTTATTTTACATTTTCATAAATGATTAATTGTTTGAAAATTTTGGAAAGAGTTTTTTAAAATTTACAAACGAAAATTTGTCACAATTCTTAATTTCGGTATTAAATTTGAGCCCGATACGTCTATATTTAAAAGAATCAAAATACCTATGAATATTTTAACGAAATTATTTCAAACACCGAATTCCACTGCCCCATTTGAAGAAATCAAAACCGAAGATTTTCTACCTGCATTTCAGGAACTCGTTACCATTTCAGAAGAAGAAATCAACACTATTGCACAAAATCCCGAAGCACCAACTTTTGAAAACACCATTGAAGCGATGGCATTTTCCGGTGAACAATTGGATCGTGTCTCCAGCATTTTCTTTAATTTAAATTCCGCTGAAACCAATGATGAAATTCAGAAAATTGCACAAGAAGTTTCGCCACTTTTAACGGAATTTTATTCTAAAATTTATCAAAACGAAACGCTTTTTAAAAGAATAAAAACGGTTTTTGATGAACGTTCAAAATACGATTTGAATGAAGAACAACAAACGCTCCTTGAGGAAACGTATAAAGGTTTTGTACGAAGCGGTGCTTTACTCAACGAAGCCGACAAAAACAAATTACAAGATATTAATATTGAACTTTCTAAAAAGTCTTTGCAATTCGGACAGAATGTTTTGGCTTCCACCAATCAATATTTCAAACATATTACCGACAAAGAAGAATTGAAAGGAATTCCTGAAGCCATTCTCACACAATATGCTGAAGAAGCTAAGGAAAGAGATTTGGAGGGCTACGTCATCACGCTGCAATATCCGAGTTATCTTCCGGCTTTAACGTATGCTGAAAACCGAGAATTACGAAAAGAACTCGCTTTGGCAAATGGTAAAAAATCCTTTGACGATGGTGAATTCGATAATCAACAACTGATTAAAGATCTTGTAAAACTTCGTCAGCAAAAAGCTGAACTTCTGGGTTACAAAAATTTTGCAGCTTATGTTTTGGAAGAACGAATGGCACAATCTCCCGAAAAAGTCTTTTCTTTTTTACATGAACTTTTAGAGAAAGCAACTCCGTTTGCACAAAAAGAAATTGCAGAGCTAAAAAATATCGCCAAAGCTGATGGAATCGAAGATCTACAATCATACGACCATTCTTTTTATGCGGAAAAACTGCGCAAGCAAAAATTCGATTTGAATGATGAAGAACTCAAACCGTACTTCCCTTTGGAAAAAGTTCAAGAAGCGGTTTTTACTTTGGCTAAAAAGCTTTTCGGCTTGGAATTCAAAGAAACGAATGAGATTCAAAAATACCACCCCGATGTGAAAACGTACAT
>JAFAGO010000035.1 GCA_023422635.1 Bacteroidota bacterium
ACCCCTAAAAATTAACATTCAATCATATTAATTGAATGTTAATTTTGTTTTAACCCCTAAATTTTTAATCAATTCACTTGGAAGTTAAATAATTTTTACTTTACATTTGTCCTATCAAAAATGAGGGGTGATTCATTAAAAAAAATCATAGTATCATGAATGCGAGTGTTGAAATATTAAAAAAGATGATAGAAAATCTTACTCCAGAACTTTTAGAAAAGTTCACTAGTGCAGTAGAGAGTTTTGAATCCACAAACAGATATTCAGTGCCGCAGATCCAGGTAGAAGAAGTTTTGGAACGTTTAAATTTTCATAGACAAAATCCAAATACGAAGCTCGATTTTTTAGAAAATATCAGCGACTTGGAAAATAGTTTTGCATAGTGGAAATACTGTTATCGTCTATTGCAAAAAATGATATTAGAATGTTAATGAGGGTTTTTAACGCAGAAGAAAAAGGTAAAGGAATACAGTTCTTAAATATGCTTAAAAACGATGTTGCTGAAATAGCCAACCATCCTGAAACTGCCGATATGGTATATGAAGAAATTAGTGTAATTAAAATGAAAAATTTTCCAACACACATTCATTACACCATTAATAATCAGGAAGATTATCTGCTGATTACCGCAGTATTTAAAGAGAATAAGGATTAATGTTCATAAAAAGGGGATTTGTTTGAAAAAGGGGATTAAATTTATTTAATTCTCTTTTTCTTTTTTAACGAACCGCTGTTCTGTATTCTCCATATCCAATTAAACCATCGTAATTTCTACCAAATGGGCGATAATACAAAAACGCTTGATACAAGTTTTCTGTTTGCCAAAAAGATCCATTGATCTCTCCATAATTCAAACTTCCATCCGATTTTTTAGTGGCCAGAATATAATTATAAAAACCTTGTTTCAAATAGATTTTCGCGACATATCGTTTTTCTTCCGCGACATATTCCATTTTACTTTCATTATTCGCTACAAAATTATTGAAGCCGCCCAAAACATAAAGATCATTCTCTAAAGGTTCAGATTCCAACGAAAAATACACCCAAGAATAATCACCTTCGCGATCTGCATCACGCTCAATTCCCAAATCATTTCTTCTGAAATAAAATGCACCGTTCACATCGGGTTGATACTGATAGTTTAACGGATATGCCCAAACCGGATACAAATACGTTTCGTTAAAACCCTCTACAACATTTGTTCCCGCAACCATATCCACAGGTTGATTGATGACTTTATTATCAAAATAATAAAATTCATTATTTCCTGGAAAAACCAAATTCAATTGCTGAAATAAAATTTGATTTCCCAAAGTTGAACTCGGTCGCTGACTAAAAACCCCAATATTCCAATTGTTATTTTGAATTACATTTAAGGTTACAGAATTCACGTTACTTAGCAATTCATTTCCACTTCCTACCGCTTGTACTTCTACACGCTGATTCACTTCTGGTTGTCGCGCATCAGAAAACCTTGTAATTGTTAAACCAAGCGATGCAGCATCTTCAACTACACAAAATCGCCTTGTAAACAAGGGCTTTTCCGCAGAATCTTTATACACCACAATTTCAAAATTACCCGAAATTTTAGGACTCATTTTATCATTAGGAAATGCCAATTCATAATGCGTATACTTTTGCAACGTATTGAATGAATATTCAAACTGATCAATCATTCCGTTTAAAGTACCATTGGCATATTCCGTAAAAAACAAGCCATCATCATTCCAATCTCGATCGTAATGTTTCAGTGTATAACGGTAAATGTTTGAAGTATTCGCAAGATCATCAAATCTTAAAAGCAATTTTTCGCTTTTCCCAATCACCGCAGTTTCGTCGTTGGTTTGAGGATTAAAAAGCTGAATACTGCGAATTTCTTGTCCAAAAACAGACAAAGAAAAAAGCAACGTAAGTAATGGAAATGGTTTCATTTGTACGAATATAACGAATTTTAAAGTAAAAATACTTGTTTGTAAAAGAACCAACAAAAGCTATCTTTGTTAAAATTATCATCAATGCTTCATCTAAAAAAATTCACGTTCAATCCATTTTCAGAAAATACCTACGTTCTGTATAACGATTCAGGTTCGGCATTTTTAATTGATCCAGGAAATTTTAATGAAGAAGAAACGCGCACGCTTCAAAATTTTATTGTTGAAAAGAATTTAAAGATCAAAAATATCTTGCTCACACATGCCCATATTGACCATGTTTTAGGTTTGCAATGGGCATACGACACCTATGCTGTTCCAGTGTTGCTGCACGAAATTGAAAAAGAAATTTTGGAACGAAATCCTTTTACTGCCAAACAGTACGGATTTTTCTTCAAACCTTTTGAAGGTGAAATTAACTATATTAAAGAAGGTGAAATTTTGCACCTGGACGAAGATGAATTGAAAATTTATTTTGTTCCTGGACATTCGCCTGGTCATGTGGCCTTTCATAACGAAGAACAAAAATTTATCATTTCTGGTGATGTACTTTTTGAGGGAAGTATTGGAAGAACAGATTTATATAAAGGAGATTTTGAAGAACTTTTAACGAGCATTCGCGAAAATATTTTCACACTAGATGAGGCAACAAAAGTACACTCTGGTCACGGAAACCCAACCACCGTTCAGTTTGAAAAAGCACATAATCCATTCTTGAAATAGAGCACAAAAAAAATCCCGACACTATGCGGGATTTTGATTTTCAGTAAGGATTCTTACGCTTTCCATTTGATGTTACAACCAATACTTGGTTTTTGTAATTCTTCTTGAGGTTCGCCTGCCAAAAGGTTTTCAAATGCGATTATTAAATCTTCTCCGGTAATTTCTTTCTGATTTCCTGGTCGGGAATCATCAATTTGTCCACGATAAATCAAATCTAATTTTTCATCAAAAAAGAAAAAATCTGGGGTACAAGCTGCGTCGTACGCTTTTGCTACAGCTTGACTTTCATCATACAAATACGGAAATGCAAAACCTTTTTCTTGTTGAAAGTCCACCATATTTTCTGGAGAATCTGCTGGATATTTATCGACATCGTTTGCACTAATCCCAATAAATTCAATGCCAGAATTTTTATAATCCTCATACAATTCTTTTAATTTTTCAATAACATGAAGAACGAATGGACAATGATTACACATAAAGATAACCAATGTACCTTTTTCGCCTTTAAGCTGTTCAAGTGTTTGCAATTGGTTATTTTCAGTAGGATTGGGCAACTCGAAAAAAGGAGCTCTTGTTCCTAAAGGAAGCATATTTGAAGGAGTATCCGACATAGTTGTGTGGGTTTATAAAAATTAAAGTAAATTTTTCAGCAAAGATACGGATTCTTGAAAAGAATCTTGAAAGCCCACCCAATTTATGTTTTCTTCATTTCTGTACCACGTGAGCTGGCGTTTGGCAAATCGGCGAGAGTTTTTCTGAATTTCTGAAACCGCAAAATCCAATACCCATTCTCCATCCAAGTAATTGAAAATTTCGGTGTATCCTACTGTTTTCAATCCTGTTTTTTCTCGATAATTCAGCAAAGCTTCTACTTCAGCGATCAAACCATTTTCCATCATCTTCAAAACACGGTGATTAATTCTTTCGTAAATCACTTCTCTTGGCGCGTTAATTCCAATTCGAACAACGTTAAAAGAGCGTTTTGGCTTAGCTTCAGCAATAATATCTGAATATTTTTTTTGTGTTTGCCAAATAATATCCAGTGCACGTAACAATCTTCGTGGATTCTCTAAATCAACAATGGAATAATATTCGGGATCTTCAGATTGTAAAATATTTTGCAATGCTTCAATGCCTTGTTCTTGCCAAATTTCATTGAGTTTTTTCTGATTTTCGGGATTGGCTTCAGGTAAATTATGCAAACCTTCAATTACGGCTTTCTCATACATCATACTTCCGCCGACCATCACCACGATATCGAATTTTTTAAAAAGTTCATCAAGCTTCTGCAACGCATCAATTTCAAACTGGCCTATCGAATATTCTTCCTGAACAGAAAGGTTTCCCACAAAATGATGAGGAACTTGCGCTAATTCTTCCGATGTGGGAGCCGCTGTCCCGATTTTCATTTCTTTAAAAAATTGGCGGGAATCACAAGATATAATTTCTGTATTAAAGTGACGAGCCATATCTATGGCAAGCTTTGTTTTTCCGATTCCCGTTGTTCCTACGATGGAGAGTAAAGTTTTCACGATTCAAATTTGCTCAATATTTTCAGAATAAAAAAATCGCCCGAAAAAAATCCGAGCGATCCCATTATGATCTGATAACGTTTATTCTACAATTTCTGCTTCAATAATAGTAGGATTCGCCATTCCTCGTTGCGATTCCCAAAGCAGAAACTTATCTACTTCTTTCATCAGTTTCGGAAGTGCCAACGATAAAACCGCTAAATCGTCCAAAACTCCAATTACGGGAAGTGCAATTTCAGGCAAAAGGTCAATCGGCGAAATAATGTAAGCAAACCCCAAAAGTGGTAAAATAATATCGATTGAGTTGACTTTATAAATTCCTTTTCTCCATAGTTTCACCATACGGAAAACATCGGGAATTTTTTTTAAAAAACCTTTGTGCTTGATGGCTTCTTTAGCCAAGTGAATTTTTGAGTATTTCATCTTTAAATTAGTGCTTTATAGATGAGTAAGTCACAAAAAGTATACCAAAAAAATACAATTCAAAGAAAGCTATTATTAAGGTTTAACCATTGAATTTTCAATAAACTGATGAACGGTTTTGGAATTCCAATCTTTAGAAGAATCTTCTTTTAACAAAATTCGTCCTTCTTGATTGAGCAAGAAAGTCGTAGGAAAAACTTTCGGCAAAAGCTGATCCGAAATCGGACTTTGCGCAATATACACTGGCGCTGTATACTTGTATTTTTTAAGAAAATCTCGCACCGCTTCTTCTTTATCTTGCATTGCGATTAACACAAAACTAACATCTGCATTTTTCGCGTTGTATAATTTTTCAATAGCAGGCCATTCTTCCCGACATGGCGGACACCAAGTTCCCCAGAAATTCAAGAAAACCAAAGGTTTCTGCTTTTTTAATGTTTGCAAATTGGTATCTGGAATGTTTATTCCTTTCAATTCAATATTAAAATCTGCTTCTGGAATGGTAATCGCACTTTTTATTTCAGCAACAGGAAAAAACAAATCCCGAATTTTTAAACGAAGTCCCGGAATAAAAGCAATAGCAGCAAGTAAAACCAGTGCAATAAGATAGAGAATATTTTTTCGTAGAAAATTCATATTTAAAGCATTTGCAACAACTCTTCTATAATATCCTGACCTTTGTTTTTGGTATAATAAATCTGTAGATCATTGTGAAAATCATCTGCAGTATAGGTTTCAGGATTTTCTTTATATTTTTTCAAAAGCTCCAGTCCAAATTTCGGACGAGGTCCCCAATGGGCAATAACTTCATCTTCTTGATTGAGTATTAATACAATTGGAATGGATTTTCCACCATTCGTAAGATACTGATCAATTAAACTCGATTGGTCGCGATAGGTGATTTTAACATCATTTCTATTTTGAAAAAATCGATAAATTACAGGAACAATCATCGCGGCGTCCCCGCACCAACCTTCGGAGATAATGAGAATTTTACCTTTAAAATCTTTCTTTGAAAGCGCATCTAACTGCTCCTCATATGGTTTATAGGTTTTCAGAACGCGATTCATTCTTGTTAATCCCAACTGATAATAATTCAGAAAATTAGAAGCATCTGGTGCTGTACTTTTTTGCAGCTCTTCTACTTTTGCTTCAGAATCTTTTAAGTATTGCGGAAAATCTACCGCATTTTGCCAATATTCTTTCATTCTTTTTTTATGCAAATATCCATAACCTATGCGTCATGTTTTGTAGCAAACATTACACAACCTCTTTTTTTTTTTAAAAACGTCTTGTTTTATTAATTAAATACGCATCTGCCAACACAAATGCAGCAAGATTCTCTACAATAGGAACTGCTCTTGGCAAAACGCATGGATCATGACGTCCTTTTCCTTCTACAATTACCTTATTTCCAAATTTATCAACACTTTCTTGAGGTCGCAGTAGCGTAGCGATAGGTTTAAAGGCCACACGAAAATAAATATCCATCCCATTTGAAATACCGCCTTGAATTCCTCCTGAACGATTGGTTTTTGTTGTGAAATCAGTATTAAACAAATCGTTATGTTCTTTACCAGTCATTGTTGTCCCGCTGAAACCACTTCCATATTCAAAACCTTTTGCGGCGTTGATATTTAGCATTGCTTTTGCAAGCTCGGCTTGAAGTTTCCCAAAAATAGGTTCACCAATACCGACAGGTAAATTTTTAATCACTCCGGTAATGGTTCCACCAATTGTATTTCCTTCTTTTTTAACTTCTTTAATTCGCTCAATCATTCGCGCTGCAGTTTCTTCATCTGGGCAACGAACGGCATTATTATCAATTTTTGAAAAGTCGAGATCTTGATATTCTTTTTCGCAAACAATGTCGCCTACGGATGAAACATATGCACAAATTTCAACCTCTTTTGGTAAGAATTGTTTTGCTAAAGCACCTGCTGCCACCCAATTGATCGTTTCACGAGCAGAAGATTTTCCACCACCACGGTAATCGCGAATTCCATACTTTTGATCATAGGTAAAATCGGCGTGCGACGGACGATATTGATCTTTAATATGCTCGTAATCTTTGGATTTTTGATTTTCATTTTCAACAATGAAACCAATGGGTGTACCTGTGGATTTTCCTTCAAAAATTCCTGATAAAAACTTTACGGTATCGCTTTCTTTTCGTTGCGTTACAATTGCAGATTGCCCAGGTTTTCTACGATCTAATTGACGTTGAACTTCATCCAAATCAAGAGGAACTCCCGCAGGAAAATTCGAAAGCACGCCGCCATATGCTAATCCGTGACTTTCGCCAAATGTTGATAATGTTAGTAAATTTCCGAGTGTAAACATAAGGCAAAGATAGGGAAACTTAGATTGTATTATCTAACGAAAATTGGATTTTAAGGATTCGAAATTTGCTTTTCAAAATCTAGTTTCGATTGTTCGACAACCTTGGATAATTTCATTTTTTCAGCAGAAGTTAAATTCTTCCAATAAAAACCTGATTTTAAATTATGTGCACGATATGTTTGCGGAAAAATCCCTGCCTTCAAACATTCATTTAAAAATTCCGAAGTAATTGCTGGAATAGGCACATCAAAACTAAAAGGATAACCCTTCGCGACATTAAATTTAAAATTTCCTATTTGATAGCGATCGAATTCATTTAATTCAAAATAAGAAGGTCGATAGAGTTGATCAACTTGAAATCCAGTGATATACTGGCCCAATTTAAAACTTGGAACATGTGTTTTTATCCATTTTGGAAAAGATAATGCAGCAATGATGATCAGCGACTGCAGATAAAATCCGAGAAATGCAAAATTTCTTGAACTTCGATGATAGGCAATGACGAAAAATACAACAAAAAAAACATCCAAGAAAAAACGATATTGCGCGGAAAACAGCAAAACAGCGACACTCTTTATTAGAATACTGAAAAAAATGCACCAAATCAACCGTTCTTTCTTCACGATCGAAAAACAGAAAAAAGCAATTAGAGTCAAAATAAATAAAATATTGATCTTCGCTTTAATTCCCTTTAGTGAAAACCAATTTTTCCAATATTCAAACGCGCTGAATTGTTGAATTTCATTTGCCCTAAATTGCATATCAAACGTTTTTTCAATGGCAATTTTTGAAGATCTTTCTAAAATACTTGCATTGGGTTTCCAAGGGAGATTCAAATCGAAAACTTGTAAGGGAAATAAAGGAAATCCGAAGCACCAAATATTCTTTATTACAAAAATGAATACGATTGCAGAACCGCTTGCTAACCACAAAACAGTTCTCTTTCTCTGAAGTACAAATCCATATAGCAACATCAATATAGGGAGCCAAACCAGCGTGGGTTTTATTACAAAAACAAAAGCTGAAAGTAAGAAAAGCCCTGATACGTTGGAATTTTTCTTCATCACCTCATCCAAAACCATCATCGAAAAAATAATTGAAGGTAAATCTGGACTTGGCGATTGTGAAAACAAGATTAAAATCGGAATGATGAATACATGCAACCACGATTTTTTTTCGCAAGCATAGATGAGATAAACAATTAGAAAAATAGTATTTAAGCGAAAGTACGGATCGATAAAGTGCGAAAATCCCGCTTGAAAAATGTGCCAAACCGACATTTGCCCAAGCACCAAATCAAGGTTCGCTATTCCTTTCACCAAACCAACTTCTGAAATCCATTTAATGGTTGGAACATAATACCCAAAATGATCCAAAATGTAGGGATAATAGCTTCCTCCAAAAAGTATAAACGCCATTCCGGGCAGAAAAATTTTATAATTTTCTTTCAAAAACGAAATGAGAAGGAAATATAATTTAAAATAGAAAAAAGAAAGAATACCAATACAAACACTTGCTATTTCGATCCATTGATTGATGCTAAAAAAAAAAGCAAGAACCATCCAAACTACTGAAAGCGTAACACTTCCCGCAATAACGATTCCAGAAATTCCTTTCCAAAGTGGACTGAATAATTTTTCATACAGTTTCCCGATTCCCATTACAACAGGAATTAAAACAAGAACAGAAAGAAATAAATACAGCATAAAAAAAGATTGCCTAAAATTAAGCAATCTCTATGATTTACGACGGAAAAAATCTATTGTACTCTACCGTCTTTTTTATCTTTCGAACGACCAATCGTGTAACCCGTTGCGCCACCAACAATACCACCAATTACGGCGCCTGCACCACGATTTTTCTTACTGATAATGGCTCCTGCTGCGGCACCACCCGCAGTACCAATAATAGTTCCTTTAGCAGCTTTACTCATACCCTTTTTTTGAGTTGACGTTTGTGTACCAGAAGAACTACTTCCTGAGTTGGAAGAATTATTGGCATAATTACCACCATTATTTTGAGGCGTTTGATTAACATACACCGTTTTGATTTCCCGAATCACTTCTGGTTTTGCAGCCGCTTTTGCTTGTCGGTTACTTTTGGCTTCGGCAATACTATCTGATCTTTTTTGTGCTTCGTAGGCAAATTTTTCTTTCTCGATCGCTAATTTTTGTTTTTCGATTTCAAGTTGGCGCGCTTGATATTCAATTTTTTGTTGTTCTATACTTTTTTGGGCAACTTGATCTTCCTTCTTACAAGAAGTAAGAACTGCCGCAGACATCAATGCTGTAACGATTATATTTCTCATATCATTTAATTTAATTGAACTTTTGCATCAACAGAAAAGTTGTGCTGTGGTGCCAAAAATTCAAGAATGAAGCCAAGACAACGTTAAGAAAATGTTAAAATGAAAAATCATCTCGATTTTTCAAAAGATTTTTTGATTGTCTATTTTAAAACCTAAGTCTTGGATTACCCTCAGACTGACAACGAAGAAAATCATCGTGTTAGCATTAAGAGCGTGATTTTGAGCAAAGTCGAAGCCTTTTTGTATAATATTAATTATTAGATAATTATAGACAAATTCAGATAAGAGTTTAATGAATAACGACTTTCAAACTTAAATTTCAGAAAGCGAACATAAAAATCACATTCACGATCATAAATCATCTTCTTAAACCAAAGAAAACCACGATAAAAGATTAAATTGCATTATTCATCAAATAGATTTTACTCCATATGATTACTCCAGAAAACACTCAATTTGTAATTATCGACATTCAAGGGAAACTTGCAGAAATTGTTCACGAATCTTCAATATTAATTAAAAATGCGAGAAGCATGATTCAAGCGTGTCATTTACTGAAAATACCAATTGTTTTAGTAGAGCAAAATCCGAAAGGTTTAGGATCAACACATCCTCTTTTAGCGGAGTTGCTTATCGAAGAAACGGCAATCCCAAAGATGAGTTTTAGTGCATTTGGTGAAGAAGCATTTAGAAAAAATATAGAAGAAAATCAACGGAAAAATATTCTGATCGCCGGCATTGAAACTCATATTTGCGTTTATCAAACCGCTGCAGATTTAATTGAAAATGAATACAATGTACATTTAATTACCGATGCTGTTTCTTCTCGCACCGCAGAAAATAAAAAATTGGGAATAGAAATGATTCAAAATAATGGCGCAAAGCTCACCTGTACCGAAACCGCAATTTTTGAACTTACGAAAACATCCGAGAATCCACATTTTAAATCGATGCTTGCCTTAATAAAATAGAAATCGCTTCGATATTTCGACAAACTTTTTACCTTTATCCTTATTTATTCAATGAGGAAATTTGTAGTATTGATTATCATCGTGCTTTTAAGTTGCGGAAACTTTGTCGCGCAAAGCAACACAACGAAAGAACGGTTGGAGAAAAATGCGGAATCTGCTGCAAAACTACTTCAAACTGATCCGGAAAAAATGCTTCAAAACACGAAAGAAATTTTAATTGAAGCAAAAAAAAGCAACGCCGAAAAAGCAGAATTAATCTGCATGAAAAACCTGACCAACTATTGGAAAATCAATAATGATTTTGAAAAGATGATGGAACAGGCAGAGCTGATGTATCAGCAAGCGAGCGCGTACAACAATCCCGTTTATCAGGTAATGGCAAAAAAGTTTATTTCCGAAGCATTGAAGTTTAGTGTACTCACCGAACGTGCATTGCTAGAACTAGAACAAGCGCGAACCTTACTCTCAAAGTTTAATGATCAGGATTCACTTACCCGTTCGGTAAAGTCAGATTTATTCATCACCTTTTCTAATTATTACGATTTGAAAGGAATGCCACGCGAAAAATTGTACTATACAAAATTAGCAGGCGAAGAAATAAAGAAAATCCCAAACGAAAAATACCGAAAACTTTCCTTGATATGTTTACTATTCAAATTTAGGATTGGCATATAAGGAACAAGGAAACATTGATTCTGCACAGTTTTATTTTCAAAAATCATTGGCAAGCGAAAAAGATTATAAAAGACCCGATATTGATTTTACGACTTTATCTGCTTTGGGCGCGACTTACCTTCAACAAAAAAATTATCGAAAAGCGCTGATTTTTTTCAAGAGCGCAGAAAAAATTGATGCCCGTAAAAACCACATCAATCTTCAAAATCTGTATTCAAATATTATCACAACCTATTCTACATTAAACATTGCAGATTCAGCGAGAATCTACCAAGCAAAAAAAGATTCGTTGGATTTAGCAATTGTGAAAAGCCAAAACAAATCGTTAAACAAATTACTGGTAGAGGACAAAAAACACTCAGACAGTTGGTATAAATAAGGGTTAATCGCTTGTTTCGTAATTATTGCAACTTTAGGCTATTGGGTTTTTAGAAAAAACAGAATTCTTTCAGAAGAAGAAGAAAGGAGTTCCCAATATTTAAATGAAAACAAGCAAGAGCCAAAAGGCGAGAAGTATTCGGAATTGATGAAAATGCTGAAAAATAATGATCCGGCTTTTATGGTGTACTGTTCAAGCAGCTGAAACAGAACTTTCCGCTCAAATACTTCTTGGGAGATAACGAAAACGCCATCAAAATACAGATTTATTGCGTGTTAATCGTTAATTTACTCCTATCAGTCATCAAAAAGAAATTGAAACGCAATTGGGCATTTTCCAATTTGGTAAGTTTTTGCAAAATTCATTTGTTCAATTACATCAACCTGATGAAATTTCTGGAAAACCCCAGAAAAGACTGGAAAATTGATAACTATCAATGTGAACAATTATCCTTTGATTGGTAGCTCGTTTTTGAATTATCACAAAATCGCTCTTTTACATGTCTGACAATCAAGCATATGCGTATTCTAAAATTTTAATTTTAATTTTTATCGGACGGGAATGGAAAAAAATGTACAAATTAAAATCGCTATTACTGGTGTTCACATTAGCGAATGCAGCACATTTTGATGCACAATTGGTAATTACAGAGCAAAGAAATGAAACCCCAAACGGGAAAATTAAATCCAAAACGGAATTTCCTTCCATAAACTACACTTCTCTTTCAAATGCTCATGGGAGGAATGTTTGGATTAATAAGAGTGCAACAACAGTTAAGGCCAATAAAAGTACCGCACAAGTATCTGCAAACTTAAACCTAACCTATGATTCTGGACAGTTTTATCCTTTAAGCATTGTTTTGCTCGACGAATCTGGAAATGTGCAATATGCAAATTGGGAAGGCGACGACAATGTTTCAGTCCAAATTCCAGAGGGCACTTACGATATTATGGTTCAATATGATGATTTTATTGAGAACCACTCTCGTTTTATCGTGAAAGAACTACAAAACATTTCCGAAGGAACAAACATTGATATTGATGTTAATGAAGCAAATCATTATATTTCATTAAAGAGTGTTGATGAAACGGGAAGCGAACTTTTGCCTGGAGTTTCCAACCCAACAACGGGTGTGGCTTCAAAAATATTCCTTAATCGTTTTCTGTACAGCAATGCTAAGCAAACCTTAATTAATGGTGCCATCTACATTCAAGATAATGCGAGGGGAACGGATCCTATGTGGAATTTTTACATCAACTCCATTAGTGATCGATTTGCTGTTTTAAATTCATTTATTGTTACGGGATTAGAAAAAGGAAGTTATGCATTGAAACACCAACCCGTAAACGGAATAACCCAAGACACCGAAATTGTTAACAATAAGAATGGATGGGTTCAACACGAGTAAAAAATACAAGTTGGAAACAACTCCGAACAAGCCTACCGTGCTTTTACAGGACTTACAGCGGTAAATGGTGATTTAGCTTTGGGAGTAAGCGTATACGACACCTCTTCAAAAATGGCCAATACTATCAGTTTTTCAGGTTATTTGAGCAATTCCATCGAAAATGCAGCGATCAATCTTTTGGTGTATCCATTAGCGGTAGATTACTTAGGAACTGTACCTCCAAACCCCGCCACAGAAGCCTACATGATTAAAGGAAATGCAGTCGTTTCCAACATAAATGGAACCGTGGATTACGGTTCCGAAAATAGAGCAAGCACAGCTTACTTCCTTGGAAACGCTCTATTTATGAAAAACGACAAAACGGTAAGTCTTCTTCCTTTTCATACTCAATTTGCCTATACTCAAGAGCAAGGTTCTGGAATTATGCAATGTGATAATGTACCGATTTTGGTCGCAGCAAGAACAAGAACCAATACTTTTAGTTCACTTTATCGTGGGAATTACGGCGAAAATCGAGAAAGTGATTTCCCATCAGTTCAAGTAGAAGCAAAATGGAACGGGGGCGAGTTGTTTACGGGAGATTATTTGGAGTTTCGCTTGCAATCGCTTCCTTATAGTGGAGATGTTGAAAATAAACTCACCAACACCAATAGCACCGTTGATGGAATTCCTGGTGTGAATACCACTACCATTAAATACAACGCTGATGATGTGGATAATGGCTTACCAACACTTCAACACCTACAATTTAGAAACACAAATGGCAATCTTTCTCATACTTTTTTCAACCGCTGATGAAGGAAATGTTAGAATTGCTGCTGGAGATTTCAAAAGCAATCCCGATGATATTTACTTCGATTATGTTGAAGGAAACAGCGTAGAATTTTCCTATAGTGTACATGGCGAAAACGACTGGAAATCATTAGAAATTACGGAGAATCCAGAGTATTTCACCTTGCCCGGATATGGAAATTATTACGAAGCATGGTTATCGGAGGTAAATGTTCCACAAGAAAATTCTTGGTTTGACGTTAAATTAGTAAGTACAGATCCTTCTGGAAATAGTCAGGAGCAAATTATTTCACCAGCATTTAAAATTGAACAGAAATCTTTAGCAACTGCAAACTCGGCAATTCCTACACTATCGGTTTATCCAAATCCATTTACGAATGAAGTCAATATTAAAACACCTGCAAATTCCACAGGAAATTATGTAGTTACGATAACAGATATCACGGGGAAAAACATCTCTACACAACAAATTCCTGCAGATAAAACGTTTACTTTAAACACCATATCATTGGTAAAAGGCGTGTACTTGCTTTCGGTACAAAACAATGGTAAAACCGTAGTAAAAAAAGTAATTAAGAAATAAACAAGAAGAATTTCATCAAGTATTTCCATATTTCAACCTTGTTCAATTTGAGCAAGGTTGTTTTATAATCTATTAACAAACTGTATTCTAACAATTTAGAAAATAACGTAATCTGTTTAGCTGTAAATAATACCATATTCAGCTTATTTGAAAATCCTAACTCAGTACAATATTCAACAAAAAAACAGACCGCAAATACAGTCTGTTTTCCACTTATTAAAATGATCTAAAACTATTTTTTCAATACTTTAAATACTTGATTTTTACCATCAGCAGCCACTTTCAAAAGATACATCCCTGAAGGAATATTGCCTAAAGAAACTTCCGCTTTTGAAGAATTAACATTGCTTTTATTGATTAAAAGTTGACCATTAACATCATATATCTGATACGCATTAATCGCTTTTTTAGCATTTATGGTAAGAACTTCCGAAACTGGATTTGGATAAATATTCACTTTAAGATCTTGGTTTTCTACGGTGCTCATTGATTGATTTTCGATATTTACCGTATAATCTTCAATTTGTCCGTACCCATAATAACCGCAAGCTCCCGAAGGCCAAAACAAAGCAGTTGTAGAATCTGAATTCACTTTTAAGATTCTCATTCTTGTTGCTCCGTTTACCGCATTTTCAGGCACTTTGATGGAGTACGTTAATTCTTGTCCATCTTCACCAGTAGATCCTTCCAAAAATCCGATGCTGTATACTTCTCCTTCTTCATCAAGAATTCCATTACCATTCCAATCGAAAAACGCTGTATACGTATTAACATTAAAAGCCCATTTTGCTTTACCTTGCAACTTCAACGTGTAGGTTTCTCCCGCTTGTACATGTGCTGTTTTATCGGTAAAATCTTCATAACCATCCGTAGAAGTTAATGACGAAGAATTACTTAAGTCACCTAATTCAACATAAGAAATCGGTTGGGCTTCATATAAAACCGTTGGTACACAGTAATCTCCCAAAACATCTGGCAGAAGTCTAAAATTATAAGAACCATAATTACTTGTTCCCGAAAAATCGATAACAGAAACCGTCCAAACCCCAAAAATTTCTGGGATTTGATATTCTGAAGAAGGAATTCCAACGCTTGTATTTCCATCCAAAACAAAAGTGTAACTTCCCTTATCATCTGCATATTTCTGCTGGTTGGGTTCTACTTCCATACCGTTCCCCGAAGGATCATCGAGATTTACTTTAATTTGTGCACCTGGCAAAAGACCATCCACTTTAACGGTAATTCCACCGCCCGCATAAAAGTAGCTGGTTTCAATTTCACTCGTTTCTGAATGTACATTTAAAACTTCTTTTGAATTTGTAGTTACTTCAAAATTTGCTGTTGCAACATGGTTATCTGCATCTGTTGCGGTAACCGTGTGTGTACCCAAAACCGATCTAATTTTCATTCCATTGAAAACAATTTGAAAATTTCCGTTTGCATCGGAAGTTCCTGTAAAAGTTCTCCATGAAAATCCATTTGGATCTTTGGCCTCTACCGTAATCGTGGAATTGGGAGTAAAACCTTCACCTTGAGCAGAAGCGCCACTTGCCCAATACCAATATTGTTCAATTTTCCCTTGTTCATCAGAAGTGTAAGAAGTATCCGCTGTTAAGGTTTGCGAAAATGCATTACTGCTCACCAATAGCAATGCCGATAATAAAAATGTTTTCATTCGTTTCTCCATTATTTTTTTAGGAGACAAATATATCTATCACATTCAATATTACGCAGGATTAGGTGTTGTATTTTGTAAAATTTTAAAGAAAATGAACAACTATTATAATTATAGTATATTAATTTTCAGTTACTTAAAAATTAAAATCACGAAACTTTAAAAATCCAACCAATTTGTAATTTTTACCATCAATAATTCAAAATTATCGTTAAAAAAATAGGAAAAGTTTCAACTTTTAAACATATCACAATGAAAATGAAAACCGAAAAACAATAAAATACAGAATTGAGATGGACAGAAATTTTTGAATTACTTCGAAAGAATTCTGTTCAAAAACCAGCCGGTCATGAGTAAAAATAAAACAATACAGATTGCAATTAAACTGTATTTTTTCTTCGTCTCAAGAATGTGTTGCGCGTTATTTTCGTGTTGTGTTTTCAAAATATTTACCATTCCAGCAACATCATACTTTTCATTTTCATTTAATATTTGATGATACCTTTCTGCACTTTCTTTGTAATTTTCATCATCTTTTAGTGCCAAATAATTTTCAGTAAAACCTTTATAAATTTCTGTTTGAAGGGATAGATTTTCAGAAGTGTTGAGTTCTTGCTTTGCACTTTTTAAATACGATAGCGCTTGCACAAAATTCTTCTTATTATATTCCACTTTTGCCAATCCCACTTGCGAATACGCAACATTAGAAGCAATGCCATTCGCTTTTGAAATCGAATACGCTTTTTGAAAACATACCGAAGCAGAATCCATCATTTTTAAATCGTAAAAACTATACCCTTTTTGAATGTAAATGATCGGCAAATTAATCTTACTGTTTTTGTAATTCGCTTTTTTATACGCATCAATCGAACGATTAAAATAGAGAATGGAAAACTTAGAATCCAACTGATCTTTATAATTTAAAGCGCGTAAAAAATAAATATTTGCAACAATATAATTCAAAGAATCGGGAACGGGATGTGCAGTTATGGCATCTTCTGAACGATCCAAATATTCCGACAACTTATCATCCATTTGCAGAATGTAGTATTGATTGGAAATAAAACCCAACGCCTTTATGGAATTCACATTATTTTGCGTTCGATTTGCGATTTGCAAAGCTTCCAACCCGTAATCAATGGCGCGTTGATAATTTTGTTTGGAAGAATACGCATTGCCTAAAATCAATAGAACATTGATTCTGTTTTCAGAATCTGACGAAAGTATTTTCTTTTGAAGATTTTCAATCATCGTAATGGCTTCATCTGGATTCTGATACGCCAAAACTTCTGCTCGATTCAATAACGCATTCAGCGAGGTGGTTTGCGAATACAAAGGCAATCCCAGCAGAACAACAAAAATAAGAAGCAGACTATAACTTTTCATTTTCGGGTTTATTTTGTAGAGATTCAATAAAGGATGAAGGCGTCATTTGGGTAACCGATTTGAAAATACTTGCGAAAGAGGTTCTCGACGTAAAACCCGATTCCTCCGCAAGATAGCTAATTTTATAACTTCGATATTCTGGAGAATCCCTCAACTTACGCACAATATAATCAATGCGCAATTCGTTAACATAGGTTTTAAAATTTTTGCCTTTGTGTGTATTGATGATTTCGGAGAGATAAGTGGTATTCGAATTGAATTCTTTCGCTAAAACCGCCAAAGAAAGATCTGGTTTTAGAAATCGATTTTTAACTTCAAAATCTTTAAGCTTTTCTAAAATATCAAGTTCGGTTTTTTCTGGAATTACAAATGGTGTATTTTTTTCTTCTTGAAATCGAGCTTCAATTTCCTTTTTATAATCTTCCATCCATTTCAAGCGTTCTTCTTCTTCGAAGTTTTTTTTACGTTTCTTCTTCTTTGAAATCTTTTTCAACACGAACACGATTACTACTATCGCGACCAATATCGCAATGATAAAAATAGTGAACCGCGCTTTTTGTTGCCATTCTTTTTCATACTCTTTCGCAAGATTATCCAAATACAATCTTGCGGAAATTCTTGCTTTCTGTTCTCTACCAATTTTGGATTCTTTTAAAAGCAAAAACTTTTGCATGTGTTGCGAATACCGCTGTAAATCGTTGTTCTTGCTATAATTCTCTGCTAAAATCCATTCGCATTCTTGTTGAAATATATGTTGTAAAGGATCAGCTGCTGAAAGCAAAACATTGAGACGTGAAATACTTGCATCATGATCCGTTTCTGACTCAATTTTTGCGAGTAGCAATTCTCTTTCAAACCAAAAATAACAGCCTTGTTTCACTTGCCAATTAGAAAGCTGTTCGAAGACTTTTTCGATTTGCTGCTTTTGTAAATTCAAATTACTTTCGAGAAGAATTCCTTTGTTCAAAAGCATTTCATCTTGTGCGCTTGTCGATTTTCGAAATTTATTTTGAATTTGTTGAAATGTAGCTACGTTCTGAGCGGTCGGATGCAAAAGTACATTTTGGTAACGCAATAAATAGTCCGCTTCTTGCTTTTCATTTGGTGGTTGTATTTTTGAAGATAAATGTGATGCCTCAAGGTAAGATTGAAGAGCAACCTCTCGCAAACCAAGCTTAAAAAAAACTTCACTTTTCAGAATTTCAATACGAAATTTTTGAAAAGCACTCATCGTCCCTTCATCGTTACGAATCGTTTCTAAAGTTTGAAAAAAGGATGTGTATTGTTCTGAAATTACTTCAGATTCCGCTTTCAAAACTTCGGCTTCATTTTTAATTTCAGAAATTGAACTGTTTTTAATGGTGTATGTTGCAATTTTACCGGCTTGAGCTGGATCACTGTACAAAAGTTTTCGGGTATCGTCGAGCAGATTTTCTAAACTAAGCCGCGTTTGTCCGCATAAAGAATGTACGGAAATAAGAAGAACAATAATGTAAAGAATCCGCTGCCGCATTATGCTGTTGGGTTAACAAAAATAATGGTAAAAACATCCTCTATCAACTGGTTTCCAGACGTTTCCTTTACCAAAATCTTGATGTAATGGTTTGAAATGAAAGAACAAATCGTACTAAAATTGTATTCTTTTTTCTCCGCAATCAAAGGTAAAGTTTTTATTCAACATCTAAAATCACATATTATAAAATTGAATGTCCTTTATTAGTCATCATAATAAAATCCAATAACGGTATTGTCATTTCCACAAAGGAGAAATCTCTGATTATAAAAGAGATTCTTCATTACACTTTGCTTCATTCTGAATGAAAAATTACAACGTGTTACTAAGAACGGATCTTCTTAAAAAAGAAAAAAGCAAAAAAACCGTTAACTATATGTTAACTTATACTAAAATAAGTTAAATTAATGTTAAATGTTTTCAATTTTTAAACATTTGTTTTAAGCCGAATAGCTATTATTCACTTCAATGTCGTATTTAAGATAACCTCGAGTTTTAGCGCTTATATAGACTGTTTTCAAACCTTAGATTTCAGTGCAAATACCATAAAAATTTTACCTTATCTTCAAACACAAGATAAGCTTCTAATTTGTCATACATTTTATGATAACAGTATCCGTTTTCTTCGCTATAAATAAGAATATTCAAAAGTAGATTCTTATTAAATAGGAATTAATCACACAAAAACGCTTTCCAGATTCAATTCTTTCTCTTAATTTTAGAAGTGTTAAAAAAACAATTAATCCCTTATCAAATGTTTCCTAACAATAATCAATTTCCCCAATTGAAAGATTTCGTCATACGCTCATGTTCGATTTTTTTATCCTCTCCCATTGTTTTCGGTAAATTTCAAAATTTTGGGATTGTTTTAGGAAGCCGTTTCAAAAAAAACATCATCACTTCTTCTTTTAATATCGCTAAAAGTTTCAGTGCTTTTTTTCTGTTTATTTCCGTAGGATTCAACTCACAAACTTCATCTGTTATTTCGTACTTTCCACTTTCTTCAATCCATCTAACAGAAAGTAAATTTAGTGAAGCACAAAATGCAGATTTAAAATATATTCTTGCATTGAATCCAGATCGCCTTCTAGCGCCGTATCTCAAAGAATCGGGACTTCAACCAAAAGCCGAAAATTATACCAACTGGGAAAATACTGGTTTGGATGGACATATCGGTGGACATTATATTTCTGCATTGTCGTTAATGTACGCTTCCACTGGAGATAAAGCCATCAAGGAAAAATTAGATTACGTTATTAATGAATTAGAACGTTGTCAAAAAGCTTCAGGAAATGGTTACATTTCGGGAGTTCCGAATGGTAAAAAAATCTGGAAAGAAATTTCCGAAGGCAATATTCGTGCTTCCACTTTTGGGCTGAATGATCGTTGGGTTCCGTTGTACAATATTCATAAAGTCTTTTCAGGATTGAAAGATGCCTATTATTTCACTGGAAATGAAAAGGCAAAATCAATGCTCATCAAGTTGACCGATTGGATGGCAAATGATGTGAAAGATTTAACTGAAACGCAAATTCAAGAGATGCTTCGTTCTGAACATGGAGGTTTAAATGAAGTTTTTGCGGATGTTTATGCGATTACAAAAGATTCAAAATACTTGGATTTAGCGAAGAAGTTTTCGCATCACGCCATTCTCGATCCACTGTTGGCGCACGAAGATAAATTGACGGGAATTCACGCCAATACTCAAATTCCCAAGGTAATTGGTTTTAAAAGAATTGCCGATTTAGAAAACAATAAACAATGGAATTCCGCAGCCGATTTTTTCTGGCATAACGTTGTTGAAAAACGTTCGGTTGTGATTGGTGGAAATTCGGTTTCGGAGCATTTCAATCCGACCAACGATTTTTCTGGAATGATAAAAAGCATCGAAGGTCCAGAAACGTGCAACACCTACAATATGCTGAAATTAACCGCACAATTGTACGCAACTTCAGGAAAATCTTCCTACATGGATTATTACGAAAGGGCGCTTTACAACCACATTCTTTCTACCGAAAATCGAGAAAAGGGAGGCTTTGTATATTTCACGCCGATGCGCCCTGGACATTACCGCGTGTATTCGCAACCGCAAACCAGCTTTTGGTGTTGCGTTGGTTCAGGAATCGAAAATCACGCAAAATATGGCGAAATGATTTATGCTCATTCTGGAAATGATCTGATTGTGAATCTCTTTATTCCATCCACCCTTTCTTGGGCAGAAAGCAAATTAATCCTTCAGCAAACCAATAATTTTCCGAACGAATCTTCTACGAAGTTGGTTTTCAAGTCGACCAATAAAAGAGAATTTCATTTAAAAATAAGAATTCCGGAATGGACTTCTTTCGAAAAAATTTCAGCAAAGGTAAACGGTAAAAATGTTCAACCTTCAAAAGATGAAAACGGTTATCTCACCATTTCAAAAAAATGGAAAAAAGGCGACACCGTTGAACTAAATTTCCCAATGCATCTTTCAGCAGAGCAACTTCCGGATGGTTCTGATTATTATGCCTTTAAATATGGACCTGTCGTTTTGGCAGCGAGTTATGGAAAAGAAAATCAAATCGGACTTTTTGCAGATGATAGTCGTGGCGGACATATCGCACACGGACCACAAATTCCGTTGAACGATATTCCTACTATTCTCGGAAGTTCAAAAGACGTTTTAAATCACGTTCAACCTGTTGCTAGAAAACCATTAACGTTTACAATTTCAGGTTTATATCCGCAAAATCAATTTGCAAATGGTTTTGAATTAAAACCATTCTACGATATTGTTGAAGAACGCTATATTTTATATTGGCCACAAGCTGACGCTGATAAAATCGAAGAAATTCAAAAGAAAAAAGCATTGGAAGAAGCCGAAACCAGGAAATTGAATTCGGTAACGGTCGATCAAATTGCGCTTGGTGAACAACAACCAGAAAATGACCATTTTTTTGAAAGTAAAGATGCCTATGATGGCTATATGGAAGATCGACATTTCCGCGATGCGAGAGGTTGGTTTAGTTATCAAATGCGAAATCCGAAAAAAGATGCGAAATTCTTATATCTCTCGTATTTCGATGCTCAAAGAAATCGGCAACTGAATATTGAAATTAACGACCAAAAAATTCTTACAAAAGAACTGCAAGGAACTGGAGGAAACTCGCTTCAATACACATTAATTGAAATTCCGAAGACATTGCAATCATCAGAAAAATTGACTTTAAAATTCATCGGCAACCAAGATCAATTGACCGGTAGAATTGTAGAAGTACGACTGTTAAACCAAAACATACAAAACACTATTGCCCCTAACTAAATGTTGAATCCTAACGCCAAAGTACGATGAACTCATTTCTCAAATCCCTCCTATTTCTACTAATCTCCATTTGCTGCACCTCAATGTATGGAAAAATAAAACTTCCAACTTTGGTCTCCGATGGAATGGTGTTGCAGCGCGATCAAAAACTCAATATTTGGGGATACGCCGATCCTAATGAAAAGATTGAAATAACATTTCTACATAAAAAACATTCTACAAAAGCAGATTCAAAAGGAAACTGGAAAGTTGAAATTCCTGCTCAAAAATTTGGTGGACCTTATGAAATGAAAATCAATGAGATTACTCTTAAAAACATTTTAATTGGTGATGTTTGGTTGGCTTCTGGACAATCCAACATGGAGCTTCCCATGCGCAGATTAACACCGTTATATCAAAAGGAAATCGATAATGCAAACAATACCCAAATTCGTTTTTTCACGGTTCCACAGCAATACAATTTCAAAGCACCACAAAACGATTTGAATGGCGGAAAATGGGAAGAAACCAATCCCGAAACATTGCTTAATTTTTCAGGTGTTGCGTATTTTTTCGCAAAGAAAATTCAAGAAGACATTAAAGTTCCTGTAGGGATTATTCATACAAGTTTGGGCGGTTCTCCAGTTCAAGCGTGGATGGATACCAATTCTCTCAAAAAATATCCTGAATATTTAGCAGAAGCGGAAAAATGGAAAAACGACGATTTGATTAAAACTACAGAATCCAACGAATCCGCGCTAAGCAAAGCTTGGTTTGAGGAGCTCAACCAAAGCGATATTGGTCTTCATCAACATTGGGAAGATTTCAATTTGAACGATTCCGCTTGGAAAACAATGAATATTCCAGGTTCTTGGGAAGATGTGGAAGGAAACTTTGATGGTTCGGTTTGGTTTAGAAAAGAAATTACGCTTCCAAAAGGTGCAGAAAATAAAACCGCATTTCTGAATTTAGGAAGAATTAAAGATGCCGACGAAACATACATCAATGGAAAAAAAGTTGGAAACGTAACTTACGAATATCCACCTCGTTGGTACGATATTCCTGCCGGCATTCTTAAAGAAGGAAAAAATGTTATTGCAATTCGCGTTACCAATGGAAATGGGAAAGGACAATTTATTGCCGATAAACCGTATTACTTGGAGTTTGAGGGTAAAAAAATAAACCTCGAAGGACCTTGGAAGTATAAAGTCGCAGCTAAAATGGAAAAAATGGCGCCAGGACAAACGTTTATCCGTTGGAAACCAACAGGTTTATACAACCAAATGATTCATCCATTAATCAATTATAAAGTAAAAGGATTTTTGTGGTATCAAGGTGAAAGCAATACTGGTAAACCTCAAGAATATGGCGATTTATTGTCAACAATGATTTCCGATTGGAGAACAAAATTCAACGAAAAAGATGCGCCTTTTTTAATCGTTCAACTGGCGAATTTTATGGAAGCGAAAACGCAACCGATTGAAAGCAATTGGGCAGAATTACGCTATGAACAGCGAAAAGTTTCACTAGAAGTTCCCAACACAGGATTGGCAATAACCATCGATATTGGCGAATGGAATGACATTCATCCTCTAAATAAAAAAACAGTGGGCGATCGCTTAGCGCTTCTTGCAGAAAAAATTGCGTATCGTAAAAACATTGTTGCAGATGGTCCTAGCTATGATTCATTCAAAATAGAAGGCAATCAAATCCGCATCAGTTTTAAAAAAGGAACCAATAATCTTAAAAATGTAAATGAATTAAAAGGTTTCTCCATTAAAGGAGATGACGGAAAATGGCATTGGGCAAACGCAAAAACTGAAAACAATCAAGTGGTGGTTTCAAGCGAAAACACTCAGCATCCAACAGCCGTTCGATACGATTGGGCCGACAATCCAAATGGAAATTTATACAATCAAGAAGGTTTGCCCGCATCACCCTTTACTACAGAAAACTAAAACTAAAGTCTACGATCCCTTACAATGAATACACTATCCCCAAACGCTACAGAAGCCAAAGGCTTTTATAAACTCTCTTGGCTGCAACGCATCGGTTTTGGTTCTGGCGACCTCGCACAAAACCTTATTTATCAAACCGTTGCGCAATATTTATTGATTTTTTATACCAATGTTTACGGATTACCCGCAGCAACGGCAGCAATTATGTTTTTAATTGTTCGATTGGTAGATGTTGTTTGGGATCCACTTGTGGGCGCGTATGTGGATAAAAACAATCCAAAATGGGGAAAATACCGCTCCTACTTGGTTTTGGGTGGAATTCCATTAACAGGCTTTGCGATATTATGTTTCTGGAATGGCTTCTCTGGATCGCTTACATACGCGTATATCACCTACGTAGGACTTTCAATGTGCTATACTTTAATCAATGTACCGTACGGTGCGCTTAACGCATCATTAACCAGAGATACCAACGAAATTACAACACTTACTTCTGTAAGAATGTTTTTAGCGAATTTAGGTGGACTTGCGGTGGCGTATGGAATTCCTATTATCGTAAAAACACTATCTCCAGATGGTAAAATTAACTCAGCGGAATCAGGCAACGCATGGTTTATCACAATGACGATTTATGCGTGTATCGGACTCGCATTGCTCATCTTCTGTTTTTCTCAAACAAAAGAACGGGTGGTAATGAATGATGAAGATACAGCCGATGTAAAAGTTTCAGATCTTTGGAATGAATTCAAACATAATCGCCCACTTCGCGTTTTAGCATTCTTCTTTATCACCGCGTTTGCAATGATGGCGATAGGAAATTCCGCTGGTTCCTACTATATGATTTATAATGTACATGCTCCAGATATGCTTCCCTATTTTGCTGCTTTAGGTTCCTTTCCTGCATTTATTTTTATGCCAATGGTCCCTGCAATAAAACGATGGATCGGCAAGAAAAAAATGTTTTACGTTTTTCTTACCATAGCCATTTTTGGGATGGCACTTTTGTACATAATCTCTGTAGTCCCTTCATTTAAAGATCAAGTTTGGTTAGTAATGGTAGCCCAATTTGTAAAATCTACTGGGGTAATTGTCGCAACCGGCTATATGTGGGCGCTGGTTCCTGAAGTAATTTCCTTTGGTGAATATACGACTGGCAAAAGAATTTCTGGAATTGTAAACGCACTTACGGGAATCTTTTTCAAAGCGGGAATGGCTTTGGGTGGCGTTGTTCCAGGATTTGTTTTGGCGTTTGTACAATTTGATGAGAAAAATGCAATTTCTCAATCCGCTTTTGCAGAACAGGGAATTCTTTGGTTGGTTGCCGTAATTCCTGCAATCCTTATCATTTTAGCGATGTTCATTATTTCTAAATATGAATTAGAAGACGATGTAATTGATAAAATCAACATGGAAATTGAACAAAGACACTTGAAATCTTAAATAAACTTATTCTTCTAAAAACATATCCCTATGAAATCGATACTTAAATTTATTTGCATTGCTGCGCTCGCCGTCTCGTGTACAAGTGTGAGCAAAATCCAAAAGAATGATTCAATTGGCGAAGCGTACAAAGGAAAATTCTATATCGGAACGGCAATGAATCTCCCTCAAATTCACGGAGAAGATCAAAAATCATTGAACATTATTAAAAAAGATTTCACTGCAATTGTTGCAGAAAATTGTATGAAATCGATGTTTCTTCAACCAGAAGAAGGAAAATTCTTTTTCGATGATGCCGACAAGTTCGTGAATTTCGGACTGGAAAACGGAAAATTCGTCACCGGTCACGTTTTAATCTGGCATTCTCAAGCACCAAAATGGTTCTTTGTTGATAAAGAAGGAAAAAATGTTTCTCCAGAAGTTCTCAAACAAAGAATGAAAACCCACATCAACACCGTTGTTTCCCGATACAAAGGAAAAATTAAAGGTTGGGATGTGGTGAATGAAGCCATCATGGAAGACGGCTCCTATCGCAAAAGCAAATTCTACGAAATTTTGGGCGAAGAATTTATTCCATTGGCATTTCAATATGCACATGAAGCAGATCCAAATGCGGAACTATACTACAACGATTACAACGAATGGCACGAAGGAAAACGTAAAACCATCAAAAAACTCATTCAAGATTTAAAAAAACGCGGATTACGAATTGATGCCATAGGTATGCAAGCCCATTTCGGAATGGACAATCCAACTTTAGCTGAATATGAAGCTACCATTCAAGATTATATTGCAGAAGGTGTTCACGTTAGCATTACCGAATTGGATTTGAGTCCACTTCCTTCTCCTTGGGGAACTTCTGCAAATATTGCCGATACACAAGCCTATCAAGAAAAAATGAATCCATATAAAAATGGGCTCCCGAAAAATGTGGAACTGGATTGGGACAATCATTTGGTCGACTTCTTTAGATTACTCTTGAAATACGAAAAACATATTGACAGAGTTACTTTTTGGGGCGTTAGCGATGGCGATTCCTGGAAAAACGATTTCCCAGTAAAAGGAAGAACGGATTATCCGCTATTATTCAATCGAAATTTTAAACCAAAACCAGTCGTTCAAAAATTGATTGATTTAACAAAATAGATTTCAGAAGTTAAATGTGGGATTTCAGAAGTTGTTAGTCAGAATTCTTATTGACAATGTCATTCTGAGGCTCAGGAAGAATATTCAAATAAAAATTAAATACAGCAAAAAATAAAATGAAAAAAGCAAAATACCTATTCCCAAACGATTATATGGCAGATCCTTCCGTACACGTATTTAATGGGAAAATTTACATTTACCCTTCTCACGATCGTGAAAGCGGAATCGAAGAAAACGACAACGGC
The DNA here is from genome assembly GCA_023422635.1 of Bacteroidota bacterium. GTDB lineage: Bacteria > Bacteroidota > Bacteroidia > Flavobacteriales > Weeksellaceae > JAFAGO01. The sequence goes on from JAFAGO010000035.1 coordinate 26,715, forward strand.
GATCATTTCGATATGAATGATTACCATGTTTTTTCAATGGATGATATTGAAACCGGCGATGTTACCGATCATGGCGTAGCCCTTTCCGTAAGCGATATTCCTTGGGCAGGAAGACAGCTTTGGGATTGCGATGTTGCCCACAAAAACGGCAAATATTACTTGTATTTTCCACTAAAAGATCGCAACGATATTTTTAGAATCGGTGTTGCCGTAAGCGATTCTCCCACAGGTCCATTTATACCAGAACCTCATCCCATGTATGGAAGCTACAGTATCGATACTTGCGTATTTGAGGATAACGGAAATTATTACCTCTATTTCGGAGGAATTTGGGGCGGTCAACTACAACGTTATCGAGACAACAAAGCTCTAGAATGTGCTATTCTTCCTAACGACAACGAAAAAGCGCTACGTTCGAAAGTCGCAAAATTAACCGACGATATGCTGCAATTTGCAGAAGAACCGAGAGATGTAATAATTCTGGATGAAAATGGAGAAGAACTTCTTCACGGAGATCCACATCGATTCTTCGAAGCATCTTGGATGCACAAATACAACGGAAAATATTACTTCTCTTATTCCACGGGCGACACCCATTTTTTATGCTACGCAATTGGCGATAATCCGTACGGACCTTTCACTTATCAAGGGGAAATTTTAACGCCAGTCGTGGGTTGGACTACGCATCATAGCATTGTGGAGTTCAGGGGGAAATGGTATTTATTCTTCCACGATTCCGTTCCAAGTGGTGGAAAAACGTGGTTAAGAAGTATGAAAGTCATCGAATTGGAATACGACGAAAACGGTAAAATTAAAACCATTGAAGGGTTAGGATAGTTGTCGCTTGATGGTTATCGGTTGTCAGTTTTTCATCTTCAAACATCGAACATCGGACTTCAAACATTAAAACAAAACAAATGAAAAACAGCAAATTCCAATACATAAAAGCATTTTTCTTTGCATTTTTTCTTTTTTCATTAGGTGTAAAAGCTGATGATGGAAGTCAATTATGGTTGCGATATCCCGTGAATGAAAAACCACGAAATATTGCAATGTCAAATGCAAAAAGTCCAACTTTAGAAATTGCCAAAAAGGAATTGAACAAGCATTGGCAAGGTCAGAAAATCGATTTGAAAATTGAAAAATTTCCAGAAAGTTTTAAAGATGGATATAAAATCGTTTCCGATAAAAATAAAATCACCATTTCGGCAAGAACGGATTTTGGATTGTTGTACGGAACCTATCATTTGTTGAATTTGCAACTTCAAAAAGCCAATACTTCCAATCTTAAAATTGAAGAAAAACCTTCTTTCGATGTTCGAATTCTAAATCATTGGGACAATTTGGACGGAACCATTGAACGTGGCTATGCTGGGCATTCGCTTTGGAAATGGGAAGATTTGCCTTCTAAAATTTCGCCACGATATGAAGAATATGCTCGAGCAAATGCTTCAATTGGAATAAATGCGGTGGTTTTAAATAATGTAAATGCTTCCCCAAATATGCTGAGAACATACTATTTGGAAAAGGTGAAAACCTTAGCTAACATTTTCAGACCTTATGGAATTAAAGTCTATCTCTCCATCAATTTCGCTTCTCCAAAAGTAATTGGCGGATTGGAAAATTCGGATCCATTAAACCCAAAAGTAATCGATTGGTGGAAAACCAAAACTGCAGAAATTTATAAAATGATTCCAGATTTTGGAGGATTTTTGGTGAAAGCCAATTCTGAAGGTCAACCTGGTCCGCAAGATTATGGAAGAACGCACGCTGATGGTGCAAATATGCTTGCAGATGCCTTGAAACCGCACAATGGAATCGTAATGTGGCGCGCTTTTGTGTACAGCGAAACGAATGAAGATCGTGCAAAAAAAGCTTATTTAGAATTTATGCCTTGGGACGGACAATTTCACGATAATGTAATTATTCAAATTAAAAATGGTCCGATAGATTTTCAACCAAGAGAACCTTTTACACCGCTTTTCGGAGCGATGAAAAAAACGCCTCAAATGATTGAATTTCAGATTACCCAAGAATACTTAGGATTTTCAAATCATCTTGTTTTCCTCGCGCCTTTGTACAAAGAAACTTTAGATAGCGATACGTATGCCAACGGAAAAGGTTCCACGATTGCAAAATTGACGGATGGAACTTTGAGAAATCAAAAATTTTCAGCTATTGCTGGCGTTGCCAATATCGGTGAAGATGCAAATTACACTGGTCATCATTTTGCACAAGCAAATTGGTACACATTCGGAAGATTGGCCTGGAACCACGATTTAAGTTCCGAACAGATTGCCGATGAATGGATTAAAATGACTTTTACAGTTAAAAAAGAATTCTTAAATCCTGTCAAAGAAATGATGCTTTCTTCCAGAGAAACTGCCGTTGATTATATGATGCCGCTCGGTTTGGTGCATATTTTCGCTTCGGGACATCATTACGGTCCAGAACCTTGGGGCGATTACAAAGGCGGACGCCCAGATTGGTCACCAGTATATTATCATCAAGCAGATGCCGTTGGTTTAGGTTTCGATCGTACAAAAACAGGAAGCAATGCAGTTGCTCAATATTTTCCACCATTGAATGAAATCTATGGTAACATCAAAGAAACTCCTGAAAACCTATTGCTCTATTTTCATCACGTTCCGTGGAAATTCAAAATGAAAAGTGGTAAAACCATGTGGGATGAATTGGCATGGAAATACCAAACCGGGATCAATCAAGTTCGAGCATATAATACAACTTGGGAAAGTTTAAAATCATTTGTTGATGAACAAAGATTTAATGAAGTGAAAGAACGTTTAGCCATTCAATCCAGTGATGCCGTTTGGTGGAAAGATGCTTGCTTGCAGTATTTTCAAGAATTTTCAAAACTTCCGTTTCCACAAAGCGTTGAAAAACCCGAAAGAAGTTTGGAAGAATTGAAAAAAATTAAACTCAATATGATGCATCACAATTAAATTTTTTTTTAAATATTTTAAAATAGAAACCTTTACAGCATTGTAAAAACGATAAATTAAGTGTAAATTTGACACTTATAACCAATAAATCCATTTTTTATGAAATTTTTTATCGACACAGCAAACCTAGATCAAATTCGTGAAGCCAACGATTTAGGAATTGTAGATGGGGTAACCACCAATCCATCGTTAATGGCAAAAGAAGGAATTACCGGCAATGATGCCATCCTTAAAAGATATAAAGATATTTGTGAAATTGTAGATGGAGCAATATCTGCTGAAGTGCTTTCCACCACTTATGAAGAAATGATTAAAGAAGGGGAAGAACTCGCGAAAATCCACCCAAATATCGTAGTAAAAATCCCGATGATTAAAGATGGGGTTAAAGCACTAAAATACTTCTCCGATAGAGGAATTAAAACCAATTGTACGCTCATTTTTTCTGCTGGACAAGCATTATTGGCAGCGAAAGCAGGCGCAACCTACGTTTCGCCATTCCTTGGTCGATTGGATGATATTTCCACAGACGGCCTTCAACTTATTGAGGAAATAAGAATAATTTTCGATAATTACGGATTCGAAACTCAAATTTTAGCAGCATCCATCCGTCACAGCATGCACATTATTAACTGCGCAAAAATCGGTGCTGATGTGGTAACGTGTCCATTGCCTCCAATTTTGTCTTTACTGAAACATCCATTAACCGATAGCGGTTTGGCACAATTCATTAAAGATTCCGAAAAAATGATAGGGTAAAAACGAATCTCCATACCACGAAAACTAAAATTATTTAATCACAATTTATGTCACACGATATTTCAAAATTAAAAAGTATCGCTTCTCAAGTAAGAAGAGATATTGTAAGGATGGTTCATACCTGCCAATCTGGACATCCCGGTGGTTCTTTAGGTTGCACCGATTTCCTAGTTGCCCTTTATTTCGACGAAATGAAACGCAAACCTGGATTCGATATGACGGGAAAAGGCGAAGATGTTTTTTACCTTTCTAATGGGCACATTTCTCCTGTTTTTTATTCTGTTTTAGCACATGCTGGCTATTTCGAAAAAAGCGAATTGGCTACATTCCGTAAATTAAACTCAAGATTGCAAGGTCACCCAACCACGCACGAAGGTTTGCCAGGAGTTAGAATTGCATCTGGATCTCTCGGACAAGGGATGTCGGTTGCGATTGGTCACGCTTTGGCAAAAAAACTCGATAAAGACGAAAACTTGGTTTACAGTCTTCACGGTGATGGCGAACTTCAAGAAGGTCAAATTTGGGAAGCAATCATGTATGCCGCGCACAATAAAGTTGATAATTTAATTTCAACCGTTGATTATAATGGTCAACAGATTGACGGACCAACATCAAAAGTACTTTCGTTAGGAAGCTTAAAAGCAAAATTTGAAGCCTTCGATTGGAAAGTGATCGAGGTTGAAAATGGAAACGATTTAGAGCAAATTTTAGCGGCAATCGACGAAGCAAAATCTTTAACTGGAAAAGGTTCACCAATTTGCATCTTGCTTAAAACAGGTATGGGACATGGCGTAGATTATATGATGGGAACTCACGCTTGGCACGGTAAAGCGCCCAACGACGAGCAATTGCAAAAAGCTTTAGATCAATTAGAAGAAACGCTAGGAGATTATTAGAAGGTAGATGTCAGAAGTCGGACAAAGAAGATAAAAACCGATAACTGACAACTATTAACCATCAACCAAAATTAAAAATCAATGAAAAAATATACCTACACAGAAAGTAAAGATACGCGAAGCGGTTTCGGAGCTGGAATGGCTGAACTTGCAGATAAAAATCCTAATGTAGTGGGATTGTGTGCTGACCTAATTGGATCTTTAAAATTTGAAAAATTTATCGAAAAAGCACCTGAACGCTTTTTTCAAATCGGAATCGCCGAAGCCAATATGATTGGTATTGCTGCTGGACTTTCCATCGGTGGTAAAATACCATTTACAGGAACGTTTGCTAACTTTTCTACAGGACGTGTTTACGATCAAATTCGCCAATCCGTTGCCTACTCCAACAAAAATGTAAAAATTTGCGCATCTCACGCTGGTCTTACTTTAGGTGAAGATGGTGCAACGCACCAAATTTTAGAGGATATCGGATTGATGAAAATGCTTCCGGGGATGACGGTAATTAACACTTGCGATTACAATCAAACAAAAGCGGCAACCATTGCAATTGCAGATTACGATGGTCCTGTTTATCTTCGTTTCGGCAGACCAGTACTACCCGTTTTTACCGATGCAGACCAAAAATTCGAAATCGGAAAAGCATGGATTGTGAATGAAGGTACCGACGTTACCATTGCTGCCACAGGGCATTTGGTTTGGGAAGCAATTCAAGCGGGCGAAATTTTAGAAAAAGAAGGCATTGATGTTGAAATTTTGAACATCCACACCATTAAACCATTGGATGAAGAAGCAATTTTAAAATCCATTAAAAAAACAGGTTGCGTGGTTACCGCAGAAGAACATAATAGAATTGGTGGTTTAGGCGACTCTGTAGCTCAAATCTTAACAACCGAATATTATGTTCCTCAAGAATATGTAGCCGTAAACGATTCTTTCGGCGAAAGCGGAACTCCAGCACAGTTAATGGAAAAATACGGATTAAACGCCGATGCCATTGTAAAAGCGGTAAAACGCGCGATTGAAAGAAAGCAATCTTAAGAACCAATTCAAAATAAATTCATTCAGAAATGCAAAATCCATTAGTTGAGTATACATCAAATGCTTTTAAGGAAGAATTTGGAAGCCAGCCAGAACATATTTTTCTTTCTCCAGGTCGGGTAAATATCATTGGCGAACATGTTGATTACAATGATGGTTACGTACTTCCCGCCTCCATCGATAAATATATTTGTTTTGCAGTAAGCGAAAATCCTACTTCAAACGAATGTATTTTTGTGGCGAAAGATTTAAACGAAACATTTTCGTGCTCTGTTACTGAAGAACTGCAACCCGTTTCCGAAATGTGGGCCAATTATTTGTTAGGCGTTCTTCATCAAATACAGCAAAAAAATGTGCGTTTGCACGGCTTAAAAATACTCTTCAGCAGTACTATCCCCATTGGATCAGGACTTTCTTCCTCTGCTGCTCTCGAATGCGGTTTTGCATTTATCTTGAATGAAATTTTTAATATCGGAATTTCAAAAAAAGAGCTTGCGCTTATCGGACAAAAATCGGAGCATACATTCGTGGGCGTAAACTGCGGAATTATGGATCAATTCGCTTCCGTTTTCGGTAAAGAAGATCAAGTGATGTTGCTGGATTGCAATACCTTAGAACACCATTATTTTAATGCAGAAATCAAAGGTTACCAATGGGTTCTTTTCGATAGTTGTGTAAAACACACGCATTTAACCTCTGGTTATAACGATCGAAGAGCAGATATGGAACACGCCAAACACGTTCTTCATCAGCATTATCCTAACGTAAATAGTTTCCGGGATGTTACAGTAGACATGTTAGATGAACATCGAAATGAAATTGGCGAAATTCCCCACAAACGCAGTAATTACGTGGTTGGCGAAATTGAAAGAGTAAAAAAAACAGCCGAGGCAATGTCTCAAAATAAACCTGAAGAAGTTGGGAAATTTTTGTACGAAACGCATCAAGGTTTATCAAAAGAATATGAAGTAAGCTGCGATGAAGTTGATTTTTTAGTGGAAGAAGCAATGAAACATTCCACCGTTCAAGGTGCCCGATTAATGGGTGGTGGCTTCGGTGGATGCAGCATTAATTTAATTAAAGATGAAGATGCCGAGATGGTTATCGCAACAGTTAAAGAACGCTACAAAGATGCATTTGGAATCGAAATGAAAGTGTATCCCATAAAAATTGCTCACGGCACAAAACGTTACGAAATATGAGTTCCAATTTTGACGAAAACATTCATTCCCACCGCCGATACAATCCACTTTTAGATGAATGGATTTTGGTTTCTCCACAACGTGGAAAACGACCTTGGCAAGGGCAACAGGAAAAAAATGCTCAACAGGAAATTCCGAAGCATGATGCAAATTGTTATCTATGTTCAGGAAATTCGAGAATCAGTGGCGAGAAAAATCCAACGTATAAAGGTCCTTTTGTTTTTGACAATGATTTTGGAGCTTTATTAAACGATGAGGTTCATTTTACGGATCGTACCGAATCTTTTTTTCGATTAAAACCCGAACGCGGCATCAACCGCGTTATCTGTTTTACAGAGGATCACAGTCGTACACTTCCAGAACTTTCCGTTGATCAAATTATAGAGATTATCCACGTTTGGAAGAATCAATACATCGATTTAGGAGCAAAGCCCTACATTAATCATGTGCAAATTTTCGAGAACAAAGGTGCAGTTATGGGTTGTAGCAATCCACATCCACATGGTCAAATCTGGGCACAATCGTCGCTACCCAATTTAGTGGCGAAAACACAGCAGCAGCTCAAAAACTATTTCGAAACGCATCAGCGCTCACTTCTTGAAGATTATGTACAACAAGAACTTGAAGCGGATATCCGAATAATTTTAGAAAACGATGAATTCGTTGCATTAGTTCCGTTTTGGGCGATTTGGCCCTATGAAACCTTGATTATCAGCAAAAGAAAAATATCGAATTTAGCAGAATTTTCCGAATCCGAAATTGCGTCTTTTGCAAAAATCCTTAAAGATTTAACCATCAAATACGATAATCTTTTCGAAATACCATTTCCGTATTCCGCTGGAATTCATCAATTACCAACAGATGGTGAAGCACATCCTGAATGGCATTTTCACATGCACTTTTATCCACCTTTGTTGAGAAGTGCAACCGTGAAAAAATTTATGGTAGGATATGAAATGCTTGCAGAAGCACAACGCGATATTACCCCAGAACAAAGTGCAGAAATCCTTAAAAAACTATCCTTGAAACACTACAAAACGCAGTAAATAAAAATATCCTAATTTTGGAAAAAGAACTTACGAACATCAGTATGAACGACATTAAATTAATCGTGAGCGATATGGATGGAACCCTCCTGAATTCCGATCACGAAATGAGCACCGAATTTTCAGATATTGCTAAACAGCTCAATCAACATCATATTTTATTTGTACCTGCAAGTGGTCGACAAATGCAAGGCATCACCCAATATTTTGAAGGAGAAGAAAACCAAATGGCATTTATTGCAGAAAACGGTGGCTACTTAAAATACAAAGACGAAGATCTTTTTATTGATGCGCTCGACAACCATCTTATTCCCAATATTATTCGCGCAATTCGAGAAATTCCCGATGCAAAAGCGGTAGTTTCGGGGAAAAATAGCGCGTATTACGAAACCGAAGATGATGAATTTGTAGCATTCTTCACAAAATATTATACTGCTAATGAAAAGCGCGAAGATTTAACGGAAATTATAAACGATAGCATATTTAAAATCGCGGTTTACCACCCGATAAATGCAGAACAATATTTGCTTCCGACACTCAAAAAATTCAATAATGATGATCTTGAAGTGGTGGTTTCCGGAGAATTCTGGCTCGACATTATGAACAAAAATATCAACAAAGGAAATACGCTTTTAAAATTGCAAGATATTTTGGGCATTTCCGCAGAACAAACGATGGCATTTGGAGATTATCTAAATGATATTGAAATGTTGAAACTTGCGAAATATTCCTATGCAATGGAAAACGCGCATCCCGATGTAAAAAAAATCGCACAACATCAAGCTTTATCCAATGATCAGTTTGGCGTTTTGAAAGTTATTAAAGCGTATTTAAATACCCTTTAAATGCAACAAATTGGCTTTGTAGGAAAACCATTTACATTGAAAAATTAGTACTGTTCCACTTCTCAAGAGTTCTACTCCTAACTCTTATTAAAACCATAAAACTGTGAAAACTCTACAATTGCGAACGACAAAAAACATCAATTGTCTGAAAATAAGTAATTTTGCGCCGTGATGAAAAAAAGTTATGCCCAATATCCGACTCATTTGCTTGCAGTCGATTGCATTATTTTTGGTTTTGATGGCGAAAAACTAAAAATTTTGTTAGTAAAAAGAAATTTAGAAAACCACATGGGTGAATGGTCGCTTATGGGCGGTTTTTTGAATACCGATGAAACCTTAGAAGAAGCAGCAAATCGCGTTTTAACGTCGTTAACCGGCTTAAAAAATGTGTATCTAGAACAACTAGATGTATATAGCGAAATGGATCGCGAACCAAATGCGCGCATTATTTCTGTAAGTTATTATGCCTTGATTAATATTGGTGAAAACATCAATGTGAATGCAAAATACGATGCAAAATGGTTCCCCTTGTACAATTCGCCTTCTTTAATTTTCGACCATAATGAAATGGTAGAAGACGCCGTTTCGCGTTTAAGAAGAAGAGCTTCTACTCGGCCAATTGGTTTTGAGTTGCTTCCAGAAAAGTTCACGATGAAGGAACTGCAAACGCTTTACGAAGCCATTTTTAATGAAAAATACGACAAACGAAATTTCATCAATAAAATTAATGGCTTGCACATCCTGAAAAAAACAAATGAGAAAGATATGACTTCCTCCAAAAAAGGATCTTACTTGTACAAATTCGATGAATCTGAGTACAAAAAAAGACTTGCAGAAGGACTTTTATTTAAAATATAAACATCACCAAATTAATACTTAAAAACCGCTTTTCGAAAGTGGTTTTTTTTTATTTTCGAAAGAAAAGAAATGAATAAAATCGCAGTTGTACATTTACTTCCAACTACAATTGATTTATACAAGTGAAATTACATTTTTCGCTTATTCCATATCATTTTTCAGTCATAAAAAAGCACCGATTTCCGTTAGAAATCAGTGCTTGAAAAACCCTATAAATAAACGTGTATTTTTATAATCTTTTGAGGATCATTTTATTTAAGTTATTACCAGAAATACGAATAGAATAACGCACACAATACAACAACTCCCAAAGAAGCAATAATATCCAAAGTGGTCCAGCTTTTTCTTATTTCTGCACGATAATTAGGCGTAAACGTGATTGCATCAATTTGTTGTGCAGAAGGTTTTGGAGTAAAGAAGGATACAATCACCATCAAGATCACAATAAACACCAACAGCCAAATTTCAAAAATAAGCCAGTTAGTTTGCCAAAACCAAGTTGTAGATTCCCAAAGTGATCCCGACATTACATCTTTTCCTGAATTGGTGAAGATATTCGTTATTAAACGAAGCATTCCTAATAAAAATCCAACAATCATCCCGACTTCACCAGATTTCGGTGTGATTTTCTTTGAGAAAATTCCCAATGCAAAAACAGCAACCATTGCTGGTGCGAGTAGCGATTGAATGCCTTGAAGATAATCGTACAAGCTACCTAAACTCATCATAATCGGAATCCAAACAATCCCTAAAACAACGACAACAATTGTCGCGATACGGCCAACCATTACATACGTTGCTTCACTTTTATTTTTGAACATTGGTTTGTAAAAATCTTCTGTAAACAACGTTGCACAAGAATTAAAAAATGCTGCCAATGAAGCCACCAAAGCGGAAATAAAACCAACAGTAACCAAACCTTTTACCCCAGCTGGCAATACAAATTTCACCATTGAGCCAAATGCGGTATCTGGATCTGTTAAGGTAAAACCACTATCTGGTCGCGCTGCAAGTGCGGCGGCAATCATTCCCGGAATTAAGAACATAAAAACAGGAAGTATTTTGAAATACCCCGCCGCGATACTTCCTCTTCTTGCGCGTGCCATTACGACTTCGTTTGACTCGCCTTTTTGCTGACCTAAAACACGTTGAACAATATGCTGGTCGGTACACCAATACCAAAAACCAATAATTGAAGCTCCAATAAATACCCATAATCCAGGGTAATCATCGTACATAGGATCTCCCGTTTGAAAGTGAAACATATGGTTTGTTCCGTACGCTACTCCATCAGCACCTACGTTTTGCGTTTTGGCATATTCAATCATGGCAGTCCATCCATCGGTAATGTTTCCATTTCCAAGAGCGGAAAGCCCTAAAAATAAAACTAGGAATGAACCAATAATTAAGATTGGCGTTTGAATTGCAGAAAGAGTCATCACGCCTTTCATTCCACCAAATACGGTGAAAACCCCGGTTAATAAAATGAGGCCAATTGCACCATACCAAAATGGAAGTCCTAATAAACTTTCCATAAAAATACCACCGGTAAAAGCGGTTACACTTACCTTTGTAAGCACATATGCGATTAAGGTAATAATGGAAAGCCAAGAGCCCGTACGCGGTGTGTAGCGATATTTAAGAAAATCGGGCATGGTAATAATTTTACCAAGCTTAACATTCATCAATTGATAGAAAGGAACAAAAAGCCATCCCAAAATTAAAATCATCCAACCTTGCATTTCCCAGTGTGCCATTCCTACTCCAGATTTTGCTCCAGAGCCAGCTAAGCCCACCAAATGTTCCGACCCAATATTTGCAGCAAAAATTGCGGCTCCGATAATATACCAAGGTTCGCCTTTTCCGAAAAGATAGTCTTCGCTATTTGCGCCTGCTTGTAATTTTTTATCTTTATTTACAGCACGCCAAACAGCCCAACTTACGGATACAATACCGATAACTAAAATTACCCAGTCCAACCAGATAAATTCGTGAGAAGTCCAATTCATACGATTACTTTTTAACAGAGAACTTATAGATTGTTTTGGTCGCGTATTTTTCTCCAGGTTTCAACACTGTAGTTGGGAAAGAAGGTTGGTTTGGAGAATCTGGAAAATGTTGAGTTTCTAAACAAAGTCCTGTTCTGAACTCATTTTTTCCACCCGTTTTGGTATCGTATTTTGCATCCAAAAAGTTTCCAGAATAGAACTGAACGCCAGGTTGATCAGTAGAAACTTCCATTACTCTACCCGATGCAGCGTGATAAACGGTTGCAATATTTCTCATTCCCGAACCGTTCAAAATCCAGTTATGATCGTAACCTTTACCTAATTTCAATTGTTCTTCTGCAGCTTCAATATCTTTTCCGATCGGTTTTGCAGTGGTAAAATCAAATGCAGTTCCCTTTACGTCTTGTTGTACTCCGGTTGGAATTAAGGTTGCATCAACAGGCAAAAATTTATCTGCTTTAATTTGAAGTTCGTGATCGGTAATTGGATTAGTGAAATTTCCACTTAAGTTAAAGTAAGAATGTTGTGTTAAATTCACCACAGTTGCTTTATCAGTTTCTGCTTCGTAAGCGATTTCTAACGCATCATCATCCGTTAAAGTATACGTTACCGTTGCTGTTAGTTTTCCAGGGTATCCTTCTTCTCCATCAGCACTTACGTATGTTAATTTTAATGTAGGAAGTTGAGCATCTTTCACAATTTCTGCAGTCCAAACTTTAGAAAAGAATCCCTCTTTACCACCGTGAAGTGAATTTGGGCCATCGTTTTTATCAATGTTGAATTCTTTACCATCCAAAGTAAATTTAGCATTTGCAATTCTGTTTCCGTAACGACCTATTAACGCGCCGAAATAATACGGATTTCCGTTAAAGTAATCTTCTGGTTTGGTATATCCTAAAACGACATCTTCGTACTTACCATCTTTGTTAGGAGCAGTAAGTGAAGTGATGATTCCGCCATAATTTATGATTTTAGCGGTCATCCCGTTTTTGTTGGTTAACGTGTAGGTTTTAATGGAATCGCCATTCGCGGTAACCCCATAATCGGAAATTTGTATTGCGTTCATGCTTGTAGAGTTTTCCGGATTTTCGGTTGCTTTTTTACAGCCTGCAAGGATTAGTGCTGCAAAAACTACAGAAAATCCTATTGTTAAAAAGTTTATTTTCATTGTTTAGGGATTTGTTAAGAACAAAAGAATATTTATTAGATTTTGAAAAAACTTTGCCGAAGAATACACTTCGACAAAGTGTGATTTTAAATTGTAGAATTGCTTTTCTGATTGAAAATCCTGAATTTGTTTTGATGATAACCTGTGTTAAACACAGTTGGTCAAAACCCAAATTGTTCGAAATTTTCATCATGCAATCTCACTAAAATTGTTGCAATACAATACTTTTATGCAATTCAACGAATTTAAAATCGTCTCAAATAATTATTCCTCTGTTTATTATTTGTAATAAACCTCGTTCCAACGAAGTGTATTTTTAAAATCTCTGATTTTGGTATCTTCGTCAATAACCATTGATTCAATACCAGCAATTTCTGCAAAATCCTCCAATTGTCCAACACTTAAATTTTCAGAATAGCAAGTGTGATGCGCTCCACCAGCTAAAATCCAAGCTTCTGCAGCCGTGTATAAATCTGGAAGCGGTTTCCAAAGCACTCTTGCAACCGGAAGTTTTGGAAGTTCTTCGGTGATATCCAAAGCACGAGTTTTGTTGATTAGCAAACGGAAATGATTTCCAAAATCCATTAATCCTGCAACCAAAGAATCGATATTTCCTCTAGAATTGAACACCAAACGAACCGGATCTGCTTTGCCACCAATTCCTAATGGATGGATTTCGCAAGAAGGTTTATCAACGGCTAAAACAGGATCAACTTCCAACATGTGCGATCCTAAAATCGATGGATTGGATGGATTTAAGTGGTACGTATAATCTTCCATAAAAGCGTTTCCACCTTCAAGACCTTGTCCCATTGTTTTCATGGCACGAACCAATGCAGCGGTTTTCCAGTCGCCTTCTCCAGCGAAACCGAAACCTTTTTGCATCAATCTTTGAACGGCAATTCCTGGAAGTTGCTCCATTCCGTGAAGATCTTCGAACGTATCGGAAAAACCTTTGAAACCTCCATCAACCAAGAATTTTTCTAAACCAAGTTCGATTCTTGCAGCAGTTTCTAACGATTTTCTTTGTGAACCTCCAGCTAAAAGAGATTCTGCCATTTTGTAAGAAGCTTCGTATTCTTCAATTAAAGTATTAACTTCACCATCACCAATGGCATTAATTACGGAAACTAAATCGCCAATACCCCAAGTATTTACGGCAAATCCGAATTTGGTTTCAGCTTCTACTTTATCTCCATCTGTAACGGCAACAAAACGCATGTTATCGCCAAATCTTGCGAATTTTGCACCTTGCCAATCATCCCAACCTGCAGCAACTCTCGTCCAATCTCCAATTTGTTTTTGAACACGTTCTTCAGCCCAATGTCCTACAACTACTTTTCTGTTTTTGCGAAGACGACTTACCATAAAACCGAATTCACGGTCGCCGTGTGCAGCTTGATTCAAATTCATGAAATCCATATCCATTGTAGACCATGGAATATCTTGATTGAATTGTGTATGCAAATGCAACAACGGTTTTTGAAGCGCAGTTAATCCACGAATCCACATTTTCGCAGGCGAAAAAGTGTGCATCCACGTGATGATTCCGATACAATTTGCAGCGTGGTTTGCAGCAGTTAAGGTTTCTAAAATTTCTTCTGTGGTTTTTACCGTTGGTTTTAAAACTACTTTTACGGGAATGGTTGATGAAGCGTTTAGAGCTTCTACAATTTTAGCGGAATGTTCAGCAACTTGTGCAAGCGTTTCTGGTCCGTATAAATGTTGGCTTCCTGTGATGAACCAAACTTCTTTTGTATTTAATGGTGTTAACATTTTATATTTTTAATTTTAGATTTTAGATGTTTTTTATTCTTCTCTCTTTATTCTTTTTAAAGACTTCTCGATACAATTTTTTTCCACTCTGCTGCGAAAAATCACTCGAAGTGACAGTCTTTATTCTTTGTTCGTTTATCTTTATTCTAAAAAAACTACTGTCCATAATACGCGTTTTTTCCGTGTTTACGTTCGTAGTGTTTTTTAATGAGCGAATCTTTCAAACGAGGCGCATTTGGATTAATTTGTCTCGTGAGATATGCCATTTCTGCAATTGTTTCTAACACTTTGGAATTGTACACTGCTTTCGCTGCATTTTTTCCCCAAGTGAAAGGTCCATGATTCCCGATGAGCACCATTTCTACTTCTTCAGGAGAAAGATTTTTTTCTTTAAAACAATCCAAAATTTGAATTCCTGTATTGTATTCGTAATTGCCTTCAATTAGTTCATCTTTCATTGGCGGCGCGCATGGAATATCTGCTGTTAAATGATCAGCATGTGTAGTTCCGAAAATTGGAATATCCAATTGTGCTTGTGCCCAAGCCACAGAATAAATGGCGTGCGTATGAGAAATACCTCCAATATTTCCCCAATTTTTATAGAGAAAAGCATGGGTTTTGGTATCTGAAGATGGACGTAGATTTCCTTGCACGATATTAGCATCAAAGTCCAGAATTACCATATCTTCTGGCTTTAAATCTTCGTAAGGAACACCACTTGGTTTAATGGCGAAAATTCCTTTTTCACGATCGACTGCACTTACGTTTCCGAAAGTGTAAACCACCAATTTTAATGCATCGAGTTGCATATTGGCCTCGTAACATTCTCTTTGAAGTTCTTTATACATAATGGTTGTTGGTATTTGGTATTTGGTATTGAGTGTTGGTCTTTTGTTAAATTCCATCAACTATAAAGTTTCAACCGCCAAATTTTTATTTGATTTGATAGAGTTTTCCACAAAATTTGCAAGTTGTTGATATTGCGCCATCAACGATGCATAATGTTCCACACAATCGGATTGAGGGAAATATTCTGCTTCAAAATCAGAACCCATTTTTTGACTTGCTTCTTGAACATTTGTATAAACTCCTGCGGAAACTGCAGCGTAAATAGCTGCACCTAAAGCTGGAGCTTGATCGGAAGCGGCTACAACAATTGGCATATTGAGTACGTTGGCCAAGGTTTGCATAATGAAAGGTGACTTTCTGGCAACGCCGCCAATTCCGATCACTTTATTAATCGTAACGCCTTCGCTTTCGAAGCGATCCACAATTTTTTTAGAACCAAAGCAAATTGCATTCACCAGCGCTTTGAAAATATGTGGTGCTTTTGTTCCTAAATTCAAGCCCGAAATGGCTGATTTTAAGTTTTGGTTTGCATCTGGAGTTCTTCTCCCATTGATCCAATCTAATGCAATGGGTAATGCTTCGGTTAACGGAATATTTTCTGCTTCTGAGGTAAGTTTGCGAATAAGATTTTCTGAAATTTCTTCCTCAAGTTTTGTTTTTTGCTCGTCATCAATTACAGATGAATCTGAAAGCATATTTCGAACGGGCCACATTAAAATATCTTTGTACCAAGCCAAAACATCTCCAAATGCGGATTGACCAGCTTCTAAACCAATCATTCCCGGAATTACAGATCCATCCACTTGTCCACAAATTCCTCTAACGGTTTTATCGCCAATGAGATCTTGCGGTGCCACCATAATATCACATGTTGAAGTTCCCATGATGCGGATAAGAGCATGTTCTTCTACTTTCGCACCGATAGCTCCAGAATGCGCATCAAAAGTTCCTACGGTAACCACCGTTTTTGTGGTTAATCCTAATTTATTTGCCCATTCTTCAGAAAGGTTCCCTGCAACATCATCAGAGGTATAGGTTTTATCGAAAAGGCGATCTCTTAATTCCGCTAATGAAGGATCGAGTTGAGAAAGAAACTCTTTTGGCGGTAACCCGCCCCACGATTCGTGCCACATTGCTTTGTGGCCTGCGGCGCAACGGCTTCTTTTGAATTTTGTAATATCTTTTTCATCGGAAATCAGCATCGTGATATAATCGCAATGTTCCATCCAAGAATAAGCGCTTGTTTTAATGGTTTCGTCAACGCGATTGGTACGCAAAATTTTGGCCCAGAACCATTCGGAAGAATAAATTCCTCCTTCAAATTTGGTAAAGTCTTCTCCTCCCCAATTTCTAGCCAATTCATTGATTTCTTCAGCTTCTTTAATAGAAGTATGATCTTTCCAAAGAACCACCATTGCATTTGGATTTTCCGCAAATTCTGGAAGAAGCGCTAAAGGAGTTCCGTTTTTATCTACCGCAACGGGCGAAGAACCCGTGGTATCAATAGCGATACTTACGATTTGTTCTGCGGGAATTCCACTTTGGGAAACGACAGAAGTAATGGTTTCTTCTAAACCTTCGATATGATCTAAAGGATGTTGGCGAAATTGGTTTTGAGCTGGATTACAGTATTTACCTGCTTTCCATCTTTTGTAATAACTCACTGCACTGGCAAGCTCTGCACCGTTTTCCGTATCGATAAGAACAGCACGAACGGAATCTGTACCGTAATCGAGCCCGATGACATATTTTTTCATAATAAAAGAGATTTGTAAGGGAGCGAGGATGGTTATAATTTCACCCTCGCATTAACAAATATAATAATTCTTTTTAAATAAATGTAATTTATACACTTATTTTTTATAACGCTGTATTAATGGTGATTTACAGCTTATTAACTTTTAAAACAACGAAGGATTGCGCGGGAATTTCAACAGAATAGCTCCCCTTTTTAGGTGTCAATGTCGACGATTTTGGAGCAATGACTTCTTTATTAAAACTATTCTCAGAATTTAAATCGGATGAGGACAACACCGTTTGTTCAATATTTCCTTTGATTTTTAATCCTTTTGTATTAAAAGTGATGTTTGTGGATTTTGTATCTGCGTTTACAATTTTGATAATAACTTTCTTCTGGTTTTTATCTTCTACGGCAGAGGCATATACTTTTGATTCTCCCGTAATGGATTTTCCGTTTTCTGTAATTTTCAGCAAATCCGTTCCTGCGTTGTTTCCGTACAATTGTTGCACGTAATAGTTTGGCGTAGCATAAGACTCAAGATTATTGAACCAGATGAGGTCTGGCGTCCATTGCCAACCTTCAGCATGTGCAAACAAAGGCGCGTAGGAAGTCATGTATACCACATCGGCATTTCGTTCCAAACCTGTCATAAAAGCAGCTTCCGATAATGCAGTAAGCCAATTATTTTTATTATCTGGACTCACCGGTTTTACACTTTGTGCGGCATATTCGCCGGCAAACACTTTTGGTCCTTTTCTATCATATTGGTCGTAACGATTTGCATTTTTGAAAAACCATTCTGGAGAATTGTAATAATGTTCATCCACAATTTGAGATTTTAGTTCTTTCAGTTCTTTCCAACCGTAGTCGAACATTTCGCCATCCGGTGAAGGTCCAGATCCTGAAATGATAATCATATTGGGATACTTTTCATGAATGGCTTTTGCGAACACTTTATAACGCTCGATATACACCTCTCCCCATTGTTCATTTCCAACGCCAATCATTTTTAAATTGAATGGTTCTGGATGGCCCATATCTGCACGAACTTTACCCCAAGGTGTGGATAAATCGCCGTTTGCAAATTCAATTAAATCTAAGGCATCTTGCACATAAGGATCGAGTTCTTCCATATCCACCAACTCGCCAGTATTAAATTGGCAAGCGATTCCGCAACTTAAAATTGGAACCGGTTCTGCTCCAATATCTTCTGACAATTGAAAATATTCAAAAAATCCTAATCCAAAGGTTTGAAAATAATCAGGTGCTTGGCGATGTGCGAATTCGGTATTCCAACGGTTAATCATCGTTTCACGATCCGCTACAGGACCAACGGTTTTTTTCCATTGATAGCGTAGCGCTAAGGTTTTTCCTTCCACGATGCACCCCCCTGGAAAACGTAAAAATCCTGGATTTAAATCGTATAATTTTTGAACCAAATCGGCTCTTAATCCCCCTGGACGATTTTTCCATGTTTTTTCTGGGAAAAGCGAAATCATATCCGCATTAATCACCCCATTTCCAGTAAATGAAAGTCGTAACTTCCCTTTTTCAACGGTTTTTGATGAAGTTAAAGTGGCTGTATATTTTTTCCATTCATCACCATTCACATTTATATTTACAGTACCGACTACTTCATTTTTTTCATCAAGAAGTTCCACTTTAACGCCAGAAACTTTCCCGGAAACTTGTTGTAAAAGGATTGAAAAATTGTATTGATCTCCGTTTTTCAAACCCATTCCTTTGAAACCTTCGTTAATGAGTTCGTAATTTTTGTCGTTTGCAATGGTTATTCTGGCAAAGTTGTGATTGGTTGCATTTTTATCGGTGATAATATAGGCGTATCCACCATCTTTATTGTTCGAGTGTACATTACTTTTAGGCTGCGACCAACCCATCAAAGGAATTTCAAATTCGAAGGATCGGTTTTTCACCAATTCAGCATACAAACCGCCATCGGCACCTTGATTGATATCTTCGAAGAAAATACCGTACATGGTAGGTTGAATTTTGATGTTGGTGGGTGTATTTTCAATAAGAAATTGATGCTGCGACTTTTGCGCATAGAAAGTTGCTGCTGTAGCGAGTGCTATTGTTGCAGTTAGAATTTTATTTTTTAATGTATTCATTGTAAGGGTATTTTTTATGGAAGAGGAGCAACGGTTGGCCAACCATTTTTCCAGATTATTTCACGGATTTGACCTACAGGAAATCCGTTTTTAGCGGCTTCATACGCATGGAAAAACATGTAATCTTTTCCATCGAAGGTGTATACAGAGTTATGACCTGCACCGAACCAATTTTTATTTCCTTCAATAACCAATGTTCCTCCACCTGCATTCATATCGATTCCTTTTTCGTCGAAATATGGTCCGGTAATATTCTCGGATCTTCCAACGACTACTTTGTAGGTGCTTTTCGGTCCTCTGCAGCATAAATCCCAAGATGAAAAAAGATAATAGTAGTTTCCTTTTTTAAAGATGAAAGGTGCTTCAACCGCTGCATCACCAGGATCGGTATCGTCCAAATTAAAGGAACGCTCTCTTTTGGCAATTGTGTACCATTTTTCAGGTTGTTTTAATTTCGTAAGATTATCTTGTAAATCAACCATTTTTAAACCATCCCAAAAAGATCCAAAAGCCATATAGGCATTGTTATTTTTATCAAAAACAATATTGGGATCAATGGCATTCCAACGATCACGATTTGGAACTGACTGTACAACAATACCTTGATCTTCCCATTTAAATTTTGGGTTTTTGGGATCTAGTGTTACGTTGGTTGCCACGCCAATTGCAGAAGCATTTTTTGCAAAAGACGAAATGCTGTAATACAGATAATATTTACCGTTTTTAAAGATGATATCCGGAGCCCAGATATTCCCGTCAAACTCGGGAGCCGCTTCTTTCGCCCATTTCGGAGCTTCATCGAAAACGGGTTTTTCTTCTTTCCAATTTTTTAAATCTTTCGAAGAATAAACCGTAATACCTTTTCCGGTGAAGAAAAGGTAGTAGGTATTTGCCTCCCTGATAACCACTGGATCGTGTACAAGCATTTGATCCAATGGTTTACCAGTTTGGCTCTTAAAGAAAAATAGAAAAAAAGTAAATATTAATAGTAAAAATTTTATGCTTTGTTTTTTGAACATGTTTACAATATTTCATGATTTATTGAACTTTTTTACCCCAAATTACTGTTCCGAATTGGTTCATTCCAGAGAGTAAAACGGTAGAGGAAACTTTGTTTTCCCAATCGCGTCCTTTTTTAACATATAGAACATCTTTAAATACACCACCTGCCCAAGACAAGGTTAAAAATGGTGCTGAATACGACCAGGTATTATTAACATCGCCATTAATGGTTCCACTTGCATCGAGTACAGTACGGGAGGAAACTTGAAGGTCTGCATTGGTTTGCTCAGCTTCATAGCCTGGTACGACATTGTATCCTAAAACAATTTGTTCATAAGTTCCAGCGATTTCGGAATTTTGAACATCCGTGTTGGAAGTTGCAGCATAGCGCTCTGGTGAAGCAACAGGCCAACCATTGTTCATCCAATATAGTTCGCGAACATGTAAATCCATATACGCCGGACTTACTGAAGGACGACCTTGATGCGCAATATAATACTGATTATTATCGCCCATAAACACACTTGGATGCGAAACACCTTGCCAACCATTGTGATTTTCAAATTTATATGGGGCAATAATCATTGGCCAAGAATCGATGCTGTTATTTACATTTATACCATTAAAATCTAAAAATGGTCCATCAGGATTGGTCGATCTAGCAACTCTTACGTTGTATTTTGTAGAAAGCCAGTCGTATGCTAAAAACAAGTAGTACATGCCTTGTTCTTTATTGTAAATAATTTCAGGCCCTTCAAGGTTACCATTTGGCATTCCACCTGTTGATGCACGTTTCACGATGCGTGAACCTTGATCTCCAGAATGTAACGCTAAACCTGTTGTTGGATTTAAATCCATTTTGTAAATGCCATCCCAAGAAGAACCGTAATACATGATATGTCTTCCATCGTTGGTTTTCACAATTGTGGGATCGATTGCGTTTGTACCGATGCTATTGTCGTTTAAAGAATGAACAACAACCCCTTTTTCTGTCCACGGTCCAGTAGGTGATGTAGAAGTCGCTAAGCCAATAACGCTAAGTCGAGCTTTGTCGGAAGCGAGTGAATAATACAATCTGTATTCGCCATTTACTTCTAAAATATAAGGTGCCCAAAGCGAATTAAGTGCAGTTCCCCCTTTTTCTGCGAGAAACTGTTTTCCCATACTTGGAATTCCATCGAACACGAAACCTTCGAAAGTCCAATTGATTAGATCTTTTGATTTTCGGATTTGAATTCCAGGTTGTACTGTTACGCCATAAGCAGCATCTGTACTGTAGCAATAATACGTATCACCGATTTTAAGAATTGATGGATCGTGAACGTTGCGATATCCCCACATTTTCATGTACGATAAAGGATACACATCTGCATACGTATCGGTAATTGCATCGAAATTACTTGCTTCGCCTTCACCAGATTCGTCTACAAAAGTGCTTTCTGGCATCCATTCTTCTTCTTTACAGGAAACATTCATAAGAAGACCTGCGGTAAAAAAAGAATATACGATATATTGAAATAATGTTTTCATTGTCATTCTGTTTTTAGTTGATTGTGAATACCACCACAGAGAATGGAGGCAATTCAGTGGTTAGTTTTCCGTTGCTCGATTTGAATTTTTTAAATTCTACGGGAACAATTGCATTGGGTTGATCGAACGTATTGTGATCCTGCAACTTTTTAGAGGTAAGAATTTTTGCTGTAACCTTTTTCGAAGCAAAAGCCTTGTTATCAATAGAAACTTCTACTGATTTTTTACTATCGATGTTGACTAATGAGAGGGTGGTAACGCCCTCTTTTTTAGTTGCTGACGCAGAAACGGCTTTTAGCTTATCGCCATTAAACGTATAATCTGGACTATCGATTTTTAACGGAACCAACTCCGCATCTTGATGCGCTTTATACAGATTTAAAACGTGATAAGTTGGTGTTAAGAGCATTTTTTCGCCTTTTGTAAGAATAACAGCTTGCAGCACATTTACGGTTTGTGCTAAGTTGGCCATTCTAACGCGATCGCTGTGTTGATTAAAAATATTTAAAGTTGTACCAGCAATCATGGCATCTCTCATGGTGTTTTGTTGATAGAGGAAACCTGGATTCGTACCTTTTTCAACTTCGTACCAACCGCCCCATTCGTCCACGACTAATGCAATTTTTTTCTCTGGATCGTATTTATCCATAATCCCAGAATGTTTCGTTACCAGCTCGTCCATTCTTAATGCCGTTTTCATGGTAGCGAAATATAATCCTTCATCGAAATCCACTGCATCGCCTTTTTTATCCCAATTTGGGAAAGAATAGGCGTGTAAAGCAACCCCTTCAATAAGGTTCTTAGGGATATCTCTCATCATCACTTCTGTCCAATGATAATCGTCGATATTGGCACCTGAAGCAATTCGGAAAAGTTTATCAGAGTTCGTCCAATCCGTCATAAAAGTCGCATATTGACGGTAGAGATTTGCGTAAAATTCTGGAGTCATATTTCCTCCACATCCCCACATTTCGTTTCCAACACCCCAATATTTTACGGTCCAGGGTTTTTCTTGTCCGTTTTTCTTTCTAAGGTCTACCATTGGGCTTTTTGCTTCGCCATTAACATAGGTTACCCAATCTGAAAGTTCTTTTACTTCTCCACTTCCAAGGTTACCCGCTAAATAAGGTTCTGCACCAATTTCTTTGGCAAAATTCAAAAAGTCGTGTGTTCCAAAACTATTATCTTCGGAAACGCCGCCCCACCATCTATTGACAATTTCTGGGCGATCTTTTTTAGGACCAATACCGTCTTGCCAATGGTAGGTATCTGCAAAGCAACCGCCTGGCCAACGAAGATTGGGAATATTGAGTTCTTTAAGTGCGTTTATAATGTCTTTTCTTACGCCTGATTTATTGGGAATTGTGCTGTTTTCGCCAACATAAATTCCATCATAAATTCCTCTTCCTAAATGTTCTGCAAAATGTCCGTAGATATGTTTGCTAACGATTGTTTTTGGTGGATTATCGACTACGGTTATATTTGATTTTAGCTGGGCTAGAAATAGAGAAGAGGCAGAGAGAAGACTTAAGGTAAGAATTTTTGTTTTGTTCATTTTTTAAATTTTCGTGTTACAACTGAAAAATATCCGGAGCGCAATTGCTGGCTCCGGATTAGGGATTACCAACCGGAATTCTGTACGATTCCGTTCGGGTTGTTATCAATTTCTGAAAGTGGAATTGGATAGTATTCTCTACCTGGAGAATAGGTATTGAATTCATCATCTCTAGACTTCAACCAGTTTAGTTTTGAAGTATCATTAAGCCAACCCCATCTTCTAATATCGTCGAAACGGTGACCTTCTAAAGCAAATTCTAAGAATCTTTCGTGTGCAATTTGATCCCGCATTTGTTCTGTACTCATATTGGGTTTTACCGTTGCCAAATTCGGAAGGTTTGCACGATCTCTAACCATTTGAATGTAGGTATAAGCTCCTGTGGTATTACCGAGTTCGTTTAAGCATTCTGCATACATCATTAAAACATCTGCGTAACGCATTAACCTTTCGTTGATTCCTGATCTCCAGTCGTATTCATCCGCGTATTGGCCATCGGAATTTTGATATTTTCTCGTAAAAACGTCGTTCAAATTTGTTGAGTTATTTGCGTAATAGGTTGCAAAGTCTTGCCCATACAATTTTGTTCCTGGTTTATTGTAAAAAACAGTTGCATCTAATCGTGGATCCAACTCACCATCTTTTGTTAATTCTTGTTGAAACTCTGTAAGCAAAGCTTTGGTTGGCTGAATATCGTTGAAACCAAATCCTGGAGGCCCGTAGGTAACGGCTCTACCTGTGGTTTTCCCCCAGCTGGAACCTGGCGCACCAATCCATCCTAAATCTATTCCTCCAACTGTTCTAGAAAATTGAATTTCAAAAATTGATTCGGAATTATTTTCATTAACATCTGTAAAATTGTCGCGGTAGTTCGATACAAGACTGTACACTCCAAGATTGATTACACTTTCAAAGCTTTCTTTTGCTTTCTGATAATCTTTTGTAAACAAATAAGATTTTCCTAAGTATGCTAATGCAGCTCCTTTGGTTGCTCTACCTACATGACCTTGATCCAATCCTGTAACATTGTTGTAGGAAACGGGTAACAAATCTACAGCATTCGAAAAATCGGAAATCACTTGCGCCCAACCTTCTTCATTGCTTCTTTGAGGGTGATACAATTCTGTATTGGTTGGTAGCGGAACACTTTTAAACAAATTTACAAGGTGGAAAAAATATAATCCACGCATGAAATACGCTTGACCAATGACTCTATTTTTGAGTTCTTCATTTTCGAATTGAATGTTTGGCACATTCAAAAGAACTTGATTGGCTCTGTAAATTCCTTGATAATATTCTCTAAAAGCCCATCCGTAAATAGATTCGTCGGAGATTACTGTGGTAAATTTACCTGTGGTAAACATTGCACCCCACGGACTTTTGCTGTGCATATCGTCGGCTCTTGCATCCAACAAGAGTGGCGTGCTTCGCATATACGTTCCATCGTACAAAAGGGCTTGATAAACTGAATTCACACCTAATACGCCATCTTCATCATTTTTCCAAAAGTTGGCTTCGGTTTCTACGTTGGGATCGTGCTGCTCCAAATCGTCGTCATTAACGCAGGAATGAAGCACTGACAGAACAGCAACTGCTGATAATATGTATTTAAATTTTTTCATAATTGGGAAATTGTTTTAGAAGTTAACATCAAATCCTACAGAAATGGTTCTTGCATTTGGAAAAGATCCGTATTCGAAACCTCTGGAGAAAAGTCCATCGCTAATAAAATCTGGATCGTAGCCGGTAAATGCAGTAAGTGTCCACAAGTTTTGTCCTGAAACAAATACACGAACTTTGTTTATATAATCTGTATTTACTGGAATGGAATATCCTAACTCCAATGTTTGTAGTTTAAGGAAATCTCCTTTTTGAACAAATCTGTTAGAAGCTCTGTTATTCGCATTAGCATCGTTCATCACTGGTCTTGGAATGTTGGTGTTGGTGTTTTCTGGAGTCCAATAATTCAACATATCTGTGGAGTGATTTACAAGTTGCCCGATCATTAAAGCAGTATAGGTTCCGTTGTAGATGTAATTTCCTGCTTGGCCTTGCCAGAACATTGAGAAATCGAAGTTTCCGTACGTTGCAGAGACATTTAAACCATAAGTAAGTTTTGGGATTGATCCACCGAGATACGTTCTATCGTTATCATCAATAACGCCATCACCATTTAAATCTTTAAATTTAACATCACCAGGTTGAGCATTTACTTGGGTTGCATGGCTTTGGATATCTGCTGTATTTTGGAAAATTCCTTCGGCAATCCATCCGTATAATTCCCCTACGGATCTTCCAACTTCTGTTTTAGAGTTAACTCCGAAAATTGGGTTATTATCGTCGCCAATTCTCAACACTCTATTTTCAAGTGCTACGCCAACATTTCCATTAATATTTAATGAAAATTTTTCTTTTCTAAGATTATATGCTGCACTAAATTCTAAACCTTTATTACGAATGTCTGCCGCATTTGTGGTAATGGTATTTGGATAACCACCTGATGAATATGGAATTGGAACATTAGCTAATAAATCTTTAGAGCTTTTGGTATAATATTCTACTGTAAAATCGAATTTATTCGCGATATTTAACTCTAAAGCAATATTGGATGTTTCGGTGGTTTCCCACTTAATATCTTGATCTTTAATGGTGGTAACTGTAGAACCTTGTTGCAATGCACCACCAAAAATGTAGGATGCAAATGGATTAATGGTATTTTCCCAAGCATAAACACCAATGGTATTGTTACCTAATCTACCCCAACCTCCTCTAATTTTCAACAATTTGATATATTCTGGAAGGTTAAGGAATTCTTCACGATCTAATCTCCATCCTGCAGAGAATGAAAAATATTCACCGTGGTTATTTCTTGGAGCGAAGAGAGAAGATTTATCTTGTCGGAAGTTCGCGGTAACCAAGTATTTGTCGGCAAAATTATAGTTCATTCTTCCGATGTATGATAGGGTATTGACTTTATTTTGATATTCTCCACTATCTCTCTTTGTAGCATATTCAATTTGAGGAATGGTGCCTGCAGAATAACCAACGCCGCGCGACCAGTGGTTGTAATAACTGTCTTTCTGTTGGATCCATCCTGCCAAGAAATCGAAATTATGTAGTCCAAGATCAAACTTATAGGTCAATAAATTATTGATGAAAGTGGTTTCAAGGAAGTTATCCGCAATATCCAACTGCGCTTCGTCCGCTTTGGTGATGTAATACCATCCTAAATCAGATTGCGGAGTGTACGCTCTTGAATGCACATTCAAACGGTCATAACTCACATTGAGCTTATACTTTAAATTCTTAAGAATTTCATATTCTCCCCAAATACTGGTTAAAAATCTATTTCTTACCGCAGTACTTTGGTTCAAATTATTATACCCAATGATGTTAAGCGAAATTGCCGCTTGTGTATCAAAATTGGTTCCTCCGTAACCGCCTAATCGAGTATTGTCGTACACTGGCATTGTAGGAATCGCTTGCAACAAATAAATTAATGCAGAGCCATTATCGTACGCTGTAAAACTTTCCTTATCGGATTGCGTGTAGCTAATTTTACCACCGTATGTGAAACGTTTTCCGTATTTACCCCCAAAATTGAAATTCATGGTGTATCTTTCAAAATCCTGAGGCGTTGTCATGTACGCCGTATTCTTGAAATAATCCAGGTTGAGATTATAATTCAAATTATCTGCTCCACCACCAATATTTACGGTATGATTCTGAATTGTTCCTGTTCTAAAAGCTGCTTTCTGCCAATCAGTATCAACATTGTCGATAAAATACGGACTGTTTGGATTATTTCCTGGAAGGATATCTAACCCTGCGTTAATGTAAGCTTGATTGGTAATGTTTTGATATCCAATTCGATCGACCACATCAATGGTACGTGGCACATTCTGAAAACCATTTACAGAACGGTAAGACAAGTTCATTCTGCCTTTTTTACCTTGTTTGGTTTGAATAATTACCACACCATTCGCTCCCCGAACCCCATAAATAGCAGCTGCGGATGCATCTTTCAAAACTTGCATTGATTCAATATCGCCAGGTGCAAAATCGTTTGGACTATTGACGATAACTCCATCCACCACAAAAAGCGGATTATTGTTGCTGAAAGAAGTAATCCCACGAATTTTAATATTCACGTAACCACCAGGTTCACCACTTGATTGTACAGTAACCCCCGCCGCTTGCCCTTGTAGCAATTTTGCAGGATCGTAAGTCACGGTTTTCTTAACATCAGCCATTTTAACAACAGAAACAGCACCTGTAATGTCTGATTTTTTTTGTGTTCCATAACCGATCAAAACAACCTCATCAATATTTTGTACACGTTCTTTACTTAAAGAAACAGAAAAACTAGTTTGGTTACCTACTTGTATTTCCTGTTGTACAAAATCTGGGGAAGTAATTACAATGGTATCTTGTGGACTTGCTGTAATTGAAAAATTACCATTGGCATCACTAATTGCAGTTTCATCAGAAGTCGCAATTTTAACTGTCGCATTCGCAAGTGGTTTCCCATTGCTCTGTGAACGAACAGTACCATTCACTATTTGTTGTGCGTAAATAAAGCCAGAAACGGCGGTAAAAAGCACTACAAAAAATTTACGAGAATTGGAAAAGAACATACTATTCTTTACCAATTCCAAAACGGAATTGTTTCTCTTATTCATAAAAGGGGATTTATAAATGTATTTTTTACACTTCTAAAATAAGATAAAGTTTCCATCTACAAAACTATTTTTAATGAAAAACGACAAGTGGAAGAATTAATGATGAAAAAAAGAAAAATTTTAAGAAGAAAAATTGACGGAAAAATCTTTTATAGATTTTAATCTTTCCCAAAGGAAAAATTTTATATTATACTGATTATCTGAGAATTAAATTAAAATAATATAGCTATGATTCTTTTTGAAGCAAAAGTAGAAATCGTAATCATTATGTTGATAAAATGCATTCATTTTAACATTTAAATTTTAACAAAACTTTAACATTTAAAACCCGTTATTATCATCTTTTTTAGCATTTATAAGTGTGCTTTTAACACTTGAAACAATCTCCAAAAACCACCAAAAAGTGGACTTCCGAAAGCAAATTTTTCTATTATGAATTTTTTAATACTTCAAATATATTAATCACCATAAAGCAAAAACCTACAATTGAGTAGACTTTTTCAGAACGGGGATAATTCAGAAGAATTTAATATTCCGTTAATAATTTCGTAATAATCGCATTTCAGAAAAGAAAAAAAAACAGAGCATAGAAAAAAAGCCATCTCCGCTTACTCGGAAATGACTTTTTTTGAATTTTCAACTGTACTCTTACCTACAGTTCAAGTTTATTTTTGAAAGAAAAGAAGTTAGAAATTTTTCAACAAGTTTTCTAAAACCCTTTCTTTTTGTTCTTCCGTAAGATTAGATCCTGATGGCAAGCACAAACCATTCGCAAACAAATGTTCGGATACTCCCGAAGAATAAAATGTTCTATTTTTAAAAACAGGTTGCAAATGCATGGGCTTCCACAAAGGCCGAACTTCAATATTTTCATCGCGCATCTCTTGAAAAATGCGTAACACTTTTTGTTCTCCCCAAACCTCTGGATCAATTTGAATTACAGAAAGCCAATGATTGGAATAAAAATTTGCGTTTGGTTCTTTAAAAACCGAAACGCCTTTTATTCCATCTAACCTTTTCTGATAAAAAAGATTATTCGCTCTTCTTTGCTGAATTCGAGATTCAAGCACTTCCATTTGGCCTCTTCCAATTCCGGCACAAACATTACTCATTCGGTAATTATAACCCAAAGTGGTATGTTCATAATACGTTGAATCATCTTTGGCTTGCGTAGAAAGGTAAATTGCTTTCTTCTTGAATGCGGGATCTTTCAAAATTAATGCTCCGCCTCCCGATGTCGTTATGATTTTATTACCGTTAAAACTTAAGATCGAAATATCGCCAAATGTTCCTACTTTTTTTCCTTTATATTCACTTCCTAAAGCTTCGGCACTATCTTCAATTACGGGAATTCCATATTTCTGGGAAATTGCAGTAATTTCTTCAACTTTATAAGGCATTCCGTATAAACAAATAGTAATAATGGCTTTTGGTTTTTTGCCCTTTTTAATTCGGTCTAGAATTGCCGCTTCTAAAGTTTCCGGACAAATGTTCCACGTATCTTTTTCACTATCAACAAAAATTGGTTCCGCACCAACATACATAATGCAATTAGCAGATGCCGAAAACGTTAAAGATTGACACAAGACTTCGTCGCCATGCTCCACACCAAGAAGAATCAACGCTAAATGCAATGCTGCCGTTCCGGAACTTACCGCAGCAACATGAATATCTTCACCTAAAAACTGTTCTAAATCGCTTTCAAGTCCATTTACATTAGGCCCCAAAGGTGCAATCCAATTTTCATCAAATGCCTGCTGAACATATTTCATCTCTTCACCTCCCATGTGAGGCGAAGAAAGCCATATCTTAGTTTTCATCTCCGTTTCCATTGCTATATTTAATAATTCTAGCAGGATTACCCACCACTACTGCATTTTTCGGAACATCATTTAGCACAACCGATCCAGCGCCTACAATCGCGTTTTTACCAACAGAAACGCCTTGAATAATTTGCGCACCTAAACCAATATGCGCACCATTATCAATCGAAATATTACCGGCCAATGCCGCATTTGGCGAAATATGTACAAAATCACCAATTGTACACTCGTGCTCAATTACCGCCCCTGTATTGATGATGCAATGTTTCCCTACTGTAACTTCCGCATTAATACACACTTTGGGCATGATTACGGTACCTTCACCAATTTCTGCAAATCGAGATATATATGCAGTTCTGTGGATCATGGTTTGAAATACACACCAATCTTTAATTTTGAAAAAAACTTGTTCTCGTATCGCATTATTGCCAATCGCAATAATGATCTCTTTACCATCTAATCGATCTTTTTCTGGAAGATAAATCTTCAAATTATGAGGGAATTTTTCTGGAGGATTATCATCCACAAGATACTCCAAAAGTTGATTATTCGAAAGGATTAAATCGTAAATTACCTTTGCTTGTCCTCTTGCACCATAAAGAATCATATTTTGCTTCCTTTAAAAGTTTCCATCGTCATATAACTATTGGCATTTACACCATTCCTTCGTACAACTTTTTCAATTGTTGTTGTTATAATTCTTACATCCATCATCAAAGATATCCCATCTACGTACTCAATATCGTAATTAAATTTTTCGTCCCAAGATAAAGCATTTCTACCGTTTACTTGTGCCCAACCTGTAATTCCAGGTTTCACTTCGTGCCTCCGTTTCTGCAGATCATTGTATAACGGCAAATATTCGGGTAAAAGTGGCCGGGGACCCACCAAACTCATTTCGCCTTTTAGAACATTAAAAAGTTGCGGAAGTTCATCTAAGGAAGTTTTTCGAACTGCTTTACCAAACAAGGTTAAGCGTTCATAATCGGAAAGCAAGCGCCCATTTACATCTTTACGATCATTCATGGTTTTGAATTTTACAATAGTAAACAATTCGCCATTCTTTCCGGGACGCTTTTGAAAGAAGAACGGATTTCCACGATTATTACAAAACAATAGCACCATTATCACTAGCATTACCGGTGAAAAAATCACAAATAAAACTAACGAAACGGAAAAGTCAATGATGGGTTTAAATAGTTTTAAATACACAGACCTTAATAATGTTATATAATAAACGATTATTAGTTAATCTTTCAGCAAATGTATTAATAATTTCGAAAAGATTATTTATGATAAGATTATTCTTAAATAAACAACGTACAGCGTAATACAAATTCATAAAATGAATACGTAAAAGGAAAAGTCATTATTGAAACCAGTAAGCTTCGTTTATCTCTTTCTAAGTTGCTGTTGAACTTCTCCTATTTTTTCTTTCGCAAAATCTTTCAAAACCAAGCTTGCACTCATATGAATTCGCTCTGGAATGATGTCATCAAAAAAGTCAGATCCTTCCCAAGAAACTTTCTTTATCAAATTCAAGGCATCTTCACTTCTAGAAGAAATTTTTACTAAAAACTCCTCAATTTTTTCATCCATCATTTCAATCGAATTTGAAAGAGAATGATAGATATTATGCTGCAAAGCCCAGTCTGCATCATAAAAATTTGCATCAATCGCCATTGCTGCAAATTGGGATTTCCCTATTTTTCTTTCTACATAAGGACCAATAACAAAAGGGCCAATTCCCAAATTAATTTCGGTAAGCGCTAAAGCTGCTTCCTTCGTTGCAAAGCAATAATCAGCAGCACAAGCAATTCCCACGCCTCCACCAGTTACCTTTCCTTGAACACGAACGACAACCATTTTTCCGCAGGTTCGCATTGCGTTCAACACTTTAGCAAAACCGCCAAAAAACTGTTTTGAGGATTCCAAATCATTAATTGCCAACAACTCATCGAAACTCGCACCAGCGCAAAACGCTTTTTCTCCCGCAGATTTTAACAAAAATGCTTTCACTTCAGGATTTGCAGCTTGTTTTAAAATTGTTTCCGATAATTGTTCTAAAATAATTCCTGGTAAAGAATTGCTTTTTGGAGTTCCAAAAGTAATTGTAGCAATATTGTTGTTGATTTCTGAGCAAACAAATGGTTCCATTTTTAAATGTAAAAAAGTGAATAATTCGGACTAAAAATTTTCTTTTATTGAAGCAAGATAATCAAATTTATGAGCTCAAGTGCAATTGAAAAGAAATGAATTTGAAATGATCGTTCATCTTGAAAAACAACAAATCCTTCAATACTTGAAATTCCGGTCAAACTTCTGTAATAATAAATATCGATTAGCAGATTAATTAAGACGAGTTAAGTTGTAATAAAAATAAAATCTGACATGAGTTTTCATCTTGTTAGCAACGAGTTACAACATTTACATATCTCATGAAAATCATAGATTTTTCCTTTTAATTCCTTGAAGAAAGATGTACATTTAAACATCAAATCAACAGCACCTTAAAAATAAAAAACGGAATTATTGTCAGCTTAAGAAGCCAGAAAAATAGAACTTTTAAGCCATTATGACCGATTTACAAAGCGAAATTATCTTTTGAACATTTTTTGAAATACAGCGGATATGAACTTAAACCAATTTACCGTAAAATCACAAGAAGCCATACAAAAAGCGCAACAAACCGCGATGGAGTTTGGCAATCAGAGCATAGAACCTGCACACTTACTCGAAGGAATCTTCGAAAGTGATGATCATATATCCACATTTCTGCTTAAAAAATCAGAAGCAGATGCATCTTTAATCCGTGAAAGAAACCGAGACAACATTGAAGCTTTACCAAAAGTGCAAGGCGGAGATATTTATCTTTCTCAAAGCGCGAACAAAGTTTTGTTAGAAGCACCGAATATTGCAAAAAAAATGGGCGACGAATACGTGACTATCGAACATCTTTGGCTTGCTTTACTCGATGTTAATTCGCAAGTTTCACAACTTCTAAAAGATATGGGACTTACGAAATCTCTTTTGGAAGGTGCCGTTAAAGAACTAAGAAAAGGAAGCAAAGCAACTTCCGCAAGTTCAGAAGAAACCTATCAATCTTTAAATAAATACGCTAAGAATTTCAACGAACTTGCCGCTGAAGGAAAGTTAGATCCAGTAATTGGTCGTGATGAAGAAATTCGTAGAGTTTTGCAAATTCTTTCCAGAAGAACCAAAAACAATCCAATTTTAATTGGTGAACCAGGAGTTGGGAAAACCGCAATTGCGGAAGGAATTGCACACCGAATTATTTCTGGCGACGTTCCTGAAAACTTGCAAGATAAAACCTTGTATTCTTTGGATATGGGCGCTTTGATTGCAGGTGCTAAATACAAGGGTGAATTTGAAGAACGATTGAAATCTGTGGTGAATGAAGTTACCAAATCAGATGGACAAATTATCCTTTTCATCGATGAAATTCACACCTTGGTTGGAGCCGGCGGTGGCGAAGGTGCAATGGATGCTGCGAATATTTTAAAACCAGCTTTAGCAAGAGGAGAACTTCGTGCAATTGGCGCAACTACTTTAAATGAATATCAAAAATATTTTGAAAAGGACAAAGCGCTTGAACGTCGTTTCCAAAAAGTAATGGTGGAAGAACCAGATACCGAGTCTGCAATTTCCATTCTTCGGGGAATTAAAGACAAGTATGAAGCGCACCATAAAGTAAGAATCAAAGATGAAGCAATTATTGCCGCAGTTGAGCAATCTCAGCGTTATATATCGGATCGTTTTTTACCAGATAAAGCAATTGATTTAATTGATGAAGCATCTGCAAAACTGAGAATGGAAATCAACTCCAAACCTGAAGAATTGGATGTTCTCGACAGAAAGTTGATGCAAATGGAAATTGAATTGGCAGCCATTTCGAGAGAAGGCAACCAAACTAAAATCGACCATTTAAAAGAAGATATTGCAAAAGTAACCGAAGACCGAAACGAGATCAACGCACAATGGTTGAAAGAAAAACAAAAATCCGAAGACTTAACAGCCATTAAAAAAGAAATCGAATCGCTAAAACACGAAGCGGAAAAAGCTTCAAGAGCTGGAGATTACGCAAAAGTTGCCGAAATTCAATATGGAAAACTTCGGGATAAAGAAGATCAACTTCAAAAACTCGAACTCGAAATGCAGAACGACGAAAATGAGTTGATTAAAGAAGAAGTTACGGCAGAAAACATTTCAGAAGTAATTTCAAAATGGACAGGAATTCCTGTTACCAAATTGATTCAAAGTGAAAGAGAAAAATTACTTCATTTGGAAGACGAACTTCACAAAAGAGTTGTCGGACAAGAAGAAGCAATTACCGCCATTGCAGATACCATCCGCAGAAATCGCGCTGGTTTGAACGACGAAAGAAAACCCATTGGCTCTTTCCTATTTTTAGGATCCACTGGCGTTGGAAAAACCGAGTTGGCAAAAGCACTTGCTGAGTTTTTGTTTGATGATGAAAACAATATGACGAGAATTGATATGAGTGAATATCAGGAAAGACATTCCGTTTCTCGTTTGGTGGGCGCGCCTCCGGGATACGTTGGTTACGACGAAGGCGGACAATTAACCGAAGCGGTGAGAAGAAGACCATACTCCGTTGTACTTTTAGACGAAATTGAAAAAGCACATCCAGATGTTTTCAATACATTGCTTCAAGTGTTGGATGATGGAAGATTAACCGATAATAAAGGTCGCGTTGTGAATTTCAAAAATTCAATCATAATTATGACTTCGAATCTTGGATCGCATTTAATTCAAGAAAATTTCAGTCAACTGAATGATGAAAATGAAGATGAAGTTGTAGACAAAACAAAAAATGAAGTTTTCGATTTATTGAAACAAACGCTTCGTCCTGAATTTTTGAACCGAATTGATGAGGTCGTGCTTTTCAAACCATTAAATAAAAAGGAAATCGGAAAAATCGTACACTATCAATTAAGAAGTTTCAACAAAATGTTGGAAAAACAAAACATTGTGTTAACCGCAACTGAAGATGCAGTAAATTTCTTGATGGAAAAAGGTTACGATCCAGCTTTTGGTGCAAGACCGTTAAAAAGAGTTCTTCAACAAGAAGTTTTAAATAAACTTTCCAAAGAAATTCTTGCCGGAAATGTAAATGCCGGAGATCGTATTACAATGGATTATTTCCCTGAAAGCGGATTAGTTTTCCGCCCTGTAGAATAATAAATTTAATTTCTGAATTTGTGTTTGAGCCTCGATTTTAGCAGATCGAGGCTCTTTTTGTAAACAAACAAAGCAAGAAAAAACAATCGATTAAACAATATGTTTTCAAGAAAATTTATGCAATTTTGTAGAAACCAATAACTTATCAACCATGAAATCTAAAAACACATTAATTGCGCTCGGCAGTCTGTTTGCAGCTGCGATTCTGGCCAGAAAAAAATTCAGAAAATCAGATTCTAAAAAACCAGTGATGAAGCGAGATACCATTCAAGCAATGGTGAATGAGTACCGTAAAAATCAACTTGCTGCCATTAAAAATGAGATGAAAATAAATGATACAGAATCGGTTTGGTTTGAACTGGATAAACTAAAACAATTTATCGCCGCTGTTGAAACCGAAGCTAAAAAAGCATATCCCGGAATTAAAACCTCAAAATTGGGAATCCGGTTTTACAACGCAGCGTATCCCGAAAATATAGAAGAGCTTTTTTCCTACAAAAGCATCCCGAAAAATTATAAAGGAAAACATACTTTAGTTATGGTTCCTACCGTAAATAGAAAAGGCGATCACGGTGAATTGGATTACGACTTTAACCCTTACAATGTAACGCAAAACCAAAGCAAAGAATCTGAAACAATCGCTGTAAAAGCTACCAATGAAAGCATGGCTGAAAACCATGGTTATCTAATTCCACCAAGAAGAAGCGAAGGACAAAGCTACTAAACAGAATGCGCGAATTTCAACTACTTTTACAGAATTTAATTACCATTTCCGAAGGTTTTGCCGCCCTTACCGCCCTTATCTTCATGTGGAAAAAGAAAGAAAAATACTGGCGCATTTTTGCACTGTATTTAGTGTTAATTTTCCTAAGTGAAATTTTCGGGAAATGGGGCGAATTAATTATCGACTACAATAAAAATAATTTTTACAACTACTTTGTAATTCCGTTACAGTTTATTTTTTGGATATGGCTGTACGCAAAAAAATCGTTGAAAAAACCAAAGCTTTTTTATTCTTTCACGGCGCTTTACATACTGGCACTCGTTGTACATGAATATTTTTTTAAAAGCGCTAAAATTATATTTTCGCTCAACTACACGTTAGGTTGTTTGCTTTTGATGATCTTGGCCGTTATGGAGTTTTACAAACAAATTACTTCACCCAACATTCTCAAGTTTAAAAAAAACATGATGTTTTACGTTAATATTGGCGTTACACTCTTTTATATCGGCACCCTTCCCTTCTTTACTTTTTATCCGTTTATTGTGGAATATGATGGGTTTTACGATTTTTACTTTACTTACTTTTTAGCATCTTGTGTAATGATGTACGTTTTATTTTCAATAGCTTTTATATGGGGAAAACAGAATTATACTTAACAATTATCCTCTTCAATCTGTTTTTTATATTATTTATTATCGCGATCCTTATTTACATTAGAAGGTATAAATCCAAAAAAGCAGAATACGATAATAATTTGCGGCTGACCAACGAAATGCATCAGCAGGAACTTTTACGCACACAATTGGAAATTCAAAAAGAAACAATGCAACAAATAGGAAGAGAACTACACGACAATATTGGCCAACGAATGACGATGGTTAGCATTTACACCCAACAACTATTGCATCAAAATTTGTATCCTGAACTTAACGAGCAGTTTAAACAAATTGCAACAGTGGCAAAAGAATCAATACAGGATTTAAGAAGTTTATCCCGAACATTAACAAGCGATAAAATAAGCGAAAAATCAATTATCGAACTCATTGAAGAAGAAGTGCAAAACGCGAATTCCATCAATAAATGTCAAGTGAAATTTCATCAAAGCGGAATTGAACCTGATCTTACGGTGATGCAAAAAAACGTACTGTTGCGCATTACGCAAGAGTTTATTCAAAACAGCATGAAGCATTCCGAATGCACCACTGTAACTTTACATCTGAATGCAGACAACCCTCAAAAGTTAAAACTTTTTATCCACGATGATGGCAAAGGATTCAATCTCGCCGAGTTAAAAAGCGAAGGAATTGGATTAACGAATATGCGAAACCGCGCCGAAATTATTGGCGCTGAATACCAACTTCAAAGTAGTCCAAAAGCAGGAACTACTTTGGAACTGACTTTAAAAATTTAAACCGATTTCAAATTCTTCCGATTGTTCTTTTACTTTTCAAAACTTAATTCCGCCAAAACGGGAAAATGATCGGATGGATAAAGCAAGTTTTCTCTGCGATCGTTAATGGTTCTGCTCGAAAGCACTTTAAAACCTTTTACAAAAATATAATCAATCCTTTCATCGCTCACTTTCTGGGTATCAAA
This sequence comes from Bacteroidota bacterium, assembly GCA_023422635.1. Lineage (GTDB taxonomy): Bacteria > Bacteroidota > Bacteroidia > Flavobacteriales > Weeksellaceae > JAFAGO01. The sequence continues at coordinate 64,129 of JAFAGO010000035.1, forward strand.
ATCTTGAAAAGTACCTTTTGGACCGTAGTGTGGCGTGAGCGAATGATGATAAGAATCTTTTAAATGTGAAGATAAAATCTGAATAGGTTGCGCCTCTTCCGTAAGATTAAAATCGCCTGTTAGCACTACAGGAAAATTTTGTTGATTCAATTTCTGCATTTTCTTTAAAATCAAATTGGCAGATTGCACTCGTGCTTCATTTCCCACGTGATCAAAATGAATATTAAATGCCCAAAATTTCTTTCCGGTTTTAATTTCGTTCAATAATGCATAACTGCAAACGCGGTTGTACGCAGCATCCCAACCTTTGGAAGGGATTTCAGGCGTTTCGCTTAGCCAAAACGTTCCAGAATCTAAAACCTTAAATTTTTCAGCATTATAAAACACAGCGGAAAACTCACCTTTTTCTTTACCATCATCTCGACCAACTCCAATATAACGATAGCCCTTTAAGGCATTTTGAATATCGTTCATTTGCTGTGGCAATGCTTCCTGAACGCCCATCACATCTGGATGATAATACGCCATTAAAGCAACTGCATCCTGCTTTCGATTCTCCCAAGAGTTTTCTTTATCCGAATCGGTTGAAAGTCGAATATTAAACGACATCACGTTAAGATTTTGTGCTGACAAGAATACTGCACAACACAAGATTGCTGCAGAAATTAAAGATTTCATTGGTATTTAATTGGATTTTTTGGCTTTAATCATCATTTCTAGCATATCCCACATGTCTTGCGGAATCTGCTCCAACATATTGAATTGTCCCGCGCCTTGAAGCCATTCACCGCCATCAATAGTAACCACCTCACCATTTACATAAGCAGAAAAATCGGAAACAAGATAAGCAGCAAGATTGGCCAACTCCTGATATTCGCCAACCCGTCGTAAAGGAACTTTCTTCCGCATATCGAATTTTTCTTGAAGATCGCCTGGAAGCAGTCGGTCCCATGCACCTTTTGTTGGAAAAGGACCTGGCGCAATTGCATTGGAACGAATTCCGTATTTTGCCCACTCTACGGCCAAACTTTTCGTCATTGCTAAAACACCAGCTTTTGCACACGCCGAAGGAACGACATACGCAGAACCTGTCCAAGCATACGTAGTTACAATATTTAAAACCGTTCCTGGAAGTTGGTTTTCAATCCAATATTTCCCAACTGCAAGCGTACAATTTTTGGTTCCTTTCAGAACAATATCCAAAATGGTATCAAAGGCGGAATGAGAAAGTCTTTCGGTGGGAGAAATAAAATTTCCTGCAGCATTATTTAAAAGAATATCAATTTTCCCGAATTCTTTAATTGCTGCATCTTTCATGGCAACCACTTCTTCCCAATTACGCACATCGCAGGAAACGCAAAGCACTTTTCCACCGGTTTGCTCTTCTAATTCTTTTGCAGTGTCTTGAAGCTTTTCTAAATTTCGGGAGGTAATAACAACTTTGGCACCAAGTTCGAGGAAATATTTGGTCATTGCTTTTCCAAGGCCGCTGCCTCCTCCGGTAACAATTGCAACTTTATCTTTTAAAGCTCCTTCGCGAAGCATAGGTTCTGAATAGTTCATACTGTATATTTTGGGATTTTGTATTGAGGTAAATATAGCACATTTTTATCGAGTTTTCCCGATGAAAACTATGCCGGAAATACAAACAAAAATCCCGCACCCCGACTTGAGCGGAGCTCTTTGTGCAAGAAGCGTTTTGGCATTGATGCGGCTTGCGACGAGCACAAAAGCGGGAGCGGAAGGCGGAAAAAGGTGCCCAAATACAATTACAAAGTGAGAATTTTATTTTAAACTTTTGAAGGTAACAATTCATTATGTACGCCCATTTTTCTATAATTAATGTAATACAAAAATGTTTCGACTTCGCTCCGTATGACAATCCTAATTCTAAAAATTTGATTTTTACAGGTTTAAACCTTAGTATAATCGAAACCTTAGATTCTACAACAGACAATCAATTAAAAAGTAAGCACAAAAAAAGCTGCTCGGAAAATTCCGAACAGCTTCTCGTATGAAATCTATGGGTTAGTATCCGAAAAGTTCTTCTAGAGTAATTTTCTTCACTTCGCCGAGTTTTTTCATTTCTTCCAAAGGCACTTTTTTCTCGGAAGCCACCAATGCGTAGGTGTACGGTTTTCCGGAAATATTGTTTTGGTGGAAATTTTTAAGATCGCTCATGCTGATGCCGTCGACAGTGTTGTAGACTTGCTTTCTGATGTCTTCATTCAATCCAAGTTCTTTTGCTTCAAGATAACTGAAGATAATGCCATCTTGGGTAATTCTCTCGGTTTGAATGTCTTTTTTCACTTGGTTTTTAGCAAGCTCTAAATTTGCTGGAAGCTCTGGCATTTTGGTTAAAAGTTCATTCATTGCCGTTGTCGCCTCCTTGAATTTATCGGCCTGACTGCCCACGTAACTTAGCACCAAATAACCATCTGATTTTTTACGTGGTGAAACGTAATATCCATACGTACTGTACGCCAATGCTTTACTTTCGCGAATGGTTTGGAAAACAATTGAGCCCATTCCGCCACCGAAATAATTATTGAACACTTGTACCAAAGTTGTGTTTTTTGGATCGTACTGATTGGTGTTGCGAACCCATCTGGTTTCTGCTTGTACCATTTCATAATCCGTGAAAAGCACTTGGTTTTTCGTGGTTGGAATTTGCTTAAACGTTTTGGCTGTAAGTGGTGTTTTAAAGGTTGCTGGAATGGAATGTTCTTTTTTCACCTTAGAAGTCAACTCGTTTAAAGAAGCTGGCCCATAATAAATTACCGATTGCTCATAATTATTCAAATCTTTAATTTTTGAAATCAGTTCGGCAGAAGTAATTCCGTTTAATTCAGCATCGGTTAACGCATTGTTGAATTTATTTTTCGGACCGTACGTTGCATAACTGGTTAAACCTTGAAGGATAGCTCCCTTATTTAATTTCGCATCATTTCTAGCTTTTGCTAATCTGGCTTTCAACGCTTTTAATGCTTCTTCATCTGGTTTTACATTTAACACCAAATCTTCATACAATTTCACGGCTTGATCGAAGTTTTCTTGAAGGCCTTCAATGGTTACGGTTGTATATTCTTCCCCAGTTGAAACGCTGAAGCTAGAAGCGATTTTGTAAAAATCTTTAGAGATTTGTTCCGCTGATTTTTTATCGGTTCCTAAAAACTGAAGGTATTGCGCAGCGATTGGCATTTTAAGATCGTTCAAAGTACCAATTTTGTAGCGATAACGCAATCTGTATAAATCGTTGTCTTTATTCGGTACGTAAAGTACTTCTGCTTTTCCAACCTTTGCTTTTTGAATATCTTTATCGAAATCTAAAAACACTGGCGCAGAAGGCGTACTTGGCATATCTTCGATCAACTTCACGAAACTCGATTGTTTATCGGCATTGGTTTCTACAGGAGTAATGATGGGTTTATCAATTTTTTGAAGATCTTTACGTTCCCCTTTTCTTTTTAAAATTGCTACATAATTTTCGTCTCCCAAATATTTATTCGCAAAGGCAACAACATCTGCTTTTGTAATTTTAGAAAGATCATTTACGTATGCCACTTGCGTTTTCCAATCCAAATCAGCCGTAAACGCACCTACCAAAAGACTTGCTCTATCGGAATACGATTCCGTATCTTGAATTTTTTGCTTTTTAATATTGTTAACAATGGAAGGAATTAAATCGTTATCGAAGTTTCCTTTCTTCAAGTTATCGATTTGTTCTAACATTAACGCTTTAACTTCCTCCAAAGATTGTCCTGAAGTTGGCGATCCGGAAAGATATAAAATTCCGTGATCAATCAACGTATAGGTGAACGCACCCGCACGCAGAAGTTTTTGCTTTTTCACCAAGTTTAAATCCATCAAACCTGCTTCACCGTTGGTTAAAATAGAACCAACTAAATCTGCAAGAAGTACATCTTTATCTTTATTCCCTGGAAGTCGATAACCGATAGTTACACTTTCCGCATCAGGACCTACGATTTCTTTAACAATAGGCGCTTTAATTGCATCTTCTTGTTTAAAAGTGTATTTAGGAACTGGTTTATTTTGCATGTACGAAAAATCCTTATCAATTTTCGCAATCACTTCATCTGGATTAAAATCTCCCGACATTACAATCCCCATATTGTTCGGCACATAATACGTACTGAAATACTTGCGGATTTGTACCAATGAAGGGTTTTTCAAATGTTCTACTGTACCAATTGTGGTTTGAAGTCCGTAGTTGTGATTTTTAAACAAATTCGAAAATAAGGTTTCAAAAACTTGTCTACCATCGCTATCTAAAGTTCTGTTTTTTTCTTCATACACCGCCTCAAGTTCAGTATGGAAAATTCTTAAAACTGGATTTCTGAATCGTTCCGCTTGAACGGCAAGATATTTATCGATAGAGCTGGAAGGAACATCATCTGTATAAACGGTTTCTTCAAAACTCGTCCAAGCGTTGGTTCCCTGCGCTCCCATCCCGGAAAGCATTTTATCGTATTCATTGGCGATGGAATATTTACTTGCAACGCCGGAAATAGAATCGATTTTTTTATAGATTTCTTTTCTTTGACTTTCGTCTTTTGTTTTGTTGTATTGCTCGTAAAGCGCATCAATTTTATCCAATTCTGGTTTTTCTTTGCTCCAATCTAACGAACCATATTTATCAGTTCCTTTAAAAAGCATATGTTCCAAGTAATGCGCAAGTCCTGTATTGGTAGCAGGATCGGTTTTGCTTCCCGCTTTTACAGCAACAAACGCTTGAATTCTTGGATCTTTAGGAGTTGGACTCAATATTACGGTCAAACCATTTTTCAAGGTATAAAATCTTGAATTGGTTGGATCGTTGGTTACATATTTATAGGTATAGCCAGCGCTTTTCGCTTCTTTCCATTCGTTATTTTGTGCGAAAGCGTTGAAAGAAAGAGCTGCTACCAATAAAACTGTAGAAATTCTTCTGATCATAGTGAAATAATATTTATACCCAAATAAGACAATCAAAACATGAAATTGTTACATTTTGTTTAAAAAAATTCTTGCTATTTTTTCTTCTATTTGAGGTTGAATCTCCAGGCAGAAACGCTTTTTACGTTTTACCGTTTAAATATTAAAGTGTTGTATATGAAAGTCTTTCACCGAATTTTTGGTTTGAAAAAACTCCGTTTTCATAAGCCAAATTTCCGTTCACGAAAGTATGTGTGATTTTCGAATGAAACTCCGTTCCTTCTAACGGACTCCATCCGCATTTGTATAAAATATTTTCTTTAGAAACGGTGTACTTTTGATCTAAATCCACCAAAACCAAATCGGCTTTAAAGCCTTCTTTAATAAAACCACGCTTTTCAATTCGAAATAATATTGCCGGATTGTGCGCCATTTTTTCAACTATTTTTTCAAGAGAAATTTTTCCGTTGCGATAATTTTCCAGCATTACATTCAACGAATGCTGAACCAAAGGTCCACCAGAAGGGCACTTGGTATAAACGTTCTGTTTTTCTTCAAAAGTATGTGGAGCATGATCTGTTGCAATTACATCAATTCGATCATCCAACAAAGCTTGCCATAATCCATCTTTATCGTTTTGCGTTTTTACCGCGGGATTCCATTTGATTAAACTTCCTTTTGTCTCGTAATCGTCATTGGTAAACGTAAGGTGATGAACACAAACTTCAGCGGTGATTTTTTTATCTTTTAAGGGAATATCATTTCTAAAAAGAGCAGTTTCCTTTGCGGTAGATAAGTGAAAAACATGCAATCTTGCTCCTGTTTTCTTAGCGAGTTCAATTGCTTTCGAGGAAGATTTATAACACGCCTCTTCACTTCGAATTAAATGATGAAATTTCACAGGAATATCATCTCCATATTTTGCTTTATACTCTTCTGTATTTTTTCGAATGGTATCTTCATCTTCACAATGAACAGCGATTAGCATTTTGGTTTTACTGAAAATATGCTCCAACGTTTCAGGATTATCCACCAACATATTTCCTGTTGACGAGCCCAAAAACAATTTTATTCCTGGAACGTTCTTCGGATTTGCTTTTAAAATTTCATCCAGATTATCATTGGTTCCGCCCATCATAAATCCATAATTCGCATAAGATTTATCTGCTGCGATTGCATATTTATCTTCCAGCAATTCTTGCGTTACTGCGTTAGGAACGGTGTTGGGTTGATCTATAAAACTCGTAACGCCACCTGCAATTGCTGCTTTGCTTTCGGTTTCGATATCGCCCTTCCAAGTTAAACCTGGCTCACGAAAATGAACCTGATCGTCGATAATTCCAGGAAGAAGATATTTTCCAGAAGCATCGATAATTTCGTCAACATTTTCTTCTGATATTTGTGAATCAATTTTTGAAATTATATCGTTTTCTATTAGAAGATCGCTTTGAAAAATCTGATTTTCGTTGACAATCTTCGCGTTTTTTATTAGGATTTTCATTTTAAACTTTTGTAAGCGTAAAATTAATGATTTTAAGATGGAGCTAATGGCAATTACTTAGAAAATTCTACATTTGCAAAAACTTTTTTTTGTACAAAAAACTCTTAGGACAAACCGCGCTCTACGGATTAACCACAGTAATTATCCGTTTATTTCCATTTGTAATTAATCCATTTATTACGCGAATATTTGGGCCAGAAGCCTACTCTCCGTTCGCAGATTTTTATTCTGTTGCAGGCGTAATTGCCGTTCTGTTAACCCACGGAATGGAAACTACTTTTTTTAGATTTGCTTTGGATGAAAAGGACGATCGTAAATTGGTATCCACTTCGTTTTTCAGTGTACTAACGGCATCATTTTTATTTCTACTATTTGCTCTTCTATTTCGGCAGGATTTAGCGATTGCATTCAAAACACCAACGCAAGTTAACTTGCTCACGATGATGGTAATCGTTTTGGCATTAGATGCATTTTGTGCAATGCCTTTCGTTCTGCTCAGAAAAAACGAAAGACCATTAAAATACGCCGCGATTAAAATCACAAACGGTGTTGTATATTTCCTTCTGATTATCTTCTTTTTGTTCATTCTGCCTCGATTCAAAAATGGTTTTATAGGAATTTCGTATAGTCCTAAATTCGGAATTGGGTATGTATTTTTAGCGAATTTAATTGCGAGTGGAATTACTTTTATTTTACTTTTTAAAGAGATTTTTATAGCAAAAATCAAGTACTTTTCTTGGCAGCTTTGGAAAAAAATGATGAAGTATTCTTGGCCGATTACCATTGCGGGATTAGCCGGAATTATTAACGAAACTTTCGACCGCCAATTTCTAAAATATCTATTGCCAGAAGATATCGCGCGCCACGAATTGGGTGTTTATGGCGCCGTAGCAAAAATTGTAACTTTTGTTATTTTATTTCGGCAAGCATATGTATTGGGCGTTGAACCGTTCTTTTTCAGTCACTCAAAAAGTGAAAATGCACAGAAAACATATTCAAAATTAATGGATGTTTTCATTGCTGTGAATTGTTTAATCATCCTATTTCTTTCTGCAAATTTAAATTGGATTTCAAAAACATATTTGAATAATCCCGAATATTACGAGGGAATCTCAATGCTTCCACTGCTCTTTTTTGGAAGTCTATTTCTAGGAATTTATCTCAACTTGGCAATTTGGTACAAACTTACCGACAATACACATATTGGGGCAATTATTTCGGGAATTGGGGCAGCCATCACGATTGCTATCAATTACTACTACATTCCTGAATATGGGTATTGGGCATGTGCTTGGGCTACTTTCATCTCTTATTTGGCAATGATGTTGATCTCTTATTTTTGGGGACAAAAAGCTTATCCTATTCCGTACCGAATTTTTCAAAATACAAATGTAATTTTAATCACAATTGTTCTTTCTTTGGTTTGCTATCAATACTTTAGCAATAATTTTATTATTGGCAATATCATTTTTATCATCACTGCAATTGCAATGGTTAAATTTCAAAATCTACTACCGAAAAGTATCCTTAAAAAAATAAAGAAATAGCGCTGCGTTTTTCGTTAAAGCTTTGAAATAGATCAACGATTCAATGAAGGATTATTAAAAAAAATAATTAATAATTTCCCTTTTCATAAAAAACATCATTCTCTCGAGCAAAAGTAAAGATAAGTGATTTGAAGCAGTGACGAATTAAGTTAAAATTATTACATTTGCGAACATTCATTCAAAAATTGAAACTAATATGAAGATTATAGTTCCTATGGCAGGACGAGGTTCAAGACTACGACCTCACACCTTAACTGTTCCAAAACCATTAATTCCGATCGCAGGAAAACCAATTGTACAACGTCTAGTGGAAGACATTGCTAAAGTTGCAGGTGAACAAGTTGATGAAGTTGCCTTTATTGTTGGTGATTTCGGGCCTGAAGTAGAAGCTTCATTAATAAAAATTGCAGAAGATTTGGGTGCAAAAGGAAGCGTTTACACTCAAGACGAACCATTGGGAACTGCACATGCGATAAAATGCGCAGAAGCATCCATGAAAGGTGATGTGGTTGTTGCCTTTGCCGATACTCTTTTCCGTGCAGATTTTAAGCTAGATAAAGAATCAGACGGCGTTATTTGGGTAAAAACGGTTGAAGATCCTTCCGCTTTTGGTGTTGTAAAATTGGATGATAGCGGCTTTATTACCGACTTCGTGGAGAAACCAGCAACGTTTGTTTCCGATTTAGCAATTATTGGAATTTACTATTTTAAGTCTGCTGAAAAATTAATGGAGGAAATCAACTTCATTATGGATAACGATATTAAAGATCGTGGTGAGTTTCAGCTTACTACAGCGCTGGAAAACCTTCGTCAAAAAGGATCAAAATTTTCATTAGGAAAGGTAGATGATTGGATGGATTGCGGAAATAAAAACGCAACCGTAGAAACAAACGGAAAAATATTAAATTACGAAAAACAAGAATTTTCTAATTTTCCGGCTTCAGCAAAAATTGAAAACAGCTTAATTATTGAACCTTGCTTTATTGGTGAAAATGTAGAAGTTCAAAATTCCAAAATTGGTCCAAACGTATCGTTAGGAAATGGAACAAAAGTGAAAAACTCTAACATCGAAAATTCACTAATCCAAGAAAACACTGTAATCGACCACGGTAATTTAAGCAATTCAATGGTAGGAAGTCACGCCAAATATTACGGAGTTTCAAGAGAAATTTCTTTGGGAGATTATTCCGAATTGGATTTCGTCTCTAAAGATTAATCGCTTTTAAAGTTATAAATTCGAACCACACAAAATGTTTTTGTGTGGTTTGGCGTTACTATTGTACAAGATTGTTGCAAAATTGTTATATATGAAAATTCAGCATTTGTTTTATGGACTTATTTTCGTTCTAAGTTCTTGCAGTACCACGAAAACCGCCACTACTCCCGTTGATGTTAACAAACCCGTCGCTGAACATTCATTCTTCGAAGCGATTGCAACACCTTCCAATTTTCAACAGGTAAAAATCAATAGTCGGATCAATATCGATACTGGAGCATTTATTCCCACTTTAGATGCCACAATTTACATTGAAAATGGCAAAAAAGTATGGATGAATATTATGGCCGTAATTTTTAACGCTGGGCGAGGCATTGCAACTCCAGAAGGAATTAAAGGTTATGAAAAATGGAATAAAACGTATATCGATTCCGATTTTGCTTATTTAAACAACTTATTAAACGTTAACTTCATCGATTACCAAGCACTTCAGAATCTGCTCGTTGGAAAAACATTTATTCCCGTAAGCGAAAATGATTTCGTGCTTACCGAAAATGCACAAGGCTACGCTTTACAATCGAAGAAGAATCAAATAATCAACAAAAACGGTTTTTTTTCGGAATATAAAATTCAGCTTCAATACGCGTTGGACGGCACGCTGAATCAAGTATTTTTAAACGAAATTAGAAAAAACGAAACACTCGAAATCAATTACTCCGACTGGGTTTCCGTAGAAAATTCAAAGTTTCCTAAAAATGTTAAAATAATTATAAAAAACGACAAAACAAGTCAGATTCAGATCGAAAATACGAATTTTGCGTTTGTCCCAATGGAAACTCCTTATTCTGTGCCGGCTAATTATAAAAAAACCGAGATTAAATGACACAAAAAATCGCTTTCATCATCAGTATTTTGCTTTCTGGAATTTTCTTTGGTCAGAAAAAAGAACAACTTCAGCAACAAAATGCAGAACTCAAAAAGCAGATTTCCGCGATCAATACGCAACTGGCTAAAACCCAGCAGCAATCTAAATTATCTTTGGAATACTTGAACAATATTAACACGAAAATTCAACTTCGTGAAAAAGTATTCACCAACACGCAAAAAGAAAAACGCCTTATTGAAGACGAGGTGTACTTACGGCAGTTAGAAATCAACAGGCAAAATCGTGAACTAGCCACCCTTCGCAAAAACTATGCAGGTGTTTTAATTAATGCCTATAAAAATAAAGGCGTTCAAAATAAAGTTACTTTTATTTTATCCTCAAGAAATCTTGGCGAGGCAATTCGACGAGTTCAGTATTTAAAGCAATATTCTGATTTTCAAGATCGTAAAGCTGCAGAAATCACCGAGGCAGCGAATAAAATGAAACTAGCAGTTGCAGCAAAACAAAAATCGGTAAACGAAAAAAATATTTTGCTTTCTAACCAGCAAAAAGATCTTAACACCATTGAAGCAGAACGAAAACAAAAAGAAGTTCTGTTAGCCGATTTCAAGAAAAATGAAGCGCAACTTACTGGCGAATTAAAACAAAAACAAGCCGAATCTAAAAAATTAGAAGGCCAAATTCGAAGCATTATTGCTGAAGAAATACGAATTGCAAAAGCAAAAGAAGAAGAAAGAAAAAGAGCCGAAGCCGAAAAAATACGTTTAGCAAAAGAAGCTGCAGCCCGTGAAAAAGCAAGAATTGAAGCTGAAAATAAAGCGCGAGAAGAAGCGCTAGAACGTGCACGAAAAATAGCAGAAGCGGAAGCGAAGAAAGCAGCAGACCTTGCCGCGAAAAAAGCCGAGGAAGAAAGAAAACGTACAGAAGCCGCTGCAAAAGCAGAAGCTTCTGCGAAAGAAGAAGCAAGAAGAATTGCCGCTACAAAAGAGGCCGCAGATGCTGCAGCAAGAGCAAAAGACGCAGCAAACAAAGCCGCTGAAGCAAGAGCCGCCGAGGCCGCGTTGGCTAAGAAAAAAGATGAAGAGAAAAAAGCCGCTGAAACAAAAGCAATGTCCAGTTACGGCGTATCAACGGGTTCCGTTGCAAATTTCTCGGCCAATAGAGGAAAAATCGGAATGCCTGTTCGTGGAACAATAACCCACTATTTTGGTCGTCAACAACACCCTGTTTTCAAAAATATTTGGGAAGAAAATAATGGGATTAAAATTGCGGTTGCAAAAGGAACTGTCGCGAAATGCGTTTTCCCAGGAACCGTTTCAAGAATTATCGCTTCGCCAGATGGCACCAAAACGGTTTTAGTTAAACATGGTGATTATTTCACCGTATATGCAAACTTAGCCAATACAATGGTTTCTGCTAATCAATCCATTGCTGCAGGATCTAACATTGGTACCGTTGGTCAGGATTTTGATGGTACTACAACATTGGACTTCCAAATATGGAACGGAAGTAATCCGGTAAACCCTATGGAATGGGTGAACTAAAATTTAATTAACTTTGTAAAAATTTGAAAAATGGAAAGTTTAACAATACTTGCTATTTCATGGCAACATATATTAATAGTAGCACTCATTGTGCTTGTTCTTTTCGGTGGTAAAAAAATTCCTGAGCTTATGCGTGGAATGGGATCTGGAATTAAAGAATTTAAGGACGCTGTTAAAGAGGATGAAAAAAAACCTACAGACTCTAACAATCAAACTCCCACAAACTAAACTTTAGATTATGACTTTTTCTGAAATAGCCTGGTCGGTTTTCAACCAATCTATTGAAGATTATCACATTACGGATTCCGTAGATACTCCTATAGACAATTCCTTCCCACAGAATGGTTTGGAACACATTTTGTATGTTAAAAACTGGATTGATACCGTTCAATGGCATTTGGAAGACATCATTCGTGATGAAAATATTACCGCAGAAAATGCGCTTACCATTAAACGTAGAATTGATAAGTCCAACCAAGACAGAACCGATTTAGTAGAAAATTTGGATTATTGGTTTTTACAAAAAAATAAAAATGTAATACCTTCCGAAAAAGCTCGATTAAATACTGAAACTCCTGCTTGGGCCATTGACCGACTTTCGATTCTCGCACTGAAGATTTACCACATGTCTATTGAAGCTCATCGTGAATCAGCGACAGCCGAACACCGCGAAAACTGTCTTAATAAGCTTCATGTTTTAGAAGAACAAAAGATAGATTTAAGCACCGCAATTGATCAGTTGTTGGATGATATTGAGAAAGGTACCGTTAAGATGAAAGTGTACAAACAAATGAAAATGTACAACGACGAAAGTCTTAACCCAATCCTCTATCAAAGTCACAAAAATGGATAAGAGAATATTGTTGTACTGTTGTATCGTGTTTGCATTGGTTTCTTGTAATACCGAGAAGGTTAACCTTTCCCCACTTTCAGGAAATAATGACGACATTACTGGAAACAGATATAAAACTACCTCTTTTGAAGAAAGAGCAAACCAAATAAATTACGCATCAGAATTGAGTAATTTAATGTCTTCTGTTCCCAAATTTACCAATGACGCTGTTAACTCTGAAACTTTAAAACTTAAGGAGCATATAAAATCATACATTAGTAGTATTCAGGATTACAACCTTATTCATATGGAAAAATCCTACAATAGCTTTCAAAGATCCTATAAAAAACTACAAAAGTTAAAACCGTATCTTAATCAAGATGAAGCTGCTGTTTTAAACCGATATTTGGTTCGAATAAAAACCAATATGAACAATTTAGAAGATCGTCAGCAAGCAAAAGATTCAGTAACCCTCAACTAACATAGCCACCTCCCTACGATATGATTAAAATTCAGGCGGAAGCCAATGTTCCTACAGAATATGGCAATTTCCGGATGATTGCTTTTTCCGAAAACGAAAAAGATTGGATGCCACATATGGCACTTATTGCTGACAATACAGATTTTTCTAAACCCGTTAACGTACGTTTCCACTCCGAATGCATTACAGGAGAAGTTTTTCATTCCAGAAAATGCGAGTGTGGACAACAACTTGATCTTGCCATGCACTATATGCAGAATAACGGAGGCGTAATTGTGTATTTGAGGCAAGAAGGAAGAAATATTGGCATCATTAACAAATTGAAAGCGTATGCTTTGCAAGAAAAGGGTTTTGATACCGTTCAAGCCAACCTCGAATTAGGACTACCTGCTGATGATCGTAATTTTCAAACTGCAATCGATATCCTTCATCAACTTGGTATAAAGGAAATCAACTTGATGACCAACAATCCAGAGAAAATTAAAATTGTTGAAGAGAGCGATATTACGCTTCACGAAAGAATTCCTTTACAGATTAAAGCAAACAAAAATAGCTTGAAATATTTGCAAACAAAAAGAACATTTTTCGGTCATTTACTTGATGATGAAAATCCAAATTTTGAATAGTTTTCTGATATTCTAAAAAAAAATAACCGAGTGCGATTTATCGACTCGGTTTTTATTTGCTTTTATTTTAAATTGATTTCTACAAACTCAAAGCGGTTTCTAAGGCAAGTTCAATCATTGTTTTAAGCATTTTTTCACGCTCATCCGCTGAAATTTTTTCACCAGAAGGTATTACGTCGGAAACAGTTAAAATTGTAGCTGCATTTTTACCTAAATGTTTTGCATTCGCAAACAAGGCAAAAGCTTCCATTTCTACAGCAGAGCAATTATTCTTCACTGCAACCGCTGGAATTCCCGTTCCGTTACTGTAGAAAATATCGCTGGTATGGATATTTGTAGGTTTCACAGCAGTTCCAAGGGTTTTACCCGTTTCATTAATTTTTTCGAAAACATTACCTTGGTGAGAGATCACTTCATCTTTAATTCCCCAAGAATATTTTGCGTAGGTACTTTCGCTTGCTGAAAATTCAACGTTCAGAACGTCAAAAAGTTTTAAATCGGTTGTATACGCTCCACAAGTTCCTATTCTGATGATGGTATCCACTTCGTATTCCGTAAATAATTCAAAAGAATAAATCCCAATACTTGGACATCCCATTCCACTTGCTCCTACGGAGATTTCTTTTCCTTTGTAGGTTCCAGTATAATATAAAATCCCTCTGGTTTTGCTCACCAATTTCGCGTTTTCTAAAAAGTTTTCAGCAATGTATTGAGCTCTCAAAGGATCTCCCGGTTGCAAAACAATTTTTGCAATTTCTCCAGGTTTTGCACTAATGTGTACACTCATAAAATTTAAATTTGTTTTTCCAAAGATAGTAACTTTTCATCTAGAAAACTTGTGCAACGCCAATCGACAACATAAAAAAACTCCCACTACACAAGCAATGGGAGTTATTAATCATTTTAAATTATTACAATTTCGTAACGTTAGAATCATCAATATTATACTTTTGAATCACCTCGTTGTAATCTTCGTAATTCACGGTTACTCTACCCGATGCAGGGATTAATACAACTCTAAATGTTTGGTTATTTAAATAGGTACTTTTAAACGTAGCATCCTGAGAAGTAAGATTGAAATTTGAATCCGCATAAATTTGTACATCGTTAACAGTAAAATCGAAGGTATAATCCATCTCGCCTTCTTGAAAATAATACGTTTTAGGAAGCAATTTCCAAACTGCGGTTCCGGAAGAAACATCACGTCTATAAATCAAAACCACATCGGTATTATAAAGCGGAGTTGAAAATCCTTTATTAATACCGTATAAATAGTCGGCATTCGAGCCATCACTATTTTTAAAATTTTCAGTAATATCAATCACGTGCGGATAGGTATCATTATCCACATAGTTATCATCATCACTATTATTGCAGCTTACCATAAATAGCGCGAAAACACTTAGAAATAAAAGAGAAAAGAATTTTTTCATTATGTAAATTATTTGGGTTGTCAATATAATTGTAGCAATTCAAAACATATACCATTTATCAAGGTAAATGTAATCACAAAGGTTAAATTTGTATTTTTGTTACACAACTAATTAAACGAAAAAAATGAAACTTTCTTTCACAATACTTTTTACGCTACTGTCAATTTGCTTTTTAAAAGCCCAATATCAGCCAAAAAACACCACTTTAGCCGATCAGGAAAAAGCAAATACTTGGGTGAATAAAACGTACTCGCAATTAAGCCAAAACGAAAAGCTAGGCCAATTATTTATCGTTGCTCTTTACACCAATAAAGGCGAATCATTTATTAACGATGTGCGAAACATTGTAGAAAAAGAAAAAATTGGCGGACTAATTTTAATGCAAGACGACGCCGAAAGAGAGATAAATCTTGTAAATGAATTTCAGAAAAACGCTAAAGTCCCCCTATTAATTGGGATGGATGCAGAATGGGGATTGTATCAAAGAATTCCCACCGCTTACAAATTTCCATGGGCAATTACGTTAGGTGCGATTCAGGATAAAAATTTAATTTATCAAATGGCTGAAAAAATTGCGCAAGACTGTAAAAGGATGGGGATTAATTGGGATTTTGCGCCCGTGGTTGATGTGAATACCAATCCGAATAATCCCATCATCGGAAACCGTAGTTTTGGATCGGATGTTGATAATGTTATCCATTCTGCATTGGCCTATTCGAAGGGATTGCAAGATTCTAATGTTTTAGCAGCGATTAAACATTTTCCTGGACATGGCGATACAGATACCGATTCGCACTTGGATTTACCTGTGGTTTCGCACAATCTAGAAAGATTAAATGAAATCGAAATTGCCCCTTTCAAATCATTGATGGATAAAGGAATTGGTGGTGTAATGGTTGCGCATCTTTATGTACCAACCCTCGAAAACGGTAAAGGAATTCCTGCATCGGTTTCGCACAAAATTGTGACGGAACTTCTTAAAGAGAAACTGGGCTATAAAGGCTTAATTATAACGGACGCCTTAAATATGGGCGCTGTTGCCAACAAATACAAAGCGGGCGAACTAGATGCAATGGCTTTTAAAGCCGGAAATGATTTAATGCTTTTTTCTCAAGATGTTGCAAAAGGGAAAAAACTAATTCAAAATGCCATTGATCGTGGAGAAATCCCTCAAAGCAGAGTTGAAGAAAGTGTGAAGAAAATTTTGCTCGCCAAATATTATCTTGGATTAACGCAGTATAATGAGGTAAATCCCATAAATGTAAATCAAGATTTAAACACAGAATCTCATCAACAATTGGTTCAAAATTTATACAGCAATGCTTTAACATTAATAAAAGACGAAAAAGCGTTACTCCCATTAAAAGAAAAAGAAACCTATTACTACGTTCCTTTAGAAGAAGCGCCTTACGAAACATTTTACCAAAACCTCAGCAACACGCAAAACATCGTACTTATAAAAGCCACCGAAATTGCGACAATTCCTACTGGTGCTAAAGTAATTATCGGCATTCATAAAGATAATTCTACTGCATATAAACCATATCAAATTTCAGAAAATAGTAAGAAAATCATTTCTGCTTTGGCAAAAAAACATCCAACTATTCTTGCTATTTTCGGTTCGCCATATGCGCTAAAAGATTTCAGTATTTCAAAACTTTCCACCGTTCTCATATCGTACGAAAACAATAGCGATTCAATGAAAGCAACTGCTGAAGCATTCGAAGGAAATACGGAGATCAACGGTAAACTTCCGGTTTTGGTAAATGAAGATTTAAAATACGGTGCAGGAATCAATTTAAAGGCGAAACATTAAAATCGAACACACCAAATTAGGAATCGCTATCTTTAGCAAGAATTTAACTATTAAAATTAGAAGGAAAATCAGTTTACAATTCTGAAAACCTTTAAAAGAAAACAATGAAAATCGGAATTCTCTGTTACCCAACCTATGGCGGAAGCGGTATTGTTGCCACTGAACTTGGAATGTCGCTTGCCAACAAAGGCTACGAAGTGCACTTTATATCCAGCAACTTACCTGCACGATTGGATATTACCAATCCCAACATATTTTTTCATAAAGTAAATGTGCAAACCTATCCTCTGTTTCAGTATCAACCTTACGACATTGCGTTAAGTTCGATGATTTATAGGGTTGTTAATTTATACAAGCTAGATTTGCTGCATGCACATTATGCCATTCCTTATGCTTACGCCGCTTTTACCGCAAAACAAATGCTGAAAGAAGAAGGTAAAGATGTTCCTTTGGTTACAACATTGCATGGAACAGATATTACTTTGGTAGGGCAACATCCCAGTTATAAACACGCCGTTGAATTCTCCATTAATCAATCCAACACCATCACAACCGTTTCGGAGAGTTTGAAAAAAGATACGCTTCAATTTTTTTCAATTCATAAAAATATCGAAGTCATAACAAACTTTATCGATAACACAGAATTTGATGAATGTATATCGTGCAACAGAAACCAATTTGCTCAACCCGACGAAAAAATTCTAATTCACGTTTCTAATTTGCGACCAGTAAAAAGAATTCAGGATGTTTTGCAAGTGTTTAAAAATGTTCAGAAAAAAGTAAAATCAAAATTGATTATTATTGGTGAAGGACCAGAAATGGAAATTGTTTCGCAGTTTCTAGAAGAAAATCCCAACCTCATCGACAAAATTCGTTTGTTAGGTAAAGTGAACGATTTATACCGAATTTTGCAACTATGTGATGTTTTTTTACTGCCATCGGAGCAAGAAAGTTTTGGTTTAGCAGCTTTAGAAGCAATGGCCGCATCCACCCCTGTTGTTAGTTCCAACGCAGGTGGAATTCCGGAAGTGAATATCCAAGGAGAAACCGGATATTTAACGGAAGTTGGGAATGTTGAAGCAATGAGCAACTACACCATAAAACTGCTTAGTAATGATGATTTATTGCAACAAATGAAACACAATGCAAAGCAGCAAGCAGAACGTTTTGACATTAAAAAAATCCTTCCACTTTATGAAGATATGTATGTTCGTACGTTAGAAGAATTCCAAAACAAAAATACAACTCGTTAAATTTCAAAATATTACAGGATATTTTTATCTTTAAGAAAAATATCCTGTGAACGAAAAATTACTCCAATATATCTGGAATTATCGATTGTTTTCAGGTTTCAATTTTGTAGATACGAATGGAAACCCGCTGGAAATTCTCGATTATGGCACTTGGAATCATAATTCAGGTCCAGATTTTTCGTTCGCAAAAATTAAAACTAAAGACTTCGTTTTAGCAGGTAATATCGAGCTTCATTTACGATCTTCCGATTGGATATTACATCAACATTCCGAAAATTCAGAATTTAAGAATATCATTTTGCATGTGGTATTTATGCATGATTGTGAAATTAACGACCTGACGAATCTTAATATTCCCACATTGGAATTAAAAAATTTTATTAATGAAAAACTTTTCTGGAAGTATGAAAAAATGATGATGGATGCAGCATTTATTCCTTGTGAAAGCATTTTTGACATTCAAAAAACCCCCATTAACTTTCAAGAAAATCAACTTTTATCAAAACTCAATGAACGATCAACTGGTATAGAAACCCAACTCAAGCAAAATAAAAATGATTATGAGGCGGTATTATTTCACGAACTTGCATATGCTTTCGGCTTAAAAGTAAACGCCGATATTTTTCGAAATATTGCTGAGAGCATTCCTTATTCTGTTATTCGGAAGACACGAAATAATCTAGAACAAATTAATGCTTTATTGTATGGCAAAGCCGATTGGTTGAAGGTTTCAATGGATGAAAATACTCAACTTTGGAAACGCGAATTTGATTTTCTTAAACATAAATTTGAACTTTCACCTCATTCATTCTCACCAAAATTCCTTCGCTTGCGTCCTCAGAATTTCCCAACAATACGGATTTCTCAATTCGCTGCGCTTCTGCATCAATATCCCAGCTTATTTCAAATGCTTATGGAAGTAAATTCTGTACAAAAAATGCATGAAATCTTTTCCATAATTCAAGCTCATCCGTATTGGGACGACAAATTTGTTTTCGGAAAAACAACATCAAAAATCCACTCAACATTTTTAACTAAAAATTTTGTTGATTTAATCTTGATAAATGCTGTATTGCCGATTAAGTACACTTGGTTTAAGAATGAAAACGAAAATACAGCTGATGAAATCCTTGAATTTTACGAAGCTATTAAACCAGAAAAGAATAGTGTTATCGACAAATGGAAAAATTTAAAGATAAAAATGAATTCCGCTAAAGATACCCAAGCATTTCTTTATCATTATAAAAATTTCTGCTTACCAAAAAATTGCCTAAATTGCAGCATCGGGTACCAACTTTTACGCGAACAATAATAGAAATGACAGAGCCTAACTTCATTAATAATTTACGCCACAAAATGGAACAACAATGGTTTGGCGTGCTTACAAGAATGGGAACGAAATTGGGAATTCCGGTGAGTAAACTCCGCGTTTTTTTCATTTATTCAACATTTGCAACCGCTGGAATTTTCTTTCTGTTTTATCTTGGTTTAGCGTTCACGCTTTGGGTAAAAGATATTTTTTTCATTCGAAGACCGAGCGTTTTTGATCTATAAAAAACATGGTATGATTTCACTAAAAAAGTTAAACTCTGAAGAAGAAATAGCCCAAATTTTACCTCATTACGAAAGCACATTCCCTGCCGATGAAAGAAGGGATCGTGATGATTTTCTTTCTTTAAGTGAAAACACATCTGTGGATATTTTAGGAATTCTTGAAGACGAAATTTCAATAGGATATGCAGTTGTTTGGAATCTTAATTCCTTTTACTTTCTAGAACATTTTGAAGTTTTTAAAGAATTTCGAAACCGAAAATTTGGCGCTTCTGTTTTGAAAATTCTCACCCAAACGTATCCTAAAATGATATTGGAATCAGAACCTTCCGATTTCAACGAAATTGCACAAAGAAGAATTGCTTTTTACGAAAGAAATGGCTTTCACATTATTGAAAAACATTATTTACAACCCAGTTACGGAGAAGGAAAAAACAGTATGGAATTGTATTTGATGGCTAACTTTCAAAATCACGAAATTCCTGAATCGATAGCAATCATTCATCAAAACGTGTATCGTTTTTTACATGAGAACAATTAAAAACGCCACGTAAAGTAGATTTGCTTGCGTTCATAGGAAATGTAATCAAAAGCTCATCTCTCTTTCAAAAAACACATGTATGAAAACAAAACTTTTCTCGCTGATTATTGTCGCAACTGCCGCTTTTTCAAGTCTTACTTCTTGTCAAAATCAAAAAACAGTGAATACCCAAACGGAAAAAAATACACCAAAATACGAAAATGATGTTTACGGTATTTACCGAGGTACAATTCCTTGTGCCGATTGCGAAGGTATTAAAACAACCATTCATTTAGAAACTGATAATACATTTACCACCACTTCTGAATATCTAGGTAGAAATGTTGATCCATTTCAAACCTCTGGAACATTTAATTGGGATCAATCTGGGACAAAAATTATTCTCGACGATTCAAAATCAAAAAGTTATTTTTTGGTTGGTGAAGACACGCTAACACAGCTCGACCAATCAGGAAATAGAATCGAAGGCGATTTCGCGCAACTCTTTATTTTTACGCGAGAAAATTATGATATAGTAGATAAACAATGGACGCTATTTGAGTTAATGGGCAAACCCGTAGATCCCAATACCACTATGAATAAACAAGCGTTTATCACTTTTGATGATGCGAGCAATCGTTATACGGCGACCGCAGGTTGTAATACGCTATCTGGTACTTTTGTTACGGAAGCTTTTAACAAATTAAAACTTAGTGCAGGAATAAGCACAATGATGGCTTGCCCCGATATGACGTTGGAAGATGAATTTACAAATATTCTTCAACACGCTGATTCTTTTATCATTAAAGGAGATGAACTTCTTTTAGTGAAAGGAAGAATGGCGCCTTTAGCCAGATTTAAAACACCATTAAGAAGAAGATAAAACAAAGAAAACCAGCAAAATAAACGCTGGTTTTTTTTTATCATTTCATCGAAAATAATATTCAAAATCGTTAGTCTACTTCATATTCCAATTTAATTGTAATGCTCGCCTCCTTGTCTTTCGACGACGTATTGAATGTTCCACCATATGAATAATCTTCATTGGAATTTGGCGCAGTAATTTGTATTACTCCCATATTTGCTTTTTTCAAATTTCCCAATTTTGAACCCGCATTTTCTGCAATTTTTTCAGCGCGCTGTTTCGCATCTTTTGTTGCATCGGCAATCATTTGTTGCTTCACGTCCGACAATTTGGTATAGAAATAATTAGGTGGCGAGGAAGTAAATTCAATTCCGAGGTTAATGATTTCTGTAATATTACGCGAAAGATTTTCAATTTTTCCAACATTTTTACTCTCGATAGAAACTTTTTGAGAAAGCTGATATCCCGCAAAAGTTTGCGTGTTGATGCCGCTTGCATCCGTTCCGTAATTGTATTGTTTCTGAATATCTACCGAAGAAAAAACAATTTCATTTTTCGGAATTCCCTTTGAAACCAAGTAATTTTCAATCACTTTTTTATCATTTGCCAATTCATCATAGGCTTGTTTCAAATCGAAGCTATTTCGTGAAAAATTTCCCGACCAAGTAATAAGATCCGAAGTAAATTGCTTGGTTCCTAAACCGGTGACCGAAATGGTATTTTCCGATTTATTTCTGTTCTTAATGGCACTTCCCAAAAGTCCAAGACCGATTATAAAGCCTAAAGAAGCGATGGAAATTGCAATCGTATTTTTGTACATATCTATAGGGTTTGATGATTTTAAATATAAACAACAAAATTTTCTATGGATTCTGTATCAAATCACATTCCAATTATTTAACATTTTTTAACAATTGAAAAAATTAGTGTTATTTAATCTGATTAAGATAGTGGTTTATATCTTCTTCCATAACAAATAAAACTGCAGAAAAATTTCCCGCTTGTATTGATTGGGAAATATTGGGGTTTTTCCCTATTGAAAATCGAATAAATTCTTCTATTTTTTCTTGTGGAATTCCTGCTTTTATAAAATAATCATCTTCTATTCGCTCGCGGATCCAATGTACATTTTCCTGTAAATCTTCGTATCGATATACACTTTTCATTCGTCTACCATCTCCCGAAATATTTTTATACAAGGTATTTAAATTTAAGTTACTCAGCGCATATCCCAACACACCAACTTTTTGAACGCTTGGTGGCGTAGCTTCGCGAGGTTTTTCTGGAGTTTTAGGAACACCTATTTCATTTTGAAGTTGTTCTACACGATCCGATTTTGCAAGCATTTTAGAGTCTCGATCCAGCTCACCTGTAAGTTTTACTTTTTGAATATGAACTTCTTCGATTTCCTTAGGAGTTCGCACTAAATGTACATCAATAGCACGAGTTAAATCCGCACTAGAAACAACATAAGAAGTACGATCAAAACCCTTTTTTGCAATTCGCAATTCATCGCCCACACGAGCTTGAATTAAAAATGTTCCATCGGGATTTACAGAAGCATATTTCATTGCGGAAATATTGTACACTAGCGCATTCAAGATACGATTATCGTCCTCATCGGTAATTGTTCCCCGAACCTCTTGTGCGAGAGAAATTCCACTAAAAAGCAGAAAAATAAAAAATAAGAGATGCTTCATTTTTTTCTTTTTTTCTTTTTGGAAGGAGGATCATTCGGTAAGTTTTGTCGATACGCTGTAATTTTTTGCGAAGCTACCACATCAAAACGTGCCAAATCTGCCGGAGAGCAAAAACCATAAAACAAGATCACTTTACGATTAAAATTTCGAAAAACATAATAGATAAACGTTTGGATTTCCGACTTTTGCAAACCTAATTCTCGAATAAAAAAATCATCCCCTAAGTTTTGAATCAGGAAATTCATAAAATCCACATCATCCCATTTTGGTTTTACCGCTCCAATTGAGATTCCTGGACCAACAGGTTGCACAAACTCTCCGGGTTTTGGTGCTAACACTTCGGCCGTTGATGGTGCTTGAATGTAATCCGCCATATCCGATTTTAACTCTTTAACGATTTTTATATCGCCAACATGTTGTACATCTTTATCGAGTTTACCGGTTGGTGAAAATGCGATTTTAACTTCTTCAATTTCTTCGGGAAGTCGCATTAAAACGACGGCTAAGGGGTCCTGAAAATCTTGTTTAGAAAGTTTTTGGGTTACTCTTTCATATCCTTTTTTAACAAAACGAAGTTGATCGAATTCCTTCGCTCGAATGAAAAAATCTCCATTGTGATTGGAATCCACTTTTTCATCGGTTTGTACATTGTAAATGGTAACGTTGGGAATACGCGTACCATCTTCGGTAGTAACCGTGCCCATTACATAAGCTGACTGCGCATGTGTTTCAAGGATGAGAAGCGTTAAAAAAATAAAGAATAAAGGTTTTTTCACAGGCTATTTTTTTCGTAAATGTAATTCGTGAAACTCCATAAATTTTCAATGTTAGAAATATTGAGGTTAAGTTTAACCTGCTTTAACCGTTTTTAAGATTTTTTTGTAAGCATTGAATTTTCGTTGTGTTAAAATTTTTGAGATTTCTGTACTTTTTTCGCGTGAGGGATGGCAGTGGAAATCCTTTTTTATTTGGTAACGACCAATTAAAAAAGATTGAAACGTACAGCCCGACCCGAATTGTTGTAAAAGCGTTGGAGAGGGTGACGCCATCATAAAAATAATAGACAGCGAGCGATAAAAGTTTGTTTTGTGAATTTCATTTCAAGCGGTATAATAAATTTTGTTATCTTTGTAGACTTACTTTATGGGGCTGACCGGTTTCGACAGCAAGACCAATGGGTAAGTAAGCATGCAGAGAACCGTAGCGCGATCTCTTAAATCCCTTGCTGCACATTTTAACTGGCAACGAAGAGTATGCTCTTGCTGCTTAATCTGAAGTTTAGTAGGATTAACATTTTTCCCGAAGTATAGTAAGGAAACAAGATGTCTCACCAAAGTTCTGTTCTGCGACGTTGGATTTTGAGGCATAGGAAATGCGGAAATAAGCTTTTGGGAACTTCGACCAATTGACGAAAATTTTAGAAGTTAAGCCTAAAGTTGGGTGTTTGCTCTCTGCTTTAAGTCGAAAATTAATAGTAAAATAAGCATGTAGAAAGCTTGCGTATTGCTTGTTTGGACGAGAGTTCGAATCTCTCCAGCTCCACAAAATTTAAAAATAAACTTCTGTAAATCAGAGGTTTATTTTTTTTACTTCTTTTTAAGAGATTCTATTACAAAAAAAATAGATTGAGCGAAATAAAATTGGTTTTCACCATTGCAAGAATGTGAAATATGAATTCAATTCTTTTAAAAAGATCTATTTCAAGGGATGTTGTAACAATTTCTTCTTAAAATAAAAAGTGCTTGTCATTGAAAAAAATTAACTTTGGGAGAGAAAATAATAGCTAATCCGTTTTTAACAAAAAACAGCTTTTAAACAGCAATTCTTATGAGAAAGTTATTTCTTGCATCTGTACTTTTTATTTCATTAATTTCTTGTAAAAAAGAAGCTGAATCGGTGGTACAAAAAACTTCCACAACTGAAGATTCAATTGTACAGCAAAAAGATTCTGCAAATGTAATTATGGGTGACAAAAGCAATCCTTTTCAACTTGATGTACTTGCTGATCAACCCGATCTTGGGAAAACGATTTTTTCAGCGGATGGCAAAACAATTATTAGCTTTGATACCGAAGCAAATATTGGAAAATTGAAAATCGATGGAACAGAATACGCGCTTAACCATCTTGTTTTCTCCGAAAACGAGTTCGAAATTTCAGGAAAAGGAATTAGCATTAAAGCCGAAAACGGAGCGTTCAGCGACACCAATTCAGATTGCGCTTACGGCGTTTTCCCTTATATCACGGTAATTGTTAATGGAAGCAAATCTACCTTCCGAAATATAAAAGTTCAAGATTGCCCAAATTATAATTGATATTAATCGAAATATTATATCATTTCCCAAGATTCCTAAGAAGATAAACTGTTAGTATTGATGTTGAAAGTCCTACTTGTAAAAAACTCGGAAGAAAAAAAAGAATTCACCAATTTTCCTGCTCGTTTATTTCGCGAAGATCCAGCATATATTCGCCCTTTAGATAAAGATATTGAAGAGGTTTTTGACCAAGCTAAAAACAAACTTTTTAGAACTGGAAAATGCGAACGCTTTCTTTTCAAAAACAGCGAAAATAAAACCGTTGGTCGCGTAGCTGTATTCGTAAATCCGAAATATGAGCAAGAGCAACCGACCGGAGGAATAGGATTTTTCGACTGCATTAATGATAAAAACACAGCGAATTTCATTTTTGATTTCTGTAAAAATTGGCTTCAAGAAAAAGGAATGGAAGCAATGGACGGCCCGATTAATTTTGGAGAACGCGATAAATTTTGGGGCCTTTTAATTGAAGGATTTCACGAACCTTTGTACGGGATGAATTACAACGCTTCTTACTACCAAAAGCTCTTTGAAAATTACGGTTTTAAAATATATTTCAACCAAATCTGTTTCGGGAGAAAAATTCATGATTCGGTGTCGAGAGTTTTTACGGTAATGCACCGGAAACATAGCTCAAATCCATCAATTTCAGCAAAACCGCTCACTAAAAACAATCTTCAAAAGTTTGCTCAAGATTTTACCGAAATATACAACAAAGCTTGGGCAGATCACGGCGAAGGAAAACAAATGGATGTTGCAAAAACCTATAAAATGTTCAAAGAAATGAAACCCATCATCAATGAACATATTTCGTGGTTTGTATACGAAAATGAAAAACCAATTGCCATGTGGATTAATATTCCAGATGTTAATCAATGGTTTAAATATCTAAATGGGAAATTCGGAATGGTAGAAAAACTAAAGTTTTTACTTTTTAAATCTTTTAAGAAAAATACAAAAATGGTAGGTTTAGTTTTCGGCGTTGTTCCTGAATGGCAAAAACGCGGAATTGAAGGCTATATGATTTGGGAAGGTACCCAACATTTAAGCAAACACACCGATTTTTTGGAAACCGAGTTGCAATGGATTGGCGATTTTAATCCAAAAATGATGAAAATCGCCCAATATTTAGATACTGAAGTTACGCGAACGCTTGCAACCTATCGTTATTTATTCGATCAAACGAAAGAATTCAAACGCCATCCTCAGTTGTAATTCCGCTGATTGTAATTTAGATTTTTGCAACAGAATTCAAAAAAGTCAATTCTTCAAACTTCCCTACAAAACTTCTCTACCAATTTTCAGAATATTATCGCTTTTCCCCATCGAATAAAAATGCAATACGGGAACTCCAAAATCCAATAATTCTTTGCATTGCTGAATCGCCCATTCCACGCCAACTTCGCGTACATCCGCATTGGTTCTACATTTCAAAACTTCTGAAATTAAAATTTCCGGAATATCAATTTTGAAAACTTGAGGCAAAACCTGCAAGTGCTTTTTGGTGGCAATCGGTTTAATTCCCGGAATAATTGGAACGTCGATTCCAATTGCTCTTGCTTCTTTTACAAAATCGAAATATTTTTGATTATCAAAAAACATTTGGGTAACAATGTAATCCGCTCCCGCTTCCACTTTTTTCTTAAGCATTTGCAAATCGTAGTTCATAGAAGGCGCTTCAATATGTTTTTCAGGATATCCTGCTACACCAATGCAAAAGGAATTATGCTCATCGCAAACAATATCGCCACTTAAATATTTTCCGCTGCCCAAATCCTGCGCTTGCTTTACCAAGTCGGAAGCAAACGCATTTCCTCCTTTTGTGGGTTCAAAATATTTTTCACCTTTCATTGCATCACCGCGCAAAGCCATAATATTGTTGATCCCTAAATACATACAATCTACCAAAAGATATTCTGTTTCTTCTTTCGAATACCCGCCGCACAAAACGTGCGGAACAGTATCTACGTTGTATTTATGTTGAATTGCCGCACAAATCCCTAATGTTCCTGGGCGCATTCTTGTAATTTTACGCTCCAACAAACCGCCTCCTTTTTCAATAAAAACATATTCTTCTCTCGAAGTCGTAACATCAATAAATGGCGGTTTAAATTCCATTAAAGGATCGATATTTTTATACAAATCCGTAATGCCAACCCCTTTTTGAGGCGGAACAATTTCAAAAGAAAATAATGTTTTTCCGTTTGCGTTTTTTATATGGTCTGTAATCTTCATTTGGTTGTCGGTTATTGGTTGTCGGTTGTCGGATTATTCAATGTTTTAAAATAATTGATAAATCCATTGAGCAATTTTTTGCAAGAAAGTATTTGTGCTAATAAGATGTCCAAGTTATCTTCTGAAATATAGTTTTGGCCAAAAGAAAGATAACATTGCGTTTCTAATTCATAAAGTGAACCTCTCGAAAGATGAAGAAAATGGATGACTTCATTTGCAGATTTTCTTCCTAAACCTTCAGCAATATTTGAAGGAACAGAAACCGCCGACCTTCTCATTTGATTAGTTAAACCAAAAATTTCTTCTTTTGGAAATGCTTTTGAATTTTCATAAATGAGATTAACCAATTTCCTTGATTCAATACATACTTCCAATTCCGTATATTCTTTTTTCATTTTTAAATAATTTTTACAAAGTTGAAACCGACAACCATAAACCGATAACCGATAACTATATTCCATCAACCAAATTCGGAGCAAGCCATTTTCTAGCAAACTCTAAATCTATATTTTTTCGTTTTGCAAAATCTTCCAATTGGTCTTCTTTTATTTTCCCGACGCCGAAGTATTTAGAATGTGGACTTCCGAAATAATATCCAGAAACTGCTGCAGTTGGCCACATTGCCAAACTTGAAGTGAGTTCAACACCGATATTTTCTTTGACTTTTAAAAGTTCCCAAATTGTGAGTTTATCCAAATGGTCGGGGCACGCTGGATAACCTGGAGCTGGACGAATTCCTTTATATTTTTCGGAAATAAGGGCTTCATTATCCAAATCTTCATTCGCAGCATATCCCCAAATTTCGGTTCGTACTTTTTTATGTAAATATTCTGCAAATGCTTCTGCAAAACGATCTGCCAACGCTTTTACCATTATGGAATTATAATCGTCGTTTTCTTCTTCGTATTTCTTTGCCAATACATCCGTTCCGAAACCGGCACAAACACAAAAAGCTCCAATATAATCTTCTTTGCCCGAACTTTTTGGCGCAATAAAATCCGAAAGAGCTAGATATTCTTTTCCTTCTGATTTTTTTAATTGTTGACGAAGTGTTCTGAAATAGAAAGTTTCACCGTTTCTTTGAAGTTCAATATCATCTTTATCATTTGAGTTGGCAGGAAAAATTCCGAAGATCGCTTTTGCGGTCAGAAGTTTTTCGTCCAAAATTTTCTTCAGCATTTTTTGAGCATCAGCAAATAATTCTGTGGCTTGTTCACCCACTACATTATCCGTCAAAATATTTGGGTATTTTCCGTGTAAATCCCAACTTCTGAAAAACGGTGACCAATCGATAAACTCTACCAAATCTTCCAAATTTTGATTTGCAATAATTTGAACACCTAAATTTTTCGGCTTGAAAATTACTTCATTTTGCCAATCGATTTTGAAGTTTTGTTTTCGCGCTTCTTCAATCGTAATGTATTCTTTTTCAACTTGTCGATTCAAAAATTTCTCACGGAAATCAGCGTAATCAGTTTTCAATTCTGAAGTATACTCTCCGGTTCTTCCGCTCAAAAGTGCACTCACAACGCCAACTGCTCTAGAAGCATCGTTCACGTGAACAACTGCATTTTTATATTTTGGATCAATTTTTACAGCAGTATGAGCTTTGGAAGTTGTGGCTCCTCCAATCAATAAAGGAAAATTGAGATTTTGTCTTTGCAACTCGTTTGCAACGTGCACCATTTCATCCAAACTTGGCGTAATCAATCCACTCAAACCAATGACATCTACTTTTTCATCAATCGCAGTTTGAATAATTTTTTCCGCAGGAACCATCACTCCCAAATCCACAATTTCGTAATTGTTGCAACCCAAAACTACGCTCACAATATTTTTCCCAATATCGTGAACATCCCCTTTTACAGTTGCCATCAATATTTTTCCGTTGGATTTTTGTGCTGAATCTTTTTCTGCTTCAATAAATGGTTGAAGATAAGCAACGGCTTTCTTCATCACTCTTGCCGATTTCACGACTTGAGGAAGAAACATTTTTCCGCTTCCGAATAAATCTCCGACAACGCCCATTCCGGTCATCAAATGACCTTCAATAACGTGAAGTGGTTTTTCGGATTCTTGACGAGCTTGTTCCACATCTTCTTCGATAAAACGGTCGATTCCTTTCACCAAAGAATGCGTAATTCTGTCTTGAAGCGGAGCATTTCTCCATTCGAGATTTTCGACCACTTCTTTTTTAACCGATTTATGCGTTTCGGAATAATCGAGCAATCTTTCTGTGGCATCGTCTCGCCTGTCCAACATTACATCTTCCACCAATTCCAGTAAATCCTTCGGAATATCATCATAAACCGCGAGCATTGTCGGGTTTACGATTCCCATATTCATTCCATTTTTGATAGCGTGATACAGGAAAACCGAATGCATCGCTTCACGAACCGTATCATTACCACGGAACGAAAACGAAACGTTGGAAACGCCACCCGAAACGGAAACTCCAGGAAGATTTTCGCGAACCCATTTTGTGGCTTCAATGAAATCCAATGCATTTCTGCGGTGTTCATCCATTCCTGTTGCCACCGGGAAAATATTCAAATCGAAAATAATATCCTCTGCAGGAAATTGGACAATTTCAGTTAAAATCTTGTAACTTCTGGTGCAAATTTCTAGTCTTCTTTCGTAATTATCAGCTTGTCCAACCTCATCAAAAGCCATAATAATTGCCGCAGCACCATATCTTTTGATCGCTTTTGCGTGTTTGATAAATTCTTCCTCACCTTCTTTCAACGAAATGGAATTCACGACAGGTTTTCCTTGAACGATTTGCAATCCCGCTTCTAGAATTTCCCATTTGGAAGAGTCAATCATAATCGGAATTCTCGCAATATCGGGTTCGGAAGCAATTAAATTTAAAAATTTAATCATTGACGCTTTTCCATCCAAAAGTCCATCATCAAAATTGACATCAAGAATTTGTGCGCCACCTTCTACTTGATTTCTGGCAATATCTAATGCTTCGGAAAATTTCTCTTCTTTAATGAGTCGCAAGAATTTTTTAGAACCCGCGACATTGGTTCGTTCTCCAACGTTGATAAAGTTGGATTCTGGGGTTATAATTAACGGTTCAAGACCGGAAAGTCGTAAGACTTTAGTTGTCGGTTGATGGTTGTCGATTGATGGATTTATATCTTGCATCTTTTTTCTTTAAATAAAGGTCTGAAAGACCTTAAGCAACAGCTTTGGGCAAAGCCCAATGATTTATTAACGTATGAGAAACGGAGCCCTTAAGGGGTGACAGCACTAATCCCAAACATATTTTTTGTCATATTCAACTTTATATTTTTTCAAAAATTTCAAAAATTCATCTTGAAAACTTATTTTCTTGTGATGTTCTTCTTGATTTAAAATATATTGTTGAACAATTTCAATTTCAGTTGGATTCACGGAAAATACTCCGTAACCATTTTGCCAATAAAAATCAGTGAATTGCTCTCCTTTTGTTTTCATCCATTTTGATGAATTTGATTTTATTTTCTCTATTAAATTCATTAAAGCAATTTTCTTTGACAACAAACAAAGTATATGTACATGATTTCTATATCCTCCTACTTGAATGGGATTACATTCCAAATTTTTGCAAATCCCTCCTAGATAACTAAACAAGTCATCCTGAACATCTTCGCTAATCATAGGTTTTCTGTTTTTCGTACTGAAAACCAAATGAATGTAAATTTTGTTTAATGATTGGCCCATTTTTTTATTTCGGTCTTTCAGACCTTGATAACCTATTTTTATAAATATTCATAGGGCTTTGCCCTATGCTATTGATGTCGCCACTTCGTGGCTGAATAAATTCCGATAACCATTAACTGACAACTGACAACTTTCTTGGTTGATAATCTTTCACCAAATCTGCAATTGCTTTGATATGTTCTGGCGTTGTTCCGCAACAACCACCGATAATATTGATTAAATTTTTGTCCACATATTCCTTGATTTGCGAAGCCATGTGTTCGGGGGTTTCGTCGTATTGACCGAAAGCGTTCGGTAAACCTGCATTCGGATATGCTGAAATATGAAACTCGGAATTTGAAGAAATTGTTTCCAAATAAGGCGTTAATTGTTTAGCTCCTAAAGCGCAATTAAAACCAACGGAAAGCAAATTCAAATGGGAAACGGAAATCAAAAAGGCTTCCGCCGTTTGTCCGCTCAACGTTCTTCCTGAAGCATCGGTAATCGTTCCAGAAACCATAATTGGAATTTGAATATTGCGTTCATCTTGAATTTCGTCAATGGCGAAAAGTGCGGCCTTTGCATTCAATGTGTCGAAAATAGTTTCAACCAAAAGTATGTCGGAACCTCCGTCTAAAAGTGCTTCCGCTTGTTGTTTGTAGGCAATTCTTAATTCATCAAATGTAATCGCACGAAAACCCGGATCGTTCACATCAGGACTTAAACTTGCGGTTTTGTTGGTTGGACCAATGGAACCTGCTACAAATCTTGGTTTTTCAGGATTGAGAGCAGTAAATTCATCACAAACTTTTCGAGCGATTTTAGCCGATTCAAAATTCAGTTCATATACCAAATCTTCCATGTGATAATCCGCCATGGCAATCGTAGTTCCGGAAAACGTATTGGTTTCAATAATGTCAGCGCCAGCTTCCAAATATTTGCGGTGAATTTCTTCAATCGCTTGGGGTTGCGTTATAGACAACAAATCGTTATTTCCTTTCAACGGGGATTCCCAATCTTTAAAATGTTCACCGCGATAATCTTCTTCAGTAAAATTGTACCGCTGAATCATGGTGCCCATTGCTCCATCGAGAACCAAAATTCTCTCGGAAAGCGCTTTATATAATTGTTCTGAATTTTTCATTTCCTTTTGAATGACATTAATTTTGATAGGATTACATCCTATCCTTTGTTAAATCGCCACTTAGTGACTCTTTTAAGATTCTGCATTTCGCAGCCCGACTTGCCTCATCTTTGTTACTTTCTTTCGTCTCAGCGAACCACTTCGTTAGGTTTGAGTGGACACTTCGACAAGCTCAGTGTGACAACACGGGAATTCTTCGACAAGCTCAGGATAAACTCGGGCGGAAATTGCTGCCCAAAAAATATTAATCCAAAGCCTGTTTTAAGTCTGCAATAATATCCTCTACATTTTCCAAACCAACCGAGCAGCGCACCAAACCTGCTGTAATTCCGACTTCGTTTCGTTCTTCATTCGAAAGTTTGGAATGCGTTGTGGAAGCAGGATGCGTAACAATCGTTCTGGTGTCGCCTAAGTTTGCGGACAAAGAACACATCTTAATTTTGTTCAGAAAATTTCTTCCTCCTTCGATGCCTCCTTTCACTTCAAAAGCAACAATGCTTCCGCCCAATTTCATTTGTTTTTTGGCAATTTCGTAGTTGGGATGCGATTTCAAAAAAGGATATTTCACCAGTTCAACATTCGGATGAGATTCTAGAAATTCTGCAACTTTCAAAGCATTTTCGCAATGTTTATCGACTCTTAAAACCAAAGTTTCCAAGCTTTTACTCAAAACCCAAGCGTTGAAAGGTGACATTGCTGGTCCGGTATTTCTCGCAAACAAATAAATTTCACGAATTAAATCTGCTTTTCCAACCGCAACTCCACCCAAAACGCGACCTTGTCCGTCAATTAATTTTGTAGCGGAATGCACCACAATATCAGCGCCATATTTTATTGGCTGTTGCAAATATGGCGTTGCAAAACAGTTATCAACAACGAAAATAAGGTTGTGCTTTTTGGCAATTTTCCCAAAATATTCCAAATCCAAAACTTCAATGGCTGGATTGGTTGGTGTTTCTAAATATAAAATTTTGGTATTCGGTTGAATTAAATCTTCAACTGTTGCCGCGTTTTCTGCTTTAAAATAGGTGGTATTGATATTCCATTTTGGGAAATATTTGGTAAACAACGTATGCGTAGATCCAAATACAGATTGGCAACTCACAATATGATCGCTCGCACTTAAAAGTGCCGCAAATGTGGAATAAATAGCAGCCATTCCCGTTGCAAAAGCGTAACCCGATTCTGCACCTTCCATTATTGCGATTTTCTCGATAAATTCGGTTACGTTAGGATTAGAAAATCGGCTGTATAAATTCTTGTCCTTTTCCTCTGCAAAACTGGCGCGCATATCTTCGGCATCTTCAAAAATAAAACTTGAAGTAAGATATAACGGCGTTGAATGCTCATCAAACTGAGTTCTTTCGGTTTGAGTTCGAACGGCGATGGTTTCGAAATTGGTTGTCGGTTGTTGGTTATTGGTTGATGGTTTGTTTTCTGACATTTCACTTTATATTTTTATCATTTCAAGGAACGAGAAATCTAATGTATGTAAAAGATTCTTCGACTTCATTTCGTTTCGCTCAGAATGACAGACTTTCTTTATTCTTCGGACATCGGACTTTCCGACTTCCGGACTTTATTTTGTTTCACTTAATCTTAAAATATCTCCAAAAACGCCACGAGCGGTTACTTTTGCTCCAGCACCGGCGCCCATAATTACGATGGGATTTTCTCCGTAACTTTCGGTGTAGATTTCGAAAATTGAATCTGAACCTTTCAGTTGTCCTAAAGCGGAATTGGCAGGAACGGAAATCAGCTTAACATCCAAATCACCTTTTTCTTTACTTAAATCTCCGTGCAAATCGCCAACGTAACGTAAAACGTGATCGGGCTGCTGGTTGGCTTTTATTTTTTCATATTCTTCATCTAATTCTGAAAGTCTTGAAATAAATTCATCTTTAGAAATTTCAAGTAAGTTTTCGGGAACTAAATTCTGAATGTTAATATCTTCAAATTCGTTGATTAAATCCAATTCTCTGGCAAGAATCAAAAGTTTTCTTGCGACATCGTTTCCACTTAAATCTTCTCTTGGATCGGGTTCTGTATAGCCTTTTTCTAATGCTTCGAGCACAATTTTGGAAAAAGGTTCGTTTCTAACTGAAAAATTATTAAACACATAACTCAACGTTCCAGAAAAAACGCCTTTAATACTCGTAATATTCTCACCAGAAAGATGCAGCAATTTAATCGTATCAATTAAAGGCAAACCTGCACCAACATTAGTTTCGTAGAGATAATGTTTTTTATTTTTTTCTAAAAGTTTTCTAAAATCTCGATAAGTGGAAATCGACAAGGTGTTGAAAATTTTATTGGAACCAACGATATCAAAACCTTGATCAACAAAGGTTTCGTAATGTTTTACAAAATCTTTGCTCGCCGTATTATCCACCATTACCAAATTTTCCAAATCATGTTCTTTAGCGTATTGCAAAAGTTTTTCGATACTTGAATCGGTTTGTGAATAATTGACTTTCTGTCTCCAATCGCTTCCAAATCCACCATTATTTAAGGCCATTTTTTTGGAGTTTGCAATGGCAACAATTTTAAGTTCCAGGCGTTTTCTGTTCAGAATATCGTAGGCGGAATCCAGAATTTGTTCAATTAAAGTTCCTCCAACATTTCCGTGACCAATCAAGGCAAGATGAACAACTTTTGGTTTTCCGAAAATTTCGGTTTCGATAATATTCTTGGCCAATTCTGTTTGATTTCCTGTAACCACAATATTTACTCTTCCTGCCGAAGCTACTTGACTCAAAAGCAGTGGAAAAACTTTATTGCGTTGCAATTCCGAGAGGATTTTGTTATAGTTTTCAGAAACAAAACCAATCGCGGTAAGGTTGTTAACACTTGAAATTTTGCTCACATACCCTCTTTCTTTTTCCTCTTTAAATTCCTCAAGCAAAAAGCAAACGGCAGCCTCAGCATCCGCTTCATCAACCAAAACCGAGATTCCGTTTTCAATGGCTTGTTGGGAAATTACACCGACAGAAATTCCGCCGCCGTTGAGAGCTTTAAAAATTCGAGAATCAATACCGATTTGGCCTAAGAAATCTTTCCCTTCAAAGTTAACAAGTGCTTTATTTCGGTAAATGTTAATGGTGTTTAAGTCTGTCATTTTTAAAAAATTGGTTTTAGTATTTCGATCAACTGTTCATATTCCATCAAGAACGCATCATGACCATGTATTGAACTGATTACATGATAATTAACACGATTCGTTTCTTTTAATAATTGATACGTTTTTTCCATTTCGAAAGCTGGAAAAAACAAATCGGTGTTTACAGAAATCAAGCGAATTTCTGCTTTTATATTTTCTAATTTACTCGAATCTGCATTGATAGTCGTCAACAAATGATTGACTAATTTATAGGCTTTCAATGCAAAACGTTCGCTCAACGCTTTTCCATGATAATCCAACCATTCGTGCGATTTCCATTTTTGGTTTTCTACAGAAACTTCTCTGTTAAATCTCAAATTTAAAGATTCAGGAGTTCGATAGCATAACATCGCGTGAACGCGTGCTTTTTCTAATGGATTATCTGGATTTTCAAGTAAATATTTCTGAGTTAGACATTGGGAATACAACCAATCTGTGGTTTTGTAATCCGTTGCAATCGGAATGAAATTTTGGGTTAAATTTGGTTCAATCGCTAACATTTCCCAACCAATAGCACCACCAAGCGAACCTCCAATTATCGCATATAATTGATTTATATTCAATTCTTTAAATCCATTTAAAAATAATTGAGCAATATCGAAAGTGGTAAAAAATTTGTAATCTTCAATAAAAAATTCATCATATCCATTTCCCGGAATATTGAAGCAAATAACAGTGTATTTTTTGGTATCAATTAATTTACCATCACCAACTATTTTTTTCCACCAGCCATTCTCACCAGCAACATCAGAGTTTCCGGTTAATGCGTGATTGATTAGAATAATTGGAGCAGAATGCAAAGGTTTTCCAAAAAGCTCATAGCTTAATGGAATATCGTACACGCTTCCATTGGAAGTTGTAAAATCGGTAATTAAGATGGTTTGAAGGTTGTTTTTCAATTTATTTTATCATAAAAATCAATTGAAAACGCTATAAAGAAATAAGGTAAATCGTTCGTTATCTTTTCCGCTTTGCGCAGATAGAATGTAGCACCTTCTTCGTTTCCGAAGGGTTGCCAAGGTTTCATAGAGTCCAATCTCTCCACCTTTCTTGATAACATTTTCAAATATGTAAATGAACAAATTCTTGGCAAAGATAGTTTATAATTTTTTACCTGAAAAATAATCGCGCGATTTTCTCTTTATTCATCATCAGAAACACAAAACATCTAACGATTGTA
The DNA here is from genome assembly GCA_023422635.1 of Bacteroidota bacterium. GTDB lineage: Bacteria > Bacteroidota > Bacteroidia > Flavobacteriales > Weeksellaceae > JAFAGO01. The sequence goes on from JAFAGO010000035.1 coordinate 100,557, forward strand.
TAACAATTAGCAAAAAATCTTTTTGAGGAATTTACTCATTCATCATCAACCTAAAAAACTAATTGTGTATTTGGAATATATCATGTTTAAATACGGCACGCAACCTTTAACCCCCGAAAAATATTCACTAAATTTGTGATAATACAGGATTATTATGGCGTACGATTATTTTCAGCGGGTAAAACATATCCGAACAGGCATCCGAGTGTATAGTGATTTGCTCATCGAAAAATCGCTTGATGTGTGGAATGTTAAAACGAAAGTTGGATTGTTCTTTTTCTCGCTCCTCATTTCATTATGTACCACCTATTTTTTATCGCCAGAAGCATTTACTGATGCTCAAAAATACACGCTTTTTATTTTAGTATTTTCAATATGCCTTTGGGCGACTGAAGCAATTCCTCCGTTTGCGGTAGGCATTTTTATTATTGGATTTTTAATGTATACCATGCGAAATATGGATGGCGCAACAATTAGTCCAGACGTAATTTCCAATACGTGGTCCGATAGTGTTATTTGGATTTTCCTTGGCGGATTCTTTTTAAGTGAAGGAATGCGAAAAACGAATCTCGACCTTTCGCTGTTTAAATTTTCAATTTTTATGTTTGGAAGTCGTCCTAAATATTTGCTTTTAGGAATTATGATTGTTACTTCGCTTCTATCTCTTATCATATCAAATACTGCCACTGCTGCGATGATTTTAGCTTCGGTGATGCCTTTTTTGGAACGTGAAGGAAAAGATTCTCCATTATCCAAAGCGATTTTAATTAGTATCCCTGTGGCAGCTACATTTGCTGGAATGGCAAGTTTAATTTCCTCGCCTCCTAACCTGATTGTGGTGGATGCATTAAAATATAAAGGGTACGATGTTTCTTTCAACAATTGGCTAATTCTTGGGTTACCTCCGGCGTTACTATTGCTTTTCGGATTTTGGTGGACCGTCAATAAAAAATATTTAAAAAACACAAAGAAGGCCGATCTTTCTTTTCTAGATGTTCCGATAATCATGACAAAAAAATTACGGTTGCAGCGACTTATCGTAATAACCGTTCTTGCAATTACGGTTTTCTTTTGGATGATGGGGCATCAATGGAATATCCCTACTGCGGCAACTGCTATCTTCCCGATTATGTTTCTTCCAATGCTAGGCGTTATTACTGCGGAAGATGTAAGAAAACTACCTTGGGATACCTTAATGCTTGTTGCAGGTGGGCTCGCATTAGGAATCAGTATAAAAGAAATGTTAGCGCCTTATTATTCCCAATATTTAGCCGGAATGCAATTTAATAAATTTGTTATGATGGGTATTTTCGGGTTCGTTACCATTCTGTTTTCCAATATTATGAGCAGTACAGCAACCGCTACCATCATTATTAATATTGCAGCCGTGGTTTTACCTGCAGAACAAATTCTACCTGTGGGATTGGTGATTGGTTTATGCGCATCTTGTGGATTGTTTCTTCCCGTTTCAACACCTCCAAATGCAATTGTTTTTGGCACAGGGATGATTCGGCAATCGGATTTCAATTTGGGAGGTTTTTTCGGTGGCGTTGTAGGACTTACTGTTGCACTATTATGGGTTTATTTCCTCGACCGATTTACTCCGTTCATGAGTATGCTGTTGGTTTAGTTATCATAAAAAAAAATATTTAAATACCTTTGTCACCTAATAAAGATGACGATATGAATGCCGAAATAAAAAGATTAAAAGATCCGAACTGGAAAGTATGGGGACCTTATGTAAGTAACCGCCAATGGGGAAACGTACGTGAAGACTACAGTCCGGACGGAAGTGCTTGGGATTATACCGGACATGATACAGCAGAAAGTTATACCTACAGATGGGCAGAAGAAGGAATCGCAGGGATTTCCGACGATAAACAACTGCTTTGTTTTGCCTTCTCTTTTTGGAATAAAAAAGATAAAAGAATAAAAGAAAGATTCTTCGGACTGAGCAATCACCAAGGGAATCACGGAGAAGATGTTAAAGAAATCTTCTATTATTTAGACAATACACCATCCCACAGTTATATGAAAATGGTGTACAAATATCCGATTAATGAATTTCCGTACGATCAGCTCATTGAGGAGAATGCACGACGCACTAAAAACGATCAGGAATACGAAATTATTGATACCGGAATTTTCGATAATGATGAGTATTTTGATCTTTTTATAGAATACTGCAAAGCCGCAGAAGACGACATTCTTGTTCGTGTAACAGCCGTGAATAGAAGCTCAAAGAAAGCTCCTTTGGTGATTCTTCCCACAATTTGGTACAGAAATAATTGGAAGTGGGGATACAACGAATATAAGCCTAATTTAAGAGCAGATCTTCCTGGATCGATCACCATCGACCACAGTCGGTTGCCATTAAAAAAGTTCTATTCAAGAAATAAAAATACCGAAAGTTTATTCTGCGAAAACGAAACCAATACGCACAAGTTATATCAAGCCCCCAAAACAGAAGGTTTTTTCAAAGATGGCATCAACGATTATATTGTTCATAACCAAGAAACGGTAAATCCTTTGAAGGAAGGAACAAAAGCGTGCTTCCTTATAGATGATGAAATTGAGGCCGGCGAAAGCAAAACGTTTGACTTTCGTTTAAGTTCTTTTGATGCAGAAGACGCCTTTTTTGGATATGATGAAATGTTTGAAATTCGAAAACAAGAATCTGACGAGTTTTACGAAATCGTTCAAAAAGATATTCCTGATGAAGACGAAAAAAACGTGCAACGCCAAGCGTTTGCAGGACTTTTATGGAACAAACAATTCTACCATTACAACGTAGGAAAATGGCTAAAAGGCGATCCTAATTTCGAAGCTCCACGTAATTTCGATCAATTTGTTCGAAATACAGAATGGAAACATTTGCATAATAAAGACATTATTTCCATGCCCGATAAATGGGAATATCCTTGGTATGCGACTTGGGATTTGGCGTTTCATTGCGTACCCTTTGCCCTTATCGATTCTCAATTTGCAAAAGACCAACTTTTGTTGCTCACCAAAGAATGGTACATGCATCCGAACGGTCAATTACCCGCTTACGAATGGGATTTAAGCGATGTAAATCCGCCCGTTCACGCCTGGTCGTGTTTCCGGGTTTTTAAAATTGATGAAAAAATTTACGGACAACCAGATTTGCCATTTCTCGAAAAAGTCTTTCAGAAGTTATTATTGAATTTCACTTGGTGGGTAAACCGAAAAGATAAACAAGGAAACAACCTTTTTGGAGGCGGATTTCTTGGGTTAGATAATATTGGTGCATTCGATCGCAATATGCAAATGAAAAATGGCGAATATCTGGAACAAGCAGATGGCACAAGTTGGATGGCCATGTATGCCCTTAACATGATGCGCATCGCAATGGAACTTGCATTGTACAACGATGTATATGAAGATATGGCGATTAAATTTTTCGAACATTATTTGTACATCGCGGAAGCCATGGAAAATCTTGGCAACGAAAAACAAGGATTATGGAACGAAGAAGATGGATTTTTCTACGATGTTTTGCAGCTGCAGGGTGGCCAAAGTACTTCTTTAAGATTACGTAGCATTGTAGGTTTAATTCCATTATTTGCCGTTGAAATTATCGATCACGAGATGTTGGAAAAGCTGCCAAAATTCCAACAAAGAATGGATTGGATTCTTCAAAATAAAAAGGAACTCGCCAACTTAGTTTCTCATTGGAAATTAGAAGGCGTAGGACAAAAGCATTTAATGAGCATTCTTCGCAGACACCGACTTTCCAAAGTTTTAACCAGGATGTTGGATGAAAATGAGTTTTTAAGCGATTATGGAATTCGTGCAATGTCCAAGGTTTACGAAAAAAATCCTTTCGTATTTTCTACCGCAGAAAAAGAACATGTGGTGTACTACACGCCCGCAGAAAGCGACAGCCGAATGTTTGGTGGCAACTCGAATTGGCGTGGCCCAATATGGTTTCCTATCAATTTTTTAATTGTAGAAAGCTTGCAGAAATTCCATTTCTATTATGGTGATTCTCTTAAAGTTAAGCTTCCATCATCAAGCGAAAATGAAGTTTCCCTCAACGTGGTTGCAGACGATTTAAGTAGACGTCTTCAAAGTATTTTCTTAAAGAATGAAAATGGTGATCGACCATTTAATGGCGGTGTGGAAAAATTTAATAAAGATCCACATTTTAAAGATTATATTATGTTTTACGAATACTTCCACGGAGATAATGGTCGTGGTGTAGGTGCAAGCCAACAATGTGGTTGGACGGCCACGGTTGCCAAATTAATTCAACCGAAAGTATAATTGAACAGAACTGAAAAAATGAATGTTTGAGTGCTCAACGGGAAAATTTCCTTCTGAGAAACACTCAAACATTCTTATTTATTACAATGAGTTTGATTATTTAGGCGGTTACCAAAACTCCATTTACCCAAACTTCGTACGTTACGGTAACTTTCGGCTCCAACGTTTTCGAAACTGAACAATATTTCTGAAAAGAAAGATCCGCCGCTTTCTGTGCTTTTTTGGAATCTAAATTTCCTTCAAGAAGAAATTTCACATGCATTGATTTGAAAGGTTTGGCATCTTCAACTTGTACTCTTTCGCCTTCAACCTCAGCCTTGAAAGATGTAATTTCCTGACGTTGCTTCTTTAAAATCGCCACCAAATCAATTCCACTACAGCCCGCAAGCCCCATTAAAACCGATTCCATTGGTGAAACTCCTTTTGCTCCCGGAAGCGTTACATTATCCAACAAAATGCTATTTCCTTGAGCATTAGTACATTCGAATAAAAAATCATCGTTAATTCGGTTGAGTTCAATTTTCATATTAAAAGATTTATTTGAACAAAAATACAAATAAGAAAACATATTGTTTTTGTTGCGTATCATTTCTTGGTGAACTTTTTAAAGTTTATTTTCTATGATTTCGTTTGTTGCAATTCATTCAATTTAAATTCACATCAGCTGTTAAAAAATTCTTTTACATTTGCACAAATTCTAAATTATGAAAAGAACGATATTGATGGCAATAGCATTAGGATTTTCTCTTTCTGCACAAGCCCAAATTTTGGATGTTTTAAAATCCAAAGTAAAAACCTCAACAGGAATTGATGTAGATCAAATAAAAAATTCGGGGACAAAAGGTTCCTCTTCTACCTCATCAACAAGCACTTCCGTAAGCAATCTTTCTTCCACAGAAATTTCTTCAGGTTTAAAACAAGCTTTGAATTTGGGCGTAACAGAAGGCATTAAAAAGTTAGGTACTGAAAATGGTTTTTACAAGAACGAACTTGTGAAAATTCTACTTCCTGAAAAACTTCGTAAAGTTGATACCACTTTGCGCTCCATTGGTTTAGGAAGTCTTGCAGATAAAGGTTTGCAATTGATGAATCGTGCTGCTGAAGATGCCGTAACGGAAGCCGCACCTATTTTTGCGAATGCCATTACCACGATGTCGATTACCGATGAGAAAGGAATTCTGCTTGGTAACGATACCGCTGCAACCAATTATCTTCAAAACAAAACTCAAAGTCAACTTTTCACTGCTTTTGAACCGAAAGTTGAGGCGTCGTTAGGGAAAGTGGGTGCCGATAAAGTTTGAAATCAAATGATTACCAAGTATAATTTGATTTCAGGACAAAGTATTACCACCGATCTTAACGAATATGTTACTACCGAAACCATTAATGGTGTTTTTAAAATGGTTGCGGAAAAAGAAAATGGAATTCGAAATAATTCGGTAATGAGAACCACTTCTTTATTGAAAAAAGTTTTTGGCGCTCAAGATTAAAAAATTTTGAAAATATTAGTCTACTAATTTTGTAGATTAAAAATTTGTTATACATTTGCACAGTAATCGCAAACAAAATACGATTACAGACTTATCCAGAAAGACGGAGGGAATTGACCCAAAGATGTCTTAGCAACCTGCCTTTGCAAGGTGCTACATTCAACCCTGAAAAAAGGGAAAGATAAGCAGAAAGTTTTTACTTTATTACCAATAAATAAAATCTCTTTCGGCTTTTCGGAAGAGATTTCTTTTTTCACTTCCTTCATTTCTGAAAAAGTCATTTTTTATACAAACACCAAAAAATATTCAAAATGAGCAATTACAGATTTGAAACCTTACAAGTCCATGCCGGACAAATCGTAGATCGAGAAACCAAAAGCCGAGCAGTGCCAATTTACCAAACCACATCTTATGCGTTTGATGATGCACAAGATGGCGCCGACCTTTTTGGGTTACGCAAATTTGGAAATATTTATACCCGAATCACCAACCCAACCAGCGATGCTTTTGAAAAAAGAATTGCAGCCCTTTATGGTGCAGCTGGCGCACTAGCGGTATCTTCTGGTCACGCCGCACAGTTTGTTGCCCTCACCAACATTCTGCAAAATGGCGATAACTTTGTAAGTTCTCCTTATTTATATGGAGGTTCTCACAATCAATTTCGAGTAACTTTAAAGAAATTAGGAATTGAAGCTAGATTTGCGAAAGATGACCAACCGGAAGATTTTGAAGAATTAATCGACGAAAATACAAAAGCAATTTACCTTGAAACCATTGGAAATCCAGGATTAAACGTTCCCGATTTTGATGCTATTGTGGAAGTCGCCAACCGACATACTATTCCCGTAATTGTTGACAATACCTTTGGTGCAGGCGGTTATCTTTTTAATCCCATTGCCCACGGTGCAACAATTGTGGTTGATTCTGCAACGAAATGGATTGGTGGCCACGGAACTTCCATTGGTGGCGTAATTGTAGACAGCGGAAAATTCGATTGGGCAAATGGAAAATTCCCCCTACTTTCCGAACCTTCAGAAGGATACCACGGCTTGGTGTTTACAGATGTTTTCGGGGTAAATTCCGATTTTGGAAATATTGCATTTATTATAAAAGCCCGTGTTGAAGGACTTCGAGATTTAGGTCCCGCGATTTCTCCGTTCAATTCATTTCTACTTCTTCAAGGATTAGAAACGCTTTCTTTACGTTTGGAAAGAACCGTTCAAAATGCACAAAAACTTGCTGAATATTTGGAAGAAAATCCTAATGTAGAAAGTGTAAGCTATCCCGGACTTTCCAGTTTTGAAGATCACGAAAACGCCAAAAAATATTTTAAAAATGGCTTTGGTGGTGTAATTAGCTTCGAAGTGAAAGGTGGAAAAGAAAAAGGAATACAACTTATCAACAGTTTAAAACTCGCGAGTATATTGGCAAATGTGGGCGATTCGAAAACATTGGTCATCCATCCAGCATCTACAACACACGAGCAACTGAATGAAGAAGCCCAAAGAAAAGCCGGAGTTACACCGGGACAAATTAGGGTAAGCGTTGGAATTGAACATATTGATGATATTGTTGAAGATTTCCAACAGGCCTTTAATTTGGTATTTGAAAAAGAAAATGTTCTTGCATAACGCAAGTGATATCTCTTAAATTTTGTTATGAAGTTCTGCAGAAATATCTGCGGAACTTTTTATTTTTGTATCCAACAAACCATCTTGCATGCAAACGACAGATACCGTTTTAATGATTGAGCCCGTTGCTTTTGGCTTCAACGAACAAACCGCGGAAAACAATTATTTTCAAGTTAATTTTGAAACTATTGAAACCCAAACACGAGCACTTCAGGAATTTCATACCCTTGTAGAAAAACTTCGCAAAAAAGGAATTGAAGTAATCACAATACAAGATACCCCAAAACCACATACGCCAGATTCCATTTTTCCCAATAATTGGGTAAGTTTTGGAAGCGATGGAAAAGTGTTTCTGTACCCAATGTACGCGCCAAACCGCAGAGAGGAAAGAAGAACTGACATTTTGGAGACTTTACAACAGAAAGGATTTTACATAAAAGAGGTGGTCGACCTCTCCTATTTTGAAACAGAAAACCGTTTTTTAGAAGGTACAGGTAGTATGATTTTTGATCACGAAAATAAAATTGCGTACGGTTCAGTTTCTCTACGATTGGATGAAGATCTATTCCGTAATTTCTGCTCGAACCTTGGCTATGAAGCCGTTGTTTTTCATTCCTTTCAAACGGCAAATGAACATCGACTTCCCATTTACCATACCAATGTGATGATGTGCGTGGCCGATCATTTCGTGATTATTTGTTTGGATGCGATCGACAGCGAAATTGAAAGACAAAAAGTGAAAGACACCATTCTTTCAAGTGGAAAAGAATTAATTGAAATTTCTGAAAACCAGTTGCAACATTTTGCAGGAAATATGCTTCAGCTACACAATAAGAAAGGGGAGAAATTTTTGATCATGAGCCAAACTGCCTATCAATCGCTAACGCAAGAACAAATTAATAGCATTGAAAAATACAACGAAATTGTATACTCTGATCTTCATAATATCGAAGTAAACGGAGGAGGAAGCGCCCGCTGTATGTTGGCAGAAATATTTCTACCCAAGGTAGAAAACTAAAAGAAAAAGAAGCCCGCAAAAAAAAGCGGGCTTCTTACTAAAATTTGTTTTCGATTAGAAACAAATTCTGAAAAATCGAATATGAAAATTTGAATGTTATCTCGTTCTTGAGGAAGCATCACTGCTGGCATCTTTAATTTCTCTAACTTTTTTAATCTTCTGATTTCCAAAATTATACACCACGCTAAACGTGAATTTTTGACGATACTGATTGTTTTGCAAATAGTTATAATTTCCGTTGGGTTGTATATCTTCAATTTCCAAAAGATTGGTTTTTAAAACATCATTTACAGAAGCATTAAAAGTCCAATTGTTCCATACTTTTTTTAAGCTCAAATCTAAACTCATTAAGTCTTTCAATAAACCCAATTCAATTTGCTGTTGGTCTACATAAAAGAAATTCACGCCTGCAAACCAAGATTTTTGCTTGTCTAAACGAACAGTATTACTACTTGTAATCAACAAACTGGTGGAATTAATTTTGTTGGTATAGGTAGGAAAAACATCTCCTGTTGTAGGATCTACGCTTAAGCTGCCATTGTTTCGGTTATGTTGCAAACCAATATTAAAATTCGAATTCCAGATTTGTTTAAAGAATGATTTCTGCATTCCCAGCATTGCGGACATTTCTTGCTTGTTGCCAAAATTCGTTCTAATGTATCTCATTTGATAATTCGGCGCAACTTCGCCATTCGAAGAAACAGGAAATCCTTGCAATGGGATTTGGTTAATGACATCTTTGGTATAGGAATGACTTAAAACTAGAAAATATGAATTTTTATACATGTACGTTAATTCCTGACTGTAAACGGATGACGCTTTTACAAATGGATTATTTTGAACATAATTATCATCGGTAAGAATATTTTTCACAGGATTAAGTTCCCAAAAACTTGGTCTTCTCATTCTGCTCGAAAATGAATAACTCAGATTATTTTGATCATTAATAGCAAAGTTAAAAGACAAATAAGGCAATAGATTATTGTAGTTTCTTTCAATCCTTTTTAAATCAGAATCTTGCGCATTATCAGAAGTTCCCAAACTGTTAGTAATTTCATAACGCGCCCCAATTTTTCCAGAGAAACGTGGAGAAAATTGCTTTTCTAAAGTAAGATAAGCCGCGTAAATATTTTCGTCGTAGATGAAATGATTTGGCTCTTCGATGGAAGTATTGGATGTGAAATTCAAGGTTTCGCTATCGATATCGTTGTCGGTTTTTGTTTTATTGAAATAACCACCGGCAGCAATACTAAAATCCGATTTAAATTTCTTCACATAATCCAACATTCCGGTGTAATTTTCAATCTGTTGTGGAAGTTTCTGAATAATCTGTTTGGATAATCCCAGTTCATTTCGATATGCATCAGAAAGCAAAGTTCGGTTGTCGGTAAATTGAAAGCGACGATAAATAAGATACGCTGCATTTGCATTTAACTTACTGCCTAAAGAATCTAATTTCAGTTCGTAATTTAAATTGATTGCATTATTATACGTTCTGGAATTATCTATATTTTTCGACCAACTGTACGAAACACCATCCGCGGTGCGAACTTGATTAAAGAGATCAATGGATGAACCATAACTTCTGTTCGCCCAAGAATTCCAGGTAAGTGCGAGGTTTGATTGATCCGAAACTTGATAATCGATATTAACATAACCACCAATATTTTTGTTTGGATCGTCGATATCGCCCACCGATTCAGTGAAATTCTCACCATTTCCATTTCGAATAATGTACGTTTGTGGCTGAATATTATCGCTGGTATTGATGCTGGTAGAAATGCCGAGTTTATCTTTTCTATAATTTAATGAAACCCCCGCTGATGTTGAATTGTATTTGTTTTGAGAATTCGACATGCGCATATTTCCGTTCAGTCCGTTGGAAGATTTTTTCTTGAGAATAATATTGATAATTCCGTCCGAAGATTCAACTTGGTACTCTGAACCCGGAGTGGTAATTACTTCAATTTTTTGAATATTTTCGGCAGGAGTATTTTGCAGAAATTGTGCGAGCGATTCTGCATCCATATTTGTTTTTCTTCCATCAATAAAAATCACCGCGTTATTTTTCCCGGCAATCATAAGGGTTTTATCGTCGGTACTGGAAACCATTGGCATTTGTTTCAGAATATCAAAAGTGGTATTTCCTTTAACTGCAGGAGTTTGAGAAACATCGTACACAAAACGATCCGATTTTTTTGTGAATACTTTTTTCGTCATCATCACTTCTTGAATATGCTCCACCTTCACACTGTCTTTTTCGGGCGTTTGCTGTGCAAATGAAATGGCATATAAAAATAGTGCAGCGATAGTAATTGTTTTTTTCATAATAGTTTCTTTATAATATTATTTTAAGCAAGGTTGTTTTGAACAATAAGTATCTTGCATTACAAAGTAGTTACAAAATATTTTTAAATTTATTTCAACCTATTGAAAATCAACTTAAAAAATTTAAATTTTACTTCTAAATAACACTTATGAACCCTAAACTATTACATGAAAATTGAAAAATAAAACGAATCTCCAACAAAGATGAAATCATTGTAAAAACAAAACCAGCTGATCATCACGATTTTACACGCGCTAATCAACTGGTTTATTTCCAATTTTTTCGGTAAAAAAAAATATACTAAATGTCTTACACTAAAATAGCATTTTTATTTTCGGCGTCGGTTCCTTCAACAAAATGTTTTAAACTATTAAGCGTGGTATATGCGATTTGTCCTAAAGCTTCGCTGGTTAAAAACGCTTGATGAGCAGTAACCATTACATTTGGGAAGCTTGTAAGCAGCTGAATGGTATCATCATCGATAATTTCGTGAGAAAGATCCCGGAAAAACAATTTTTCCTCTTGCTCGTAAACATCAATACCGAGATGGCCAATATGTTTGTATTTCAAACCATGAATTACGGCTTTTGTATCGATTAATCCACCACGACTAGTGTTAATAATCATAACGCCTTTTTTCATTAATTTAATAGAATCTTTGTTGATCATATGATGCGTAGATTCTAATAAAGGACAGTGAAGCGAAATAATATCGGACTGTGCAAATACTTCTTCTAAAGGAAGATATTCCACACCGGCATCCACAAATTTCTGATTTTTATTTACATCAAATGCGATAATACGACAACCGAAACCGCTGATCACATCATAAAATGCTTGACCAATATTTCCTGTTCCCACAATACCCACGGTTTTACCATGAATATTAAAACCCGTAAGGCCATTTAGTGAAAAGTTTTGTTCGCGAACACGATTGTACGCTTTATTGGTTTTACGATTTAAAGTGAGAATTAAGGCCATTGCATGCTCAGCAACTGCTTCTGGAGAATAGGCAGGAACTCTGCACACTCGCAAACCAAGTCGTTTTGCTGCTTCAAGATCAACATTATTGAATCCTGCACAACGCATCGCGATATATTTTACTCCTTTGGAAGCCAACACTTCCAAAACGTCCGCATTAAGCTTATCATTTACAAACGCGCAAACTGCATCGGATTTCTCCACAACATTCACAATATGTGGTCCTAAATGCGTTTCGTAGTAATCAAATTTGAAATGGAAATCTTTGTTTACTTTGTCAAAGTATTCCTTATCATAAGGTTTGGTAGAAAAAAATGTGACTTTCATATCGCAAATTTAAGTAATGATTAATGGCGGAAAAATCAAATCAATATGATATTTGATGTGATTTATATATTTATTCTCTATTGAATTGTGCTAACTTTTTGTCAACCCAAACCGTTGCAAACGGAAAAAGTGATGAAAGTAGTGCGTACACAAAATCCTCATCATCCCATTTGAAAATTTTTCGTGCCGGCAAACACAATAATAGATATAGTGTAAAAAATAATCCGTGAATATTGCCAACTATAATGATAAAGATGGTTGGTAAAATTCCTTCTTCATCATAGCGTTTCCAAACCATTGCAATCCCATATAAAAGAAAGCAAGAAATTGCTTCAGCAATACAAACTTGGCGAAACCATTTGATTACTTTATCCTGAGGATATTTTGAGAAAAATTTATCGATAACATTCACAACTATTCATTCTTTTTTAAAGTAAAAATTAAGAATTTAACGGTAAAAACTACTTCCATCTAAATACTCAAAAACTTCTGGAGGCAACATTGGTCGCACATTTTTGCCTTCCTTAATCATGTTGCGGATTTCAGTTGCGGAAAGTTCAATTATCGGAGCGTTTATCTTCTCAATATTTTCATGCTGCACGAAATCTTCATCGCTGCGATCTTCAAAAACTCTTGGATAAACAATTATTTGGTGATTTTGAATGAGCACTTCTGAATTTTTCCATTTGGGTAATCCTTTCAAATTATCTTCTCCCATAATTAAAGAGAAACTAACGTCCGGAAACTTTTCATGCAAATACGTAAGGGTATCGATGGTATAATTTGGCTTTGGTAGTGAAAACTCTACATTTGACGCTCTCATTTTCGGATAGCTTTTCAAAGCGAGTTGCACCATATCCAACCGATTATTATCTTTTAATAACGATTTTTTGTCTTTAAAAGGATTTTGTGGAGAAACGACGAACCATAATTCTTCCAAATCAGAATGTTCTAAAATATAGTTTGCTAAAATTAAATGTCCAATATGAATGGGATTGAAAGAACCAAAAAACAAGCCTATTTTCTTCATTACAATTTTCTTAAACTAAAAATTTAGTGAAATCTTACATCTCTGATATTCAGGTAGTAAGTAACATTTCCCTTCCAATGATTTTCTTCAATCGTAAAAGCCAAATCGAAAGATTTTTCGCGGAAATCCAGAGCAGATTTTCCCAACTTAAAACCAACACATTCTAGGTTTCTACCTGTACTTTCTTGGCGAATATAAAATTTAATATGATTATCGGTTTTTCCCATGGTTTTCACGATACCGGAAACTTTTTGATTTTTAAGCACCAAAACAGGTTTCATATTCTGAGGACCAAAAGGGGAAAGTTTACGATGAAAATTGTAGAAATCACGATTTAAATGATCAATTTCAATTACCGTATCTATTTGAATACTGGGTTCCTTTTGATGTTCCTGAATACTTGCCGCGACTACTTCTTCAAACTTCAGTTTAAACTCATTAAGTTTATCCTTCTCCATTGAAAGTCCTGCTGCAGCTTGATGCCCACCAAATTTAAGGAATAGATGCGAACATTTATCCAAGGCTTCATGCACATCGAAATCAGAAACTGATCTTGCTGACGCTACAATTTCACCGTTATTTCCATCGGTAAAAACCAAAGTCGGCTTATAATAGGTTTCCGTTAAACGTGAAGCCACAATCCCAATCACTCCTTTGTTCCATTCGGGACTGTAGACTACGGTTGTAAAATTGTTTTCTTGATGGGTTTCTTGAATTTGATCCAGCGCTTCTTGAGTGGAACTCATATCGAGCTCGCGACGTTCATCGTTCAAACTCATAATTTCTTCCACAATGGGTTGCGCTTGTTTTAAATTATCCGCAATCATTAATTCTACAGACGCTTTCCCATGAGAAATTCTTCCGGCTGCATTAATTTTTGGTGCAATTTCAAAAACAATATTGGTAATATCAAAATGCGATAGTTTATCGATAGGAATCAATTGTCGCAAACCGAGTTTTCGTGTTTTACGTAAAGTTTTGAGACCCAATTTCGCAAAAACACGATTTTCACCCGTCATCGCAACAATATCTGCCGCAATGGAAATTGCCAATAAATCGGTAAGATCGTATAATTCTGAATCGGGGATTTTATAAATGGTATTTAGGCCTTGACAGAGTTTAAATCCCACTCCACAACCAGACAACTCTTTATAAGGATAGCGGCAATCTTTTCTTTTAGGATCTAAAACAGCGTAGGCTTTAGGAATTTCTTCTCCAGGTAAATGGTGATCACAAATGATAAAATCAATTACTAAAGAATTGGCATAATCAATTTTGTCGGCTGCTTTAATTCCGCAATCCAATGCAATAATTAATGAAAAATTATTTTCTTTGGCAAAATCGATTCCTTCTTTGGAAATACCATATCCTTCCGCATTTCGATCAGGAATGTAAAAATCAAGATACTTTTTTTCGACTATTTTACTGAGATACAAATACATTAGCGCAACGGCGGTAGTTCCATCGACGTCGTAATCGCCATAAACAAGAATCTTTTCACCATTTTCTATGGCAGTAGCAATACGTTCAACCGCTTTCTGCATATCGGCCATTAAGAATGGACTGTGGATATCGGAAAGATTAGGTTTAAAAAACTCGCGTGCTTTCTGATAATTGTCGATTCCTCGAAGAACCAAGATTTTGGATTCAAATGTTCCAAACCCAAGCGAATAACTGAGGCCATCGACAACTTCTTCATCCGGTTCGGGTTTAAAAATCCATTTTTGACTCATATTTTACAAATTTACGTTTTTATGTCCGAAAAGACAATCTTTTGATTCTCACACAAAAAAAAGAGATCACCTCGTAAAGATGATCTCTAAAATACGTTTTACAACTGAATTATGCGTACATTTTCTCTCTCAGTTCTTTAATTTTTTTATCAGAAAGATATTCATCGTACGTCATCTCGCGATCGATTGCGCCGTTCGGTGTTAACTCAATAATACGGTTACAAACGGTTTCAAGCATTTCGTGGTCATGAGAAGCTAAAAGAATATTCCCCTTGAAATTCTGTAGAGAGTTGTTTAATGTTGTAATACTTTCCAAATCTAAGTGGTTCGTTGGTTCATCTAACAGAAGTACATTTGCTTTCTGAAGCATCATTCTGGAAAACATACATCTCATTTTTTCACCTCCTGAAAGTACGGTACAAGATTTTAGTGCTTCATCTCCAGAAAACAACATTCTTCCTAAGAAGCCACGCATAAATTCTTCATGGCGTTCTTCATCATTCTTAGTGAATTGACGAAGCCAATCTACTAAATTCACATTCTCTTTAAAGAAGTCGGTATTATCTAAAGGCATGTACGATTGATTGGTGGTTACTCCCCAATTGTATTCGCCTTTATCTGCTTTTTCATTTCCAGAAATAATTTGGAAAAACTCGGTAATTGCCAAAGAGTTTTTGGAGATAATCGCAACTTTATCGCCTTTCTTCAATTTAATATCAACATTTTTGAAAAGCAATTCTCCATCTTTTGATTTCTCGAGATCTTTCACTTCAAGAATTTGATCTCCTGCTTCTCTTTCCATTTCAAAAATAATGGCGGGATATCTTCTTGATGATGGTTTAATCTCGTCAATATTAAGCTTATCCAACATTTTCTTTCTGGCAGTCGCTTGTTTCGCTTTTGCCACATTGGAGCTAAAACGCGCAATAAAGTCCTGAAGTTCTTTCTTCTTCTCTTCTGCTTTTTTATTGGCTTGCGCTCTTTGCTTTGTTGCTAATTGTGAAGCTTGATACCAGAAGGAATAATTCCCAGTGTAGAGATTCAATTTAGAATAATCTAAATCTCCGATATGGGTACAAACGGCATCAAGAAAGTGACGGTCGTGAGAAACTACTATAACGGTGTTTTCGTAATCAGCTAAGAAATCTTCAAGCCAAGCAATGGTATCAATGTCCAAATCATTCGTAGGCTCGTCGAGAATTAGCACATCAGGGTTTCCGAAAAGGGCTTGTGCTAAAAGCACTTTCACCTTGTCTTTATTTTCCAACTCGCCCATTAGCTGATAATGCATATCTTCTTTAATTCCTACATTCGAAAGCATAGTTTGCGCATCGGATTCGGCATTCCACCCTCCCATTTCGTCGTAAACAACGCCAAGTTCTCCTGCTTTTATACCATCTTCATCAGAAAAATCAGGTTTTGCATAAAGCGCATCCATTTCTTCTTTAATGTCGAATAATTTTGTATTTCCTCTTAAAACAGTTTCAAGAACGGTAAATTCATCATAAGCAAAGTGATCCTGCTCTAATACGGACATTCTTTTACCCGGTTCCAGGGAAACACTTCCTGTGGTTGGGACTTGTTTACCGGTTAGGATTTTCAAAAAAGTTGATTTCCCTGCACCATTTGCCCCGATAATTCCATAGCAATTTCCTTTGGTAAACATAATGTTGACTTCGTCAAAAAGCACGCGCTTACCAAATTGAAGGGATAAATTAGATACTGTTAGCATATAGTTCGTAAATTTGCCGCAAAAATACGAAAAGAAATCGGGTTTATACACTTCTATAAAAACTATGCGTTTTTTAGTGAATTATTAAAACTTTGGTTAAAATCGTGTAAAAAAAGTTAACATAATTTTTCAGAATTTTGTCCTCAGATTATGAAAATCGAAAAAACCGTCAATATCCTTAATAAAAGAGCAAGGTTCGAATACGAACTTTTAGAAGAGTTAGAAGCTGGAATTGTTTTAACAGGAACAGAGATAAAATCGCTTCGTTCTTCAAAAGCTTCCATTACTGAATCTTTTTGCCAATTCATCGATAGTGAACTTTACATCATCAACATGAGTATTGACGAATACAAACTGGGAACTTTTTATAATCACAAATCAAAAAGGGAACGAAAATTGCTGCTGCACAAAAGGGAATTGCAGAAGTTTGAGAAAAAGTTAAAAGATGTAGGAAATACAATAATTCCCTTAAAACTTTATATTAATGACAATGGTCTGGCTAAAGTTCGAATTGCAGTCGGAAGAGGTAAAAAACTCTTTGATAAAAGGCAATCTATAAAGGATAGAGAAAGCAAGAGAAATCTAGACCGAGTAATGAAGAAAAGTTAAAAAATCCTTAAAAAACTTTGTGTATAAGGAAAATTTATATTTATTTTGCATAATCAATTATTTAATCATTTAATTCTATGAAAAATTTAAAATTAGGAATTTCGGCTTTGGCACTTACGATTGCCTCTACCGTATTCGCTCAAACTACTACTAACCCTTGGGTTATCGGAGTAGGTGCACATGGAGTGAATCACGTAGCTGCCGGAGGTGGTTTGGACAATTTTTTTGATAACTTGACAGGTAAGCCATTGTGGTCTATTAAAAACTACACAATTACCCCACCATTGTCAAAATTAACTGTTGCTAGAAATCTAAACAAATTTCTTGTATTAGATTGGCAAACTTCTGTAGGAAATGTCGATAACAAGAGAATCGGTATGGATAAGGAGTTCTTCCTTATGACAGGTCTTGGTCTTCAATTCAAATTCAATGGTTTTTGGAACGAAGATTCTTGGTTTGATCCATATGCAAGAGTTGGTGCTAACTACCTAAGACACGATTATACAGGTGTTAATTTCCCAGTAACTGCAACTGATGGTACTTACTATGCTGCATATTCTGGAAAAGATAACGGAGAAGCAAAAGCAGATCACTTTGCAACTAACTTTGGTTTAGGATCTAACTTCTGGTTAACTCAAAACTTCGGTCTTGGTATCCAAGGTGATTACGTAGCAACTCCAGGTGATAAATCTGATGTAGCGAACTTCTGGCAAGCTTCTGCTTCCCTATTGTTCAGATTCGGAAACACTGATAGAGATAAAGACGGTATCCCTGATAAAGAAGATGCTTGTCCAGATGAACCAGGTTTACCTGAATTCCAAGGATGTCCTGATACTGATGGTGATGGTATTCCTGATAAAGATGACCAATGTCCAGATGTTGCTGGTCCAGTTGAAAACAATGGTTGCCCTTGGCCAGATACTGATGGTGATGGTGTTCTTGACAAAGATGATCAATGTCCAGACGTAGCAGGTCCAGCTGAAAACAACGGTTGCCCTTGGCCAGATACTGATGGTGACGGTGTTCTTGACAAAGACGATAAATGTCCAGATGTACCAGGTCTTAAAGAATACGATGGATGTCCTAAACCAGATTCAGTTTGGGCTGATGAAGCTACAGGAGCATTGAAAGGTATTTTATTCGATTTCAACAAAGCAACAATTACGAAAGCTGAATCAGTTGCAAAAATTGATCAAGCTGCTTCAATTATCAAAAATTCAACTGGTAAATTCTTAGTAACTGGTCACACAGATGCTAAAGGTGCTGAAGCGTATAACCTTAAACTTTCAAGAGAAAGAGCTGCATCTGTAGTTAAAGCTCTAGAAGCAAGAGGAGTTAGCGATGATAAATTGAAATCAATTGGTGTAGGTGAAAAAGAAGCTACAGTTCCTGAAACTGCTTCTGACGCTGAAAGAGCAATCGATAGAAAAGTTGTAGTTTCTGCACTTGATAAAGATGCTTGGGAAGCAATGCAAAAATCTGACCTTCCAGTAGTGAAAAAGAAAACAGTTAAAAAGAAAAAATAATTCGTTTTCTAACTATAAAAAAAACGTCCTCTCTTTGAGGGCGTTTTTTTATTCTCGCAAATTCACTATTTTTGCATACCTAAAAATACTAAAGTCTATGGGAAGAGCATTTGAATATAGAAAAGCCTCCAAATTGGCAAGATGGGATAAAATGGCTAAAACATTTTCCCGAATCGGTAAAGACATCGCGATTGCAGTTAAAGCTGGCGGACCTGACCCCGAATCAAACCCTGCATTAAGACGTTGCATCCAAAATGCAAAGGGAGCAAATATGCCTAAAGATAACGTAGAACGCGCCATTAAGAAAGCTTCAGGAGCAGATGCTGAACAATATGACGAAGTAACTTACGAAGGTTATGGACAAGGAGGTGTTGCGTTTTTTATAGAATGTACAACCAATAACCCAACGAGAACCGTTGCCAACGTTCGCGCAATTTTTAACAAGTTTGATGGAAACCTAGGGAAGAATGGAGAATTGGCTTTTATTTTTGACCGAAAGGGTATTTTCAGTATTGATAAATCCCAAATAAAATTAGATTGGGATGACTTCGAGATGGAAATTATCGATGCAGGTGCCGAAGAAATTGACGCCGATGAAGAAGAAGTGATGATTACCACTGCTTTCGAAGATTTCGGCTCCCTAGCGCATAAACTTGAAGAACTTGGAATCGAGGTTAAAAGCGCAGAACTGCAGCGAATTCCAAATATGACGAAAGAGGTTTCTGAAGATCAATTTAAAGTTAACATGAAAATGCTAGAACGATTTGAGGAAGATGATGATGTACAAAACGTCTACCACAATATGGAGATCACCGATCAACTGATGAACTCTTTATAAAAATATCAAAGCCATCTCGTTTGCAGATGGCTTTTCTTTTTATAACTATTTCAAAAAGATATCATCAATATCACTCATTTTATTCATCACCGACCTTGAGTAAGAGCAATGTGGATAAACATTCCATTTGTTTTCACGAGCAAAGCGAATCGCTTCTTCGACAAGATATTTGCCCATTCCGCGCCCTTCAAATTTAGGGTGCACCAAAACAAAAGAAATAATAAGTTTTTGATCATCGGGGAAAATGGTATACGTTAAACGCCCCACTTCTTCAGTTTCGTTGTTTAATGCGATAAAACCACCATTACCGGATTTGTTATTTTCAAATTTCATAAGGAATTTTTACCTAATATACGAAATCTAAAATCGTTCAGCTCGTGTAAAAATTACATCCTAAAGCGCATTCAGTTAAAAATTACCACTTATATTAGCTTGAAAAAGCTACAACGTTTATAAACAATTCAGGACAACTAAAATACATATAAACAAACATTGTGTTAATAGTGAAAGAGCATACTTTTCGGTCATGGGATTTTACTCTTTTTTAAACATTAATAAAACGGAATTTACCACAGAAAGCATAACACGAATTGATGTTCAACATACAGATTACAATGAATTTTCGTACCTTAGAGAAGCTTTCCCAGACTGGATTAGAATACCAGTTAAATAGATCATGAACATTAAACTTATCATAAAATATAAATCCTAAATTTTATAACAAACACATATCCGATGTTGGAAATTGCTTGCTTCGAAATTACCTCTGCTGAAATCGCATTAAACTCTGTCGCGGATCGCATCGAATTTTGCTCAGACTTTCAGTTAGGTGGCTTAACTCCTAATATTGATGAATTCTCTTACTTAAGAGAGAAATACGGCAAGCCCATCCATGTCATGATTCGCCCATCATCAGGATCTTTCTTCTACAGTGATAATGAATTTTTGAAAATGAAAAAAAGTATTCAAGATTTTAAAAAGGCTGGTGCAAATGCGTTTGTTTTTGGAATTCTCGGAGAAAACTATGAAATCGACGAAGAAAAAAATAAAATACTAATCGATACGGCTGATGGAATTCCTTGCATCTTTCATCGCGCTATTGATCGAACTCCCAATTTAGAGAAGTCAGTTGAAAAACTCATATCATTACGATTCAAAGAAGTTTTAACTTCGGGAGGGAAAAAGACCGCGATAGAAGGTAAAGACACAATTAAAACACTCATCAAAAATTTCAGTTCGGAGATCAAAATTCTTATTGGCGGCGGTGTACGTTCAACGAATATTGCAGCGCTAAAAAATTATACGCTAGGAAAATACTTTCATTCATCCGCAATATTACCTTATGAAACTTTTGCAAATGATCAGGAAATTAAGAAGCTAAAAGAAATTGTCTTTTAATAAAAATTTCCGACACCTACGGCATCGGAAAACAACATTATATCTTGAACTAAAAATCTCGTTTTTACTTTTCCTCCTTTGCTTCTGGAAAGCGCGCTGCAGTAAATTCTCTTGAAATTGCAGCTTTCTCGAATTTTAGTTTTCCGGATAAGGTTTCAATAATCACACCATCATCCATTATTTGTGCTATTCTTCCATGAAGTCCTGAAGTAGTTACTACCCTACTTCCTACTTTCAAAGATTCCTGAAAATTCTTTTCTTGTTTTTGTTTTTTCATCTGAGGACGAATCATCAGAAAATAAAAGGCAACAAACATCAAACCCATCATTAATAAGGTTGGAGTCATCGATCCTTCTGCTGCTTGTAATACTAAAAGAGTCATGTATTTGGGATTTTAAATTACGGAGTTACGTTACCTGTAAAACTGATAACAATTGGTGCAGTTTCTACATTCGCATACACTTCAGCTTGTTTGTGAATTTGTCCATCGAAGTTAGATGAATCAAATTTCAAAGTAATGGTTCCCGTTTTACCAGGCATAATAGGATCCTTCGTATAGTCCGGTGCGGTACAACCACAACCCGGTTTAACTGCAGAAATAATTAATGGATTAGTACCTGTATTGGTTACAACATATTGATGTTCTACAGATTCTCCTTTTTTAATATCTCCAAAATTAAAGGTATTTTCCGCTAATGCAAGCGTTGTTAAAGGTTTAGACTGTGCGTCTTTAACCATTTGGTCGTGCTGATTTTCTGCAGATTGAGCGGGTGCTAAATCGGAAGTTTGTGCAACATCTTCGGTTGTTGCTAATTGATCAGCAGGTTGGTTTTGATCTTTTTTACAAGATTGTACTCCTGCTGCCATAATGCAAAGCGTTAGTCCTAAAATTAATTTTTTCATTTTTATATTTAATTAACTCGATTGATGTCTTTTGAATATTTATCTAAAATTCCATTAATAAAAATGCTTGATTTCTCAGTTCCAAAAACTTTAGAAATTTCAACATACTCATTAATAATAATTTTGTAGGCAGTTAACGGAAAATGATCCAATTCGGCAATTCCTGCAACCAAAATCACTTTATCCATTAGGGAAATACGGTCCAGTTCCCAATTTTGTAAACGTTCCTCGATTTTCTTCTCGTTTTCATCCCAATGATTTAAAGATTGCGTAAGTAATTTACTAGCAAATTCTTTATCGCCTTCATCCTTAATTACACGGATTAAAGTGTGAGTATTTTCATCTGGCTTCATAAATCCGATCGTTTTTTGAACCATTGAATTCGCAATATGAAAATCATCAGCCCAACTCAATTCTTTTTCTTCATAATGCTCGTGAAACATTTCATTCTCAGCCACATATTTCAGAAAAATCTTCCCTACAAATTTCTGCGAAGCCTCAAAACTATCGTCTTCATCTTTCATAAAATCTTGATAGCGTTTTCCGGCTACCATTCTTTGAAAGGTTTTTACTAAAAGTTCGTTGTGAAGATCCCAATTCAGTTCTTTATGTTTCGAAGTATAATCTCTTCTAGCTTCATTATCTTCAATTTGCAGAAGAATGGGATTATTGATGAATTTCTGATTAGGGTTAAGGTCGTGTTCAGATTTGATGAATTTATTCTTTCCGATTTCAATTTGTTGTTCTGCCAACCTGCGTAAGCCGACTAAGAAATTGAGCTGATAGATGTACAGATCGTAAATCTTTTCAATTCCTGTAAACATATTTTTCTCCAGAACCGTGTATTTTATTGGATTCTGGTAGTAGGAATACAAGGATTCCACTACTTTTTCTCGGATTTGTCTTCTTCCTAACATTCAAAGATCGTATTTGGTTGCAAAGATAGGGAAAATACAGCAATTATGAATACAAATGATTGCATCCTTTCATTTTGAATTTTAAACTAGGGTTCAAACCTATTTCATCGATTTTCAGTAATTTTGCCATTCGTTTATGAAAGCACTCAAAACCTTAAACCCCTACTTTTGGAAACATCGAACTTTGTTGTTTTGGGGATTTGTATTTATTATCCTCAGCAATTTCTTTAATATTTTTAAAGTTCAATATGTTGGTAAATCTGTAGATCAACTCGCCGATTCTGGTAAATTAGGATTTAATAAAGAAATCTTAATCTATGTTGCTATTATAGTAGGATCATCTCTATTAACGGGACTTTTCACCTTTATGATGAGACAAACAATTATTGTTTCTTCCCGCAGAATAGAATACGAACTGAAAAACAAAATCTTTCGGCATTACGAAGAAATGTCTTTAACACAATACAAAAAAACCACCATCGGCGACTTAATGAATCGTTTAAGTGAAGATGTTGTTGCGGTTAGAATGTACTTGGGTCCTGGCGTAATGTATGTCGCAAATTTGCTGGTTTTATTGGTGATTACCAGCGTATACATGTGGCGTACTGATCCATCCATGATGCTTTGGACACTGCTTCCGTTGCCAATACTTTCTTTTGTAATTTATAAAGTAAGTTCCATCATCAACCGAAAATCGAAGATAATGCAGAAGAGCCAATCTGCAATTTCCACATTTGTGCAAGATAGTTTTTCGGGTATTCGAGTGGTAAAATTCTTTGCAAAAGAAAAGTACATTGAGAAAAATTACGGAATAAAAGTTTCCGATTATCAAGCAAAAGCACTTGATCTTGCAAAAACAGAGGCCTCTTTTTTTACCATTATCCTCTTTGTAATTGGCGTTTTAAATGTGGTGATTCTCTATATCGGTGGACAAAAATATATTGCGGGAGAATTAAGCGTTGGGAAAATCGCAGATTTCTTCATGTACATCAACATTCTTATTTGGCCCTTCACGATGGTGGGCTGGATAACCTCTGTAAACCAACGTGCAGATGCATCAATGACCAGGATTAATGAGTTTTTAGATCAGAAATCAGAAATTCAAGATACCAATCAAAACCAATATCCTTTTGCCGGCGAAATTGAATTTAAAAATGTTTCCTACGTTTATCCCAATACGGAAATAAAAGCTTTAGAAAATTTGAGTTTTAAAGTTAACGCAGGTGAAAGTTTAGCAATTATGGGAAAAACAGGAAGCGGTAAATCAACCATTGCCCTTTTGCTTTGTAGATTAATTGATCCAACAGAAGGCGAAATTTTAATTGATGGTAAAAACCTTAAAGAACACAACCTCAACGCTTACCGCAACAATTTAGGCTATATTCCGCAGGAAAGCTATCTGTTTTCCGATACCATTGAGAACAATATCGGTTTTGCCATCGACCAACCAACAGCAAAAAAAGTAGTGAAATTTGCTAAAATTGCAGATGTTGATAAAAACATTATTGAATTCAAAGATCAGTACAAAACTATGGTTGGAGAACGTGGCGTGATGCTTTCTGGTGGACAAAAACAACGTATTTGCATCGCAAGAGCTTTAATAAAAGAACCCAAAATCTTAATATTCGATGATTCGCTTTCCGCATTGGATACAGAAACTGAAGAAAATGTGCTACAGAACATCAATAGAGAAGTTAAAAACGCCACTTCGATCATCATCACCCATCGCGAAAGCAGTGCTAAGCGCGCCGATAAAATCTTGCAATTAACACCAATAGACAATCATGAATTTGCATAGCAAATCTTAATTTTTCAAATTTTTAAGCGAATCACTTTATTTTGAAAAAAATATTTGGCAGTTACTTGAAAAATTTTATATTTGTTACACAAGATTTCAAAAAAAAACATCGTACAATGAGTGATTACAAGGAACGCCACGAAAATGAGATTTTTACGAAGGTGTTAAAAGCGGGAAGAAGAACCTATTTCTTTGATGTGCGCGAGACGAAAGCAGGAGATTATTACCTTACGATTACCGAAAGCAAAAAGAACTTTGGTGAAAATGGAGAGGCCTCTTTCGAGAAACATAAAATCTACCTTTACAAAGAAGATTTTAAAAGTTTCCAAGATATGTTTAAAGAATCATCAGAATTTATCATCAACGAAAAAGGTGAAGATGTGATCTCGGAGAAACATGAAAAAGACTTCAAGGCAAAATCATACACAATCGAAAGCGACGACGAAGTTTAAAATACAGCATCCTGAAAAGGATGCTTTTTTTATTTAGATACTGCAGAAATTACTAATTCAGCGGCTTGGTCACTTGCACCACTTCCACCTAAAACAGTTCTTAATTCCTCATAATCCGCCAAAATTCTATCGCGGTTTCCACCTAAAACTAATTGAAGTTGCTCTACCAAATTTGCCGTATTTAAATCTTTCTGAATTAATTCTTTCACCACTTCCCGATTCATAATCAAATTCACCAAAGAAATGTACTCGATATTTTTAACCACTCGCTTGCCGATTTCGTAAGAAATTGTACTGCTTTTGTAGCAAACAACTTCTGGAATATTGAGCAACGCCGTTTCTAAAGTTGCGGTACCAGAGGTCACCAAAGCAGCCCTTGAACACCTAAGCAAATCGTATGTTTTATTGGAAACAAAATGTACATTTTCGTCTACATAACGCTGATAAAATTCTTGTGGCAAACTAGGTGCTCCCGCAATTACAAATTGATATTCTGGAAAAAACGGACGAACAGAAAGCATAACTTGAAGCATTTTTTCTACTTCTTGCTTACGAGAGCCAGGCAACAGTGCGATAATTTCTTTACTGTTTAATCCATTTTGAGACTTAAAACTTTCCACATCAATCTGAGGCAAATTCGAAATAGCGTCAAGCAAAGGGTGACCAACAAAATGTACATCCACATGATGTTTTCTGTAAAAATCCTTTTCAAAAGGAAGAATTACCAACATTTCATCTACATACTTTCTGATGGTTTTCACGCGTCCCTCTTTCCACGCCCAAAGTTGCGGCGAAATATAATACACAACTTTAATCCCAAGGTTATGTGCAAATTCAGCAATTCTTAAATTAAATCCAGGATAATCGATGAGAATTAAAACATCCGGTTGATAACGGGCAATATCGTCTTTACAAAACGTAATATTTTTAAGAATAGTTCCTAAGTTTTTGGCAACTTCCAAAAATCCCATAAACGCCAAATCTCGGTAATGTTTTACCAGTGTACCGCCAACTTTATGCATTAAATCGCCACCCCATAATCGAAATTCCGCATGAGGATCTTTAG
Organism: Bacteroidota bacterium; assembly: GCA_023422635.1. Classification (GTDB taxonomy): domain Bacteria; phylum Bacteroidota; class Bacteroidia; order Flavobacteriales; family Weeksellaceae; genus JAFAGO01. The sequence goes on from JAFAGO010000035.1 coordinate 126,625, forward strand.
ATTTTAACGACTTCATTAAATTGCTTCCGTGTAAATCACCAGATGCTTCTCCCGCGATGATGTAATATTTCAAAACAAATTGTAGATTTCACATTAAAAATTTGAGCTCAACTCAAATCAATTATTTCACTTAAATTTGTGTAAAGATAGCAAATAAAAATGGCTGAAGAATTCGAAATAAAAAACCGTGTATCCGAAAGTGGACTTGTAAATTTTAACCTTGAAGATCTCCTTCCAAAAGGCGAAAGAAAAGGGATTGACCTGAAAGATTTTCTTTTTCAAGAATTGATTTTAAAGGAAAAAGATTTTAGAGAAAAAGTAGCGGAAATAAATCCTGAAATGTACGAAAATGCATACGTTTACATTTATAATTCTGCAGATGCAATCGTTCCGCTTTGGGCCTATTTTTTAATAACTGCAAAAATTACCGATGTTACCAAAAAAGTAATTTTTGGAAATCGAGAAGATTTGGAAGTTTTATTAATGCACAACGCGATTCAAACCTATGATTTTTCTGCACTTCAAGACAAAAGAGTTTTGGTGAAAGGATGTTCCGATAATACCATTCCGGAAAATGCATATATTGAATTGGTGGAACAACTTAAACCCATTGTAAAGTCGCTAATGTTTGGCGAAGCATGCTCTAACGTTCCTATTTTTAAAAATTAATTCTAACAAATTTTATAATCCTCCGCTGAAATTTAGGGTATGTTTTTTGATAAAATTGAAACACTTTTAAAAAACAAAAATAAATAAACTATGGGTCTATTGGATTTATTAACTGGAAATGCCGGAAATCAAGTTGCAGCACAAGCTGAAAACAAATTTGGCGTTAGCAAAAATCAAATTATCGCACTTTTAGCGGTTTCTGCTCCATTAATCATTTCTTATTTGAAGAAAAAATCACAAAACGAACAGGAAGCAGAAGCGTTGAATACTGCATTGGATCGTGATCACGATGGCAGCATTCTTAACGATCCTACACAAGCTGAATCGAGAGAAACTGAAGGAGGCTCAATTCTTAACCATATTTTTGGAAGCAATAAATCATCCGTTGAAAATCAACTTTCTGCGAATACAGGAATTTCAATTGGTAAAATTGGACCAATATTGGCAATGTTGGCGCCACTAATTATGGGCTACATTGGTAAAGAAAAACAACAAAATAACGTTAGTGCAGGCGGTTTGGGAGATCTTTTAGGTGGTATTTTAGGAAAAGCTTCTCAACAAGTGCAAACAGAACAATCCAATCCGTTGAACGATATTCTCGGTCAAGTTTTGGGAGGAAACTCTTCTCAACAAAGTTCCTCTAATCCTCTAAACGATATCCTCGGAAGCGTACTTGGCGGTGGACAACAAAAACAAACCTCTCAAGGTGGCGTACTTGGCGATTTATTGGGAAGTATTTTAGGAGGGAAATAATTTTTTCTAAATCATAAAAAGGAAAACCGTCTCTAACTTTTGTTGAGGCGGTTTTTTATTGCTTTATAAAAACACTTGATTTTGAAAGTTTTTGGGTGTTGTACCTTCCAATTGCTTAAAAACGCGAATGAAGTAATTCGTATCGTTAAAGCCCGATAAAAAGGCAGTTTCTTTAATTGAATTATTTCTAGAAAGTAAAACTTTGGATTTCTTTATTCGTTCTTGAACAATAAATTCATTAGGCGTGAGTCCCAACTCTTCGCGAAACATTTTGAAAAAATTCGATTTCGAGACGTACGATTTTTTTGCCAACTCATCAATTGAAATTTTTTGATGCAAATTCTTCCGAATATATTCTACCACAAAACCAATTCTTGATTTATTTTTCAAAACATTTTGTTCCACCATTTTTCTTGCTTGTGTTTGCATTAAGCGGATTAAAAGTTCTTGAAGTGCAAAATCTGCCATAATATCTTTATGCGAATTATCGTCCAAAGCAATGCGCATTAAATTATTGGTAGCAGAAGCTAACGATTCGTTATTGAATAAATGAAACTGATCTTCCGTGACTTCCCAACGACTGGACTCATCGATTTTTGCGTTTAGAAAATTAAATTTTGAAAGTGAATCTTGTACAAATTCAGGATTTAACGTAATCGAAATACATTGCGAAGGTTCTACATCCGCATCAGGAAAATCGATTACCATTGTTTCTCCAGGAGAAACCAAAACACTTTCGCCTGGCAAATAATTGAAATACCCCGATTTATTTCCCAATTTCATCCATTTTCTTCCTCTCAACATTCCAGTAAAACCAAGATTTTCAAAGTGAAGTTTTACACCATATGCCGCCTTATGAGTTTCAAAAATGCTAAACTCACAATTATTCATGTTGAAAGTGGTTCTATTTTCAACTTGTGTATATAATGCTTCTTCCTTTTGCAATTCGGGTTTATGCAGAAAAAATCTCTTTTCTTTCACTTTTTATTATTGTTTCGAGGCTTCATCTCAAATATAATAAATAATATGGATTACTTATTTCATACTTGTTAAAGAAATCTTAAAGAATGCTAAAAATACCATTTTACTATTTTTTTGGACAATTTTGCTATCTCTGTTTTTAGAATAAATTTAAATTAGCCATACAACCTTACAAAAACAATCAAAATTTAATTTAAACAGATCATTATGGACGCAACATTAGAACAACAATCGACCACCACATTGCAGTGGCCTGAATTCAAATCGAGATACGAGAACTATATTAACGGAAAATGGACTTCTCCTGCGAACGGACGCTATTTTGAAGTAATTTCTCCTGTAAACGGAAAAGTATTTACGGAAGCTGCACATTCTGGGAAAGAAGATTTAGAACTGGCAGTAAATGCCGCGGAAGCCGCTTTTGTTACTTGGCAACATACATCGCCAACCGAAAGAAGCATCTTGCTAAATAAAATTGCAGATCGTATGGAAGAAAATCTGGAATATTTAGCAACAGTCGAAACCATTGATAATGGAAAAGCAGTTAGAGAAACACTTGCAGCAGACATTCCGTTAGCCATCGACCATTTTAGGTATTTTGCATCCGTAATTAGAGCGGAAGAAGGTTCACATAATGAATTGGATAAAGATACCGTTTCCCTAATTGTACACGAACCACTTGGTGTTATTGCCCAAATTATCCCTTGGAACTTCCCAATATTAATGGCCGTTTGGAAACTTGCTCCTGCGTTGGCCGCAGGCAACTGTGTGGTTTTGAAACCTGCAGAAAGCACCCCCGTTTCAATTATGGTATTAATGGAACTTATTGGGGATATTCTTCCTCCGGGAGTTGTAAACATCGTTAATGGTTTTGGAGCAGAATTAGGTAAATCTTTGGTTACCAATCCTAAAGTAGCAAAAGCAGCATTTACTGGATCCACCGCTACGGGAAGATTGGTAATGCAATACGCTACCGAAAACATAATTCCAGTAACATTAGAGCTGGGTGGAAAATCGCCTAATATTTTCTTCAAATCGGTTATGGATGCTGATGATGAATTTTTGGATAAGGCGGTGGAAGGCGCTGTACTTTTCTGTCTTAACCAAGGTGAAATTTGTACTTGTCCTTCACGTTTATTGGTGCAAGAAGAAATCGCTGATGCTTTCATTGCAAAAGTGGTGGAAAGAACCAAAGCAATTAAAGTTGGAAATCCATTAGATAAAACGGTAATGATGGGTGCACAAGCATCTAAAATTCAACAAGAAAAAATTCTTTCTTATCTTAAATTAGGAAAAGAAGAAGGCGCTGAACTGCTTTGCGGAGGTGAAGCCAACACTATCGAAGGCGTTGAAGGTGGATACTACGTGCAGCCCACAATTTTTAAAGGACACAATAAAATGCGCATTTTCCAAGAAGAGATTTTCGGACCTGTTTTAGCATTTACCACTTTTAAGGATGAAGCTGAAGCATTAGAAATTGCCAACGATACCATGTATGGTTTAGGTGCGGGAGTTTGGACTAGAGATGCACACCAATTGTATCAAATCCCAAGAAATGTGCAAGCTGGAAGAGTTTGGGTAAACCAATATCACGCCTATCCTGCGGGTGCTCCATTTGGAGGATACAAACAATCGGGAATCGGTAGAGAAAACCATAAAATGATGTTGGATCACTATCGCCAAACGAAAAACATGCTTATTTCTTACAACAAAAATAAATTAGGATTCTTCTAATTGTATTACTTTAATTATTGAAAAAACCGAGGATTTATCTTCGGTTTTTTGTCTTTATAAACTGGAAATTTTTTAGCAACTCGAATAATAAAACTATGAATATTATCCATATTGATGTTTACTAAATCGCAAAATTGATGTTAAAATTGAGATTTAAACAAACGGAAAATCGATTCTAAATTGGATTAAAAATAGAAGCAATAATTTCTGAAGTTTGGTCTGGATAATCCACGTATACAACACGATCTTCATTAACCCATTTCTTCAATTGCAAGGCAAAATCAGCTTCTCGCCAAATCACAGGAACTCCCATTTCTTCCAACGCTAAAGAATTGCATTGTTGTTCATATTGGTTTTTCATAGGAACACTGAGTAGTTTTTTTTTCAAAAATAAGGCTTCAGCAGGTTCTTCAAAACCACCACCCGTTAGTAATCCACAACATTTTTCTAATGATTTTTGAAACTTTTGATTATCAATCGGATATATTTTCACTTTTTCATTTTCATAAAAAACCTTGGAATGTTTAGAAAAGATTTCCCATTGAATTTCTGGAAAAGCACGAACTTGCTGTACAATAAAAGCATCGGAATAGGCAGGAAGATACACCGTGTAGTGACCGTAATTTTCAGGATTTAAATTTCGAATTTCCGACCGAATTACAGGCGTAAAAATAAAATCATCATACCGCTGAAAATGAAACGCAACTTTTGATGTGGTAGGCGCATAGTAATTCATAATTTGCTTTCCCCAATGAAAACCTTTTAGCTGCGGCGTTCTTTTCGACAAAAATGCACTTTGATGACTTAAAGAAATAGAACTTTTTTTCTGCAATCTGCACGCCCAAGCCGTTACCGGTTCAAAATCATTAATGATGAAATCGTATTCATAAACGGGCAGGTTTTTACAATCTTTCAGAAAACGACGGATCTCAAACTGTTGAAGCGTCTTTTTTAAATCCACTCCTCCTCTATCACCAAAAATAAATCCAAACCCTTTGAATTGATAGGCAAGCGCATCATTAAGATTTACCTCAGCTTGAGTTCCGCTGAGCAGCAAATCTAATTCTCCATACTTTTTAAGATGCGGAATAATCTCTCTAGCTCGGCTCACGTGCCCATTTCCGGTTCCTTGAATGGCGTACAAGATTTTCATATGGTAAATGTAAAAAATTTCTGAACCAAGAAAATGTATAAAAGATTACGAAAATTTTAAAGTTTTCTGGCAAAGCGAAATCGATACCTTTACCATCAAATGAAAAACAAAATGAAAATGTCTCAAATTACCCCAAAACTTCCGTACATCAATCGTGAAGAAACCAAAGAATACTACAAAAAATTAGGTTTTGATGTGGTGAAAGAATTCGATCAGTACTTTATTATGGCAAAAAATGATGCAGGAATTCACTTTTTTGAATTTCCCAATATCGATCCAAAAACAACAAATTTTATGATTTACTTGAATGCTGACGAATCCATTAATTCATACTATCAAAGTCTCCAAGAAGAACGTGAACTTAATACAGAAAAACAAAATTTGGAATCACTACAAGAAATCGCTTTTTCTGTAGTAGATCCTAATGGCACATTATTAACGTTTCGAAAATAATTATTTTTCCGATCGAAGATTGCTGCACATTCTGTAAACGACCTCAACTAGTATGTTTTGGTGATATCCGACGGAAACACAAGATTAAATTCAGTTGACACAAAATCTTTTATAGGGAGCGATAAATTAGGATCTTCAGCTTCAAAAACAGAGATTACCGCAATTTTTAGGTTGGGATGAATCTGTTTTAAATACCAATAAATTCCGCCATACATTTTGCTGTGATAGTCGCCATTAAAATGAAGAAATGTTTTTCCCGATTGCCAATTTTGAGCAATAGATTCTGCCATCGTAGCATCTTTAACCGCTTGCGCTGAAATAAAATTCATCAATTTTAAATCGTCGACATGACTACCCATTAAAGATTTCATTTCGGTATACCCTGGAGTTTTTAGTGAAACTTGAATTGGAAGTGTCGCAATCCACTTTTTATCCGAATCAGAAAGCGTATCCAAACTTTTAATTCCAAGTTTTGAGGTTTGAGAAGCATATCTTCGAGGAATATTGGTCGCGATAAATGGAATTTGATTACTTTTAGCAAAATCTAAAAGAGGTTGATAATCGGTTTTAAAATTATTCCATAACCGAACCGAATCTTTTAAATTTTTATCCTCAATATTACCCTCTAAATAAGCATTGAGCTGTTGTTGGTTATCTCTTTCAAACATTTCTGCACCTAAAACGACATTTTTAGTTTTCTTCTCAAATAGTGCTTTTGATACTTGCAATTGCAGCCAATGATTGATCGAATTGTTATGAAATTCTCCAAAAAGAACCACATCGTATTTTGATAGGGCGTTAATTAGTTTTTTTGAATTAACAGGTTTACCTTCCTTGTTATAAAACTGAAAGGCTTTAAATTCCTGAGCTTTTGGAAAAAACAATCCAAAGCAGAAAATGATGATATAAAAGATTTTCATGGTAAAAATTTCTAAAATAGAATAAAAACCGTTTTGCATTGATGGACAAAACGGTTTTTAAATAATCAATTATTTTTCTAATTCTGAAACAAGATCTTTCCAAACCTGAAGTTCAGGAATACCTGGTTTTCTTTTACCGAAGAATTGCGCAATAAAATCTCCTTCTTTATTGAATACTTCAATTGAAGTAACTTCACCATCTTCCGTTGGTTTTTTCACCACCCAAGTTTCTGCAATGGTAGTGGTATCCAAATGCAGATTAAAATCTGGATCCATTACGTTGAACCATTGCTGATGCCAAAGTGTTTTATGAACTTCACCTGTGTGAATTTGAATGATCCCGCGATTGCCTACAAAAATCATAATCGGAATGTTTCTTTCGGAAGAATCTTCCAAGAGATTTACCACCTTTGAGTTTTCAATTTTATTGGCATAACCTTCGGGAGCTAAACGCAACGCTTGCGTTCTACTTACCCCGAATTTTCTGGTCATCATAAAGAAATCGTGCGTATCTTTCAACGAAAGCCACGCATTACGGAAACCTTCTACATCAATTTCAGAATCTGATTTTTCTGCAGGTTTCGCAGCGCCGGTTTCTGTGGAAATACTTCCGATTTGCTGATCCGCTTTATATTTATTGGTTAGTGTTGCAAAAGCAGCTTCATTACTTTCTTTCTTTAAATAAATTTTATGAAGTGCAACGCCATCTTTTCCGAAAAACTGCAGACTTTTGCGATCGCCTTCTACCACTGAAAAAGCGTAAGCCCAAGCGTTTAAAAAGATTCTTAAATCGATATCTTCCCCTACAAAAAGCTGTGCGTGCGGACTTGTGAAATCTGGATTCAAGTATGTGCCTTTTCTTTCGTGTACACATTCATCGTTTCTGGTGAGTGCCATCACCTTTCCAAGTTTTTCTACTTCTTGTAAAATATTGGCGAATTCGGGTTTTAAGATGGTAACGCCCTCACCGATTCCAGTAAGGAGTAATTCGGCTTCGGAAACGCCTAATTCTTGTGCAGCATTTCTAATTCTTAATCGTGGGTTTTCTGCTTTTAAAGCTTCCCATTTTTCTTTTAAATTACTGAATACGGTATCCATAATGCTATTTTTAATGATTTATGAGGTTAATATTTTACATTTCCCCAAACAAAATAAGGGGATTATTATTAATCGGATTTTTACAGATCGTACACGGAAAATTGTACACCTCCGAAATTCTTTCTGATTGAAAAACATCATCTGGAGTACCTTCCGCAACCATTTCTCCATTTTTCATTAAGAAAATTCTGTCGGCAAACTGTGCAGCAAGATTCAAATCGTGAAGAACTACAATTGCTGCATTTCCGCGTTTCACAAAATCGATAATTAGGTGCAATGTTTTGTATTGATGCCGAACATCGAGATTGTTCAAAGGTTCATCCAAAAACATCATTTTATGTTCAATTGAATTTTCCAATTGTACGAAAGCTCTAGCCAAATGCACACGCTGCTTTTCGCCTCCGGAAAGCGTATTGTAATCTCTTTTTTGCAAGTGCGAAATATCTGTTTCGTGCATTATTTTTTCTACAATTTGAAGATCTTCCGTTGTAGGTTTTGAGTCGAAATACGGATAGCGCCCCATTAAAACAACATCATCCACCAAAAGCGGAATATCATTGGAATTATGCTGCGAAAATTTCGATTTGTGTGTAGAAAGTTCTGTGAATGTCCATTTTGGAAGAGGTTTTTCTTTTACGTGTATTTTCTTTCTTTCACCACTTTCAATTTCATTGGCTAAAAGATTCAGAAAAGTGGATTTGCCAGCTCCATTTGGGCCAACGATTGCAATACATTCACCAACATTAACCTGAATATTTAAATTCCTAAGAATAGAAATTTTATTCGATGAAAACGATATGGAATCGGCACCTAAAATCATCGCAAAGATTTTTTATACTGCATTAAGATCGCGATAAAAACAGGTCCTCCCATAAGTGCAGTAATAATCCCGATGGGAAGTTCTGCCGGTGGCATCAACGTTCTACTAAAAGTATCTGCAAGAAGAAGTAAAATACTTCCAGAAATTGCAGACAGCGGCAAAATATATTGATAATCCGACCGGAATAAAAACCTTAGAATATAAGGAACAATAATTCCCACAAAGCCAATTGTTCCAGAAAATGCAACGCAAACGCTCGTCATTAAGGCCACAAGAAACATGATTTTCTTTTTTGCAGATTCCACATTAATGCCCAAATGTTGTGCTTCTTTTTCACCTAACATCATTGCATTTAATGCTTTTCCTTTACCCAGTAAAAAAATGAAACTCAACACCATTACAAAAGCGAGTATTCCATTTTTAATCCAAGTTGCGGCAGCCAAACTCCCAAGATTCCAAAAGGTGAGGTCGCGAAGCTGATTATCTTTTGCAATAAAAATCAAAAAGCCCGTAATGGAAAAGCCAATCGCCGTCATCGCCACACCAGTTAGCAACATAATAACCACATTGGTTTTTCCAGAATTTGTTGCAATTCTATAGACTAAAATCATGGCGATCATTGCACCAATAAATGCTGAAAAACTAACGATAGAATTCCTGATAATTTCTGGCAAAAATTCTTGAAAATAATTTCCTAATACAATAGCAATCGCAGCCATTAAGGTTGCTCCTGCATTTAACCCGATTAAATCGCCTGTGGCTAAGGGATTTTTAAACATCCCTTGCAACAGCGTACCAGAAAATGCAAGCATACTACCAATGAGAACCGCCATCACAATTCGAGCCGATCGAACTTCCCAAATGATATACTTTTCGCCAACCTGTAACTGATTTGAATTCTTAAGAAACTGTAAAAATACTTGATAGGCATTTCCACTTTGAAACTGATATACCCCACTTCCTAATGAAAACACGCTCGCTGCAACTAAAGCAATTAAGAGCGCAACAACACAATACAAAAGCGGGATTTTTTTCATGAGATTTTTGAAATTTATTTAGCGCTTTCGATAAGAAGTTTGTTGAGTGATAATGCAGCTTCACCCAATCTTGGCCCAAAGCTCGACATTAAGCCACCATCCATCGCAATAATTCTTTTGCTTTTACCTGCGTTGGTTTGTGTAACACCAGGCGTTTTTAAAACGCCATCGATGCCTCCAGCACCTTGTAAACCATCGCTAAAAAATAAAAGCACATCGGGATTGTATTGCACTAATGCTTCAGGAGTTAAGGGTTTAAAATTTTCAAAATCGTTTACTGCATTTTCTCCACCAGCAATGCTGATTAAGCTGTGCATTGGAGTATCTTTACCAGAAACCAATAGATTATTGCCACGCGCATAAATGAAAAGCACTTTTGGTTTTGATGCGATTGGTTGCAATTTCGCTAAATCGTTATCGATTTGGGTATATAACTCTTTATAATCAGAAGTGCCAAGTGCTTTCGCAACTTGCTCTATAAGCTTCTTCGTTCCATCAACAGAATATTCTTGTTTAAAAAGTTCTGTTTTAATTCCTGACTCTTGAATTTTTTTCATCAGTTCAGGATTTACATCATTTTCAGAACCGAAAATTAAAGTTGGCTGTAAAGCCATAATGGGCTCAATGGTTATTGTTCGAACATGACCTAAATTTTGAGCTTTCTCCTTAAGTGATTGCGGATAAGTACTGGTAACATCGGTTCCTACGATTTCGTTTTCGAAACCTAATGCACTTATAATTTCGGTAATTCCACCGCTAAGAGAAACAATTTTTTGATTGGACACTTTTTGCTCAGTCGATTTTGTTTCCTGAGTTGACGTTTTGTTTTCATCTTTTTTACATGCAACGCCCAATAAAAGCAAAGCAGGAAGCACGAAAAGTTTTAGTTTTTTCATAAATATGGTTTTGGGATTTAATTTAAAATTTAAAGTGGTTGATATTCGAATTCTGGGTAACCGCGTTCGCCTGTAGTGCTCGTCATTCTTGAAAATTTAAGTTTGTAGAATAAGCCATTGGCATCGCGAATAATATAAAAACGGTTTCCATAAACTTCTAAACCATTAGTTCCAATAGGATTACGCCAATTTCCTCCAATTGATCTTTGATCATTGGTAACAAACTTTGAGGCATCAACATCGCTAATATTAAAATTACTATATGCTTCTACCGAGTTAACACCGTCATCAAGCATCACTTCATACGCCGCTGCTCCACCCATAATATTGGTAAGAACAAAATCGGCATAAATGTAAGTTCCTGCGCCTTCAATAACATTTGTGAAAACCGTAAAACAGAGATCCCAATCTTTCTTTTCGGGTTGAATGCTAACGACCGCATTATTTTTCATACTAAAAAAAGTATAATGGTAATCTGTGCTTTTCGGAATAATTGCTTCTTTAATTTCAGTCGCGTCGAGGTCGGCATATCGTATTTTATAATCATCTCCGCTTCTCACGATTTGAATTTTCATCCAACCTCGAGACTCGCCGCCGGTGTAAACGCTTCCTGTTGGAATCGATCCCTCATAAATCTCTTTGCCCATATTAATCAGGTAGATAGGGTTTTCAGAATCATTCTCTTTGATTTCTGAAATCGCTGTGGAGGCGCTTGGAAAGTTTCCACTAACATCATCAACATATTGTACATTGGTTACCTGAAAATTAGCGACCTGAACCTTCGCTCTTAATTCTTGAGTATTTTGGGTGTTTACTTCCGCTAAATTACTGACACCTTCAATTTGTCCTGCCGCCATCATAATGGAGGAATTTAAAATAACTTTAAACTCACTTCCCGAATAAAAACCCAGATCCCAATTGGTTCTATTGTTCACCGCTGTTGACGAATCCGATAATTTAAACCACACTTGATTTGGCTCTGCCGCTCCACCAACATTTGGCTTTACAATTGCCCCTTCGAATGGTGGAACCGCTACTGGATCTTCATTATCGCGAATACACGATTGAAAGAAAAGGAGCGTGATTACGGATATGATGTAGATTAAATTCTTCATAATAAATTCTGAATTTTTTGCATTAAAAATTGTAGGTTAATCGCGCAAAATAGCTTCTTCCATAGAACAAGTTTTGTGTGCTAGCGGCTGCATTATGCGCACCACCACTTTGCACCGTGTTTTTGACATCTGTAACATCAAAAATATTTTTAATCCCTGCAGCAAGTTCAATGTGTTTATTAAAAAAGGGCTGACTTACGGTAAAATTCATCATACTAAAACCTCCTACTTCTCCCAATATATATTCTGTAGTTTCAGCAAGATTTGCTTTTTGTTTTAGGGTAAACATATTGCTTTTTCCGGTGTATTTGTAATACAATGCAAATAGTGTTTGTGTGGTTGGAATAGAATAATTGATCGCTAAATTTGCTTCCAAATAGAAGTTATAATCATTGGGGGACACCACACCTTCTGATTGCAACTTTTGAGAAATCCCCATTAATGATGCTCCAGCATTTGCAGAAAACGTTCCTGATTTGGCGATTAAATTCCCGCCGAAAACCATCGATTTGTAATCATCAATATTAATATATCGGTATTGGTTACCACCGATAATCGCGAGATCAATTCGATCTTTGGCTTGAATGTACATTGCCGAAAACCCAGCATTAAACTTCCATGTATTGTTTGAATTGCCAATAAAATCATAGAACAAGCCCGTTGAAAATCCTTTTTCTGGATTTAAACTTTCATTCCCTCGAATATCATGGTTGGCATCCACCATAAAAGTAAATAGTTCTTCAAAGGTTGGGAATCGGTTTGCTGAACCCAAGATTCCGCGAATCTCATGCTTTTGAGTTGGGGTATATTTTGCGGTGAATGAGTAATTGAATTGCCGATCAAACTTGTCGCTTAATGCCAATCTTGCACCAGGTCTAACAGAAAATTCAGGACTAATATTCCACTCTAATGAAAGAAAATTTGAATAATTAAAAATGGTTCTTTCAAGATTATTTCCTGAGAAATATCCCGCTTCGGAACTTACATATCCGTTGGTTCTATCCAACTCATATCCAATTCTAAAATCAAATGAATCGCTCTCTATAAAATTGCTGAACATTCCACGAGAGTACAAAACATTTGTATCGTAATACTTTTCTTTTGGATCCCTGCTGTATTCTTCACGGTTAGGAACATCATATTGATAATCTTGAAATTTTCTCTCCTGATTTTGATACGAAAAATCACCTTGGTAATACACTCGTCCGAACGCTGTAGAAATATTCAATTGATGAATCCAACGTTGCGTAAGATAGTCGCGATCGTTTGCGATGTAAGTCCGCTCACCGCCCGCAAAATTAAGCGGCTCAATTAATGGGTTGCGATAATTAATTTCTTCATTTAGAAAATTCGCTTTGTAATATACAGTAGTTTTGCCTTTTGCATATTTTACAATTGCGTTTGCATTCAACTGATCTTTGGGTTGCCACTCGTAACCCCGCAAACCGTCATTATCGGTACTAAAATAACGATATCCCTTTTGATTCCCTTGAAAACCTTGAAAATCATTGTGGTTAATATCTGCAGAAATAAACCAATTTTCGTTAATGTTATAACACAAATATAAATTTTGAACATGGCGCCCATTGCCTTTTCGGTACCAATCGTAATTATTTCCAACAGTTTCTTCTTGCACAGAAGCGATCCCTGTTAGTTTTTTTGATGACGATTTTTTGGTGATAATATTAATAACGCCTGCTACGGCATTGTTACCATATTCAACGCCCATTGAACCTTTTACAACTTCAATTCTCTCAATATTATTAAGGTTGATTTTGGTAAGATCAACAAAATTACCCAAACCTTCATCGCTCACGACCGGAATATTATCGATCAGAATTTTGGTATACTGCCCGTTAAGCCCCATAATATTTACGGATGAATTTCCGGAACTGCGATCGGGAGTAATTAAGACATTTAAATTTTGATTAAGCACCTCAGCCACATTTGTTGCAGCCATATTCTTAATTTGTGCTTGATCAATTACTTCTACTTTGTAGATAGATCTATCAATGGATTGTGGACTAAATTGCCCTGTAATGACCACTTCATCAATATTTGCCTGATTAAGCGAATCTTTTTTCTGAGCGAAAGCGAAATTCAAAACCAGAACACTTAAAATGCTCATTGTTTTCTTATCCATTGATTTTTTTTGACAAAGATAAAATTTTATTTAGAACGATTAAAAATAAATGTAGTAGATTTGTACTTTCAAATAAATCATTACAATGAAAAAACTTTTACTTTTAGGTGTAGTATTGATCGGTTTACAGATGAATGCTCAACTGTCCACAATTGATCAGGATTTTAACAATTTTACTGCAGGAAATAATACATTCCCACAAAATGATTGGTCTGCGATTCTTGCTTCCAATCCACTTCCTTATCCGCCAGCGCCCATGATGATTGTGATTGATGGCGATAATAAAGCGGTACAATCTTACTCTGGAAACAACTCCACACAACCTAACTATTTAATTACCCCAGAAATTGTTGCTCCAACAGGTGACAAATCCATCAAGTTTGATGCTTCCTTAGTTGCCTCTTCACCGGGTACTGCAACTATTCAAATTGGGCTAAGTAACAGTGCAACCAATATGGATTCTTTTACTCCAATAGGTTCGCCGATTTCTATTACAGAAGAAGCTTTTCAATCTATCCTTGTTGAGATTCCAGCGTCAGAAAGCAAGTTTATTGTTTTTCAAGTAACGCCAACTGCGACACATACTGCTGTTCAAATTGATAATGTACAATACAACTTAACAACTTCTTTAGGAACAGTAAATGCTGTCGCTCAAGATTTAAAATTCGCTTTAAGCGCAGATAATTCTTCACTGGAATTTAGAGGTACGACAACTCCATCAAAAATAAGTATTTTTAGTGCTGCTGGACAAAATGTAATTTCAGGATCGGTTAAGAATCAACGTTTTAACGTATCTTCTTTACAATCTGGTGTATACTTTATGGTTATCGAAACGAACCACGGATCAGTTATCAAATCGAAATTCATCAAGAAATAAAGATTAATGATTATGTAATTAAAAGCCTCTCGTACGACATGAGAGGCTTTTTTTATGCTCCATAATTTAAATTCTTTAATTAATATTTATTTAGAATAATTATAAATAATATTTATATCTTTGGCGAAAGATAAAATTTCAACTATGAAAACAAAACTATTCCTTGCTGGTTTATTTGCGCTAACGATAAACCAGACCATTCTTTCCCAAACCGATGCCAACGGTTATACCACCGTTAATCTTACGACAGGTCCTGCATATCAAAACACCGTTTTTTATGATTTCAACGAAAATCAAATGACTGTAAAACCTGCAAATTCTTGGGATGTGGCATTCTTCAGAAATAGCGCTTACTCCTTTGGTTCGCGAGTGAATGATGCACAAGATATTAAAGTTTATGAAGCCTCCAACGATCCTGCTGATTGGGATGCTATTGATATTTCAAATCTATCAACTTGGGGCGATCCTATTTACAACCCAGATCAAACTACAGCAATACAAGATGGCGCTTTTGAACAAGGTTCTGCAAGTTTTGGATGGGGAGAATACAACACAACAACACACCATGTTGAAGGTACCGTAATTTTTGTGTTATCGTATCCTGATGAGTCGTACATTAAATTTATGATTAACGATTATTTTGGAGGGTACACTTTTAAATACTCCAAATGGAACGGATCTGCGTGGGGAGAAACCACCACAAAAACAATTGCCAACGGTACAGATGAAGCGTTTTTCAATTACTTTTCCTTCGATACTAATGAAAAAGTTGAAAACTTCGAACCCAATAAAGCATGGGACTTAGTGTTTACAAGATACTATACTTTTTATAACAATTATATGATGTACCATCTTTCGGGAGCAATTCAAAATTCAAATATAACCGTTGCTAAATCTCAACCTGAAACTCAAGAAACTTCAACCATTACCCCACCTGCAGAAAGCGAATATTCGAACAATATTACCACCATCGGACATTCTTGGAAGCCAACTTCTGGTTATTACGACGATGTAGTGTATTATGTAAAAGAAGGCAATAAATACTATAGAATGTATTTTATTGAAAATGGTGGCGCTACAACCGGAAATATGTACTTTAAATACAAGGATATTACCGCTTCGCTTGGTGTAAAAAACATCGGGAATAAAGCGAGTTTCGGAATATACCCAAATCCTACCACCGAAGATAAAACTGTAACCTTGCTTTTTGATGTAAAACAAAATGATGGAAGCAAAGGCAAAACAGAAATCTTTGATATGACTGGTAAAAAAGTATTCGAAACCGCGCTCACCAATCAATCTGGATTGTACAAACAAGAAGTGAATCTTAGCAGATTAAATGCGGGAGTCTACATTGTGAAAATCTCATACGGTGGCGTTACCGAAACAAAAAAACTAATTGTGAAATAAATTTCAGCACCAATTATTTTATAAAACTTCAAAAAAATAAAACTTCCCTTTCAGAATCAAAAACTGAAAGGGATTTTTGTACTCAAATCCGTATCTTTGCACTCGTGAAATTCAGGTTCAAAACATTGAACCTTAACCAAGAACTCTAAATTCAAACTTATGTTCCGTACTAAAACCAACGGCGAGCTTACGCTGAGCAATCTTAATGAAGAAGTTACACTTTCAGGATGGGTACAAACCATTCGCGACAAAGGATTTATGATTTGGATCGACTTGCGAGATCGCTACGGAATTACACAATTGGTTTTCGATGAAGACCGCTCCACAAAAGCACTTATGGAACAAGCAAAAAACTTGGGCCGAGAATTTGTAATTCAGGTGAAAGGAACCGTAATCGAACGTTCTTCTAAAAATCCAAAAATACCAACAGGCGAAATTGAAATTCTAGTTTCCGAACTTCATATTTTAAATGAATCTCTACTTCCACCCTTCACCATAGAAGATGAAACGGATGGTGGAGAAGAACTAAGAATGAAATACAGATACCTTGATATCCGTAGAAATCCTGTAAAAGAAAAGCTAATCTTCCGCCATAAAATGGCTCAGAAAGTAAGAAACTATCTTTCTGAAAAAGATTTTATAGAAGTTGAAACTCCAGTTTTAATTAAATCAACGCCTGAAGGTGCGAGAGATTTTGTTGTGCCGAGTAGAATGAACCCAGGACAATTTTATGCGCTACCACAATCGCCGCAAACCTTCAAACAATTGTTGATGGTAGCTGGTATGGACCGTTATTTTCAAATTGTAAAATGTTTCCGAGATGAAGATTTGCGTGCTGACAGACAACCTGAATTTACCCAAATCGACTGCGAAATGTCTTTTGCTGAGCAAGAAGATGTTTTGGAAGTTTTCGAAGGATTGGCTAAAAATTTATTGAAAGACATTACGGGAAATGAATTTGAAAAATTCCCGAGAATGACTTTTGATGAAGCCATGAAAACCTACGGAAATGATAAACCTGATATTCGCTTCGGAATGAAATTCGTGGAACTGAACGAATTGGTAAAAGGTAAAGATTTTAAAATATTCGATGACTCGGAATTGGTAGTCGGAATCAATGTAGAAGGATGCGCCGACTATACCAGAAAACAAATTGACGCACTTATTGATTGGGTAAAACGCCCACAAATTGGCGCATCAGGAATGGTTTGGATTAAATATCAAAAAGATGGCGTGCTTACTTCGTCCGTAAATAAATTCTACAGCGAAGAAGATTTAAAAAATATTGCTGAAAAATTCAATGCACAACCTGGTGATCTCATTCTCGTGATGAGCGGCGAAAGCACAAAAGTAAGAACGCAACTTTCTGCACTTCGAATGGAATTGGGGAACCAATTAGGTTTAAGAAAAGGAAACGAATTTGCACCACTTTGGGTTATTGATTTCCCATTATTAGAATGGGATGAAGAAACGGGAAGATATCATGCAATGCACCATCCATTTACTTCACCAAAACCTGAAGATATTCCGCTGCTACAAACAGATCCTGGAAAAGCAAGAGCAAATGCATACGATTTGGTTTTGAACGGAAATGAAATCGGCGGAGGTTCTGTACGAATTTACAATAAAGAACTTCAAAGTACAATGTTCGATCTTCTAGGCTTCACAAAAGAAGAAGCAGAGGCACAATTCGGATTTTTAATGAACGCCTTTAAATATGGTGCACCACCACACGCAGGTTTGGCCTTTGGATTCGACCGTTTGGTTGCCATTTTAGATGGTAATGAAGTAATTCGTGATTATATTGCATTCCCAAAAAATAACTCCGGAAGAGACGTGATGATTGATGCCCCATCGCCAATTCATCAGGATCAACTCAATGAATTAGAACTAAAACTTGATCTAAAATAATTGAATTAGAATACAGTAAAAGCGTTGTTAAGAAAAATCTTAGCAACGTTTTTTTTATAATTAACTTTTAAAAAAAAATGAAAAAGAATAAAATTTGAATTAAGAAATAAAACCAATCTTTAAACCATTTTAAGGCAATTTTGCCACCAAAAATTCAGGAGAAAGTTTAAGAACCCAATAAATCATTTTCCATTTCCAATTGGGAACAATTTCAAAACGACTCCCTACATTCACAATAAATTTCGCTACATAATCGGGCTGCATTATCAAATGTTTGTTAAGCTGTAAGCCTTGGTTAATTTTGGTATTAATGTAACCGATCACCAACACATTTACAACAATTTTCCGCGAAGCAAGTTCCTGTCGAAGTCCGGCCAAATACTCTGTAAATGCAGATTTTGTACTCCCATAAATATAATTGCTTTTTCTACCACGAACACCTGAGAGCGATGACAAACCGATAATCCTTTCTAAACCGCGATTCGAATAATCTGAAGCGATAATATTTAAAATAGAAACTGCGCCCGCATAGTTAACCTTCATCATTTTAAAAGCATCATCAAAGTGATGAAAAGCATCCGAATTCTGAACTAAAAATCCAGCTGCGTAAACAACAATATTTGGCTTTTCTGGAAGTTGATCATAGAAATTTTGATGGGTTTCAAACTTTTCTGCATCAAAAGAAAAGATGCGATACAATTTCTCATCCAAATGAAATTCTTTCCCAAACTCGGAAAGCTGATGTGTATTTCTTGATGCCGCAAATACCTTACAACCTTGTTGGATATACTGAAGAATGGCCTTCTTTGCAACATCAGAATTTGCGCCTAATATTAAAACAACCTTAATATTCATTTGGGACAAAGATAAACTAAAAACGGATGCATTTTGGTTAAGAAAAATTTTGAAATTTTCCAAATTGATAAAACTCATTCACCCAAAATCACTACGAAATGAATAATGATGTAAATTTGTTACCAACAAAAATATAAAAACATATGTTCGATTGGTTACACACATTGGTTATGCCTTCAGAAAATCCAAGCATTGGTCAATCCCTCATTACCATCATGCTCGCCATTGGATCGGGAATCTTTTTTGGACGCTTAAAATTAGGCAAAATTACATTCGGAGTTTCCGCAGTTATGTTCACTGGATTAATTTTGGGGCATTTTGGGTACAGAATTAATGACCATATTTTAGATTTTATTCGGGATTTTGGTTTAATTCTTTTCGTTTACGCTATTGGGCTTCAAGTTGGCCCGTCGTTCTTCTCTTCTTTCCGTAACGAAGGTTTAAAATTTAATATTCTTGCGGTCTCTACTGTTCTTTTAGGCGGCGTAATTGCCATTGTGCTGTACAACTTTACCGGTTTAAGCATCGAAAATTTAGTGGGTATTATGAGTGGTTCAGTTACCAATACTCCTGGACTTGGAGCCGCAAAAAATACCATTGAAGAATTAGGTGCGCAGTTCCCGAACAAAATTTTTGATGATCCCACCGTAGGTTATGCGATTACATATCCTTTGGGTGTCTTCGGGATTATTGGGACAATTATTCTTGCCAAAACATTGATGAAGATAAATCCTGATGAAGAAATGCGGAAGTTCAGAATGCAAAAAATTAATATGGAAGAACCCTTAATTCACAAAAAAATGAGGGTGACCAATCCTGAATATTTTGGAAAAACACTTCATAACATTTTAAAAGAACTTCACTTAGAAATTGTAATTTCAAGGTTGAAACATAGTGGAAGTGAAGCCGTAAAATCGCCAACATTAAACACAGAACTTCACGATCGCGATGTATTGATGATTGTTGGACTTGAAAAAGATATTAATTTATTTATTGAAAAAGTAGGGCGACCTTCCACCGATTTATTCATTGAATCCGAATCTGACATTCGTAAGAAAAATCTTTTTGTAACCAAGTCTTCTGCAGTACACAAAAAACTTTCGGAACTTGATTTGTACAATACCTACGATTTAAAAGTAACCCGAATTTTCCGCGCAGGTCGAGAAATTATTCCGCGCCCATCTTTAGAACTTTTTTACGGTGATAAAATTCGCGTAATTGGTTCGAAAGAGGGAATTGAAGAAGCAGAAGCCATCATCGGAAATCAAGAAAAGAAAATGCTTGAACCCGATTTCCTTTCTCTTTTTGCTGGACTTTTATTGGGGATTATTTTAGGATCAATTCCAATAATTATTCCTGGTCTGCCTATTCCTGTAAAATTAGGATTCGCTGCGGGACCGCTAATTGTTGCATTGCTAATCTCTCGATACGGAGGCATATCCTTTATCCACTCCTACATCAATAATGGCGCTATTTATTTTATGAAAGATTTGGGAATTTGCTTGTTTTTCGCTGCGGTTGGAGTGCATGCAGGCGAAGGTTTCTACGAAAATTTTATTAAATATAATGGTTGGACCTTCTTATTGTATGGCTCTGCAATTACCTTTATTCCCCTTATTATAATGCTTATTGTTGGTAAATTCTTTATGAAAATTAATTTTCTCCAATTGGCAGGAATTATGAGTGGAAGTTACACCGATCCTGCGGCGCTATCGTTCAGTACGAATTATTTAGACAGCGATATTCCAATTCAGAGTTACGCACAAGTATATCCGCTTGTAACAATTTTTAGGATTTTTGTCGCGAGTTTACTGGTTTTGGTTTTTGCATAAAAATAACCCATTTCAAAAATAAAATCCGGAAACAAATAATTTCCGGATTTTTTATTGTGATGAATTTCAAATTATGATCGAACAAGTGGCATTGTAGAACAACGCAAAAGTCCACCCATTTTAGAAATTTCACGATATGGAATTTCTTCCACCGTAATTCCCCATTCGTTGGTTAAATGTTGATTGAGCCGTTTGAATGATGCATCCGACACCACAACTTCAGGAGAAATGGAAAAGATATTAGGAACCATTTCGAACATTTCTTCATCTGTAACCTGGAAGCAGTTTTCTTCGCCAAAAATATCCAAAATTAGGTGATAATCGCTTTCTTCAACAAATCCACTTTTATATACGATACATTTATCCTTACCAACAGGATTAAAGGTACAATCCAAATGAAGAACACCTTTGTAAGGTTCGGTATCGTTTTTATTTAAGTCAAAATCAATAATTCTTTTTTTTGGAAAATATTCTTTCAGAATTTCAATCGCGTATCCGTTGGTTCGTGCTGTTTTAAAATTCCTGTAATCTTCACTGTAACAAGTCCCAATAAAAAGAAAATCGTTCCATACAATTACGTCGCCACCTTCAACATGTGCCGATTCTGGAAGATTGATAATTTTTCGCCATTCGATTTGTTCAAATATTTTTTTATACGCTTCCTGCTCATCAGCTCTGTCTTTAATAACATTTGAAATAATCATTTTATCATCAATCACAAAACCGACGTCCCTTGAAAAAACCTGATTGTAATCTTGAATAATTTCTGGTCGTAGCACTTCTACATTATATTTCTCTAAAACGGCTGCAAAAGCATCCATTTCATTAGTAATGTTAAATTCTTCAGGATAAATATTTTGCTGTATTGATAGATACGATTTGGCATCGTAGCTTTCATTTAAATTTGGAATGTCGCCCATTGATTTGGGTTGACCAAGAACTACACTTTTAAGAAGACCCGTTTCGTTTTTAATATTCAGTTTCATTATTGTATCGAATGGTAACAAATATAGAAAAACGCCTTTGGAGTAAGAAATTTAAACTCAAATTATATTGAAATAAGAAATAAATAAAAACCCTTACATAAAAGGCAAATGTTGTATCTACAACCAAGTTTAGCTTCAGATATTTTATCTACAAAAAACCTCCCAATTGGGAGGCTTGCTATATATCTTGAAAAGATTATCTGTTTTCCATTGCAACATAATCTCTTTTTTGAGATCCTTGGTACACCTGACGAGGTCTTCCGATTGGATCGCCTTTTAGTCTCATTTCTTTCCATTGGGAAATCCATCCTGGTAATCTACCTAATGCAAACATTACGGTAAACATTTCTGTTGGAATACCTAAAGCGCGATAAATAATTCCTGAGTAGAAATCAACATTTGGATAAAGCTTACGCTCTACAAAGTATTCATCTTCCAATGCTACTTTTTCTAATTGTAATGCAATATCAAGCGTTTTATCGTGAATCCCTAATTTATCAAGAATATCATCAGCTGCTTTTTTGATGATTTTTGCACGAGGATCGAAGTTTTTGTAAACACGATGTCCGAAGCCCATCAAACGGAAACTATCTTCCTTATCTTTAGCTTTTTTAACATATTTAGCAACATCTCCACCATCATTGTTGATCATTTCAAGCATTTCGATAACGGCTTGGTTTGCTCCACCGTGAAGTGGTCCCCAAAGTGCAGAAACCCCTGCAGAAATAGATGCAAAAAGTCCGGTATGCGCAGAGCCTACCATTCTAACAGTTGATGTTGAGCAGTTTTGTTCGTGATCTGCGTGTAAAATCAATAGCTTATCTAACGCACTTACGATAACAGGATCCAAGTGGAATTCCTGATTAGGCATTCTGAACGTCATTCTGTAGAAATTTTCTACATAATTTAAAGAATTGTCGCCATGATTGATGGATAAGCCTTGCGTTTTTCTGTACGTCCAAGCGCAAAGATGAGAGAATTTCGCGATAAGAAGTTCAGCAGCATGCTCCATATCTTCTTGAGATTTCACATTTACTGCTTTAGGATTAAATGCAGTAAGTGCTGAAGTTAGCGCTGATAAAACTCCCATTGGGTGTGCTGAACGAGGGAAAACATCAAGAATTTTTTTCATTTCTTCTGCTACCCAGTTGTATTCTTTTATTTTATCTTCAAAATGTTTGAATTCCTGTTGCGTTGGCAGTTCGCCGTTTAGCAGCAGGTACATCACTTCTGAGAAATTGGATTTTTCGGCAATTTGTTCAATTGGATAACCTCTGTAAAACAATTCACCTTTATCACCATCAAGATAAGTAATCTCACTAATGGTAGCACCAGTATTTTTATATCCCAGGTCAAGTGTAATTAAACCTGTTTGATCTCTAAGTTTGGAAATATCGATCCCGCGATCCCCAAGAGTGCTTTCTACGATGGGGTAATCGTAGGTTTTTCCATCATAGTTCAATACTACTTTATTATCTGACATTTGTTTGAATTTTATTTGCTAAATATAAGCAAATCGATGGTAAATTCAAATGTGATTTTAATTATTTAACTATTTATATAATCTATTGGGAAAAGTTGTGTGAAACATCACTTTTTCAAGTTAAAATTTTAATCAAAAACTAATTGATTATCAAGTGTCAGAATAAAAAAAAGCATCTGAAATACTTCAGATGCTTCGTATTATAATTTAATTAAAAATTATCTTTTAATTTTGAAAGCGTCTAGCCCAGGAAAAACTGCGTTTGTTCCTAAAGCTTCTTCAATTCTTAACAATTGGTTGTATTTCGCCATTCTGTCTGAACGTGAAGCAGAACCTGTTTTGATTTGTCCACAATTAGTTGCTACTGCCAAATCTGCAATCGTTGAATCTTCTGTTTCTCCAGAACGGTGAGACATTACCGCAGTATATTTATTGAATTGCGCCATTTGTACAGCATCCAATGTTTCAGAAAGAGAACCAATTTGATTTACTTTAACCAAAATTGAATTCGCAATATCTTCTTTAATTCCTTTTGATAAACGCTCTACGTTTGTTACAAATAAATCATCACCCACTAATTGTACTTTATCACCAATTTTTTCGGTTAATAATTTCCATCCTTCCCAATCGTTTTCTTGCATACCATCTTCGATAGAAATAATTGGATATTTACCCACTAATTCAGCAAGATAAGATGCTTGTTCGCTGCTTGAGAATTTAGCTGCATCTGGTGTTTGGAATTTAGTATAATCGTAAATTCCATCTTTATAGAATTCAGAAGAAGCACAATCCAATGCAAGCATTACATCGTCGCCCGGTTTGTAACCTGCTTTTTCAATTGCTTTCAACAAAGTATCCAAAGCATCTTCTGTTCCTGTGAAAGTTGGAGCAAAACCACCTTCGTCACCAACTGCAGTAGATAAACCTCTATCGTGAAGAATTTTCTTTAAATTATGGAAAATCTCTGCTCCTTTTCTCAAAGCGTGAGAGAAAGAATCTGCTTTAACTGGCATTACCATAAATTCCTGGAATGCGATTGGCGCATCAGAGTGTGAACCACCGTTGATAACGTTCATCATTGGAACAGGAAGTGTATTTGCATTTACGCCTCCCACATATTTGTATAATGGCATTCTCAACTCAGTAGCAGCTGCTTTTGCTGCAGCAAGGGAAACTCCCAAAATTGCATTTGCACCTAGATTTCCTTTATTGAAAGTTCCATCAAGATCAATCATAATTTGGTCGATCAAGTTTTGGTCGAAAACAGGAAGTCCAACCAATTCTGGAGCAATTACTTCTCTTACATTTTCTACAGCTTTCAATACGCCTTTACCTAAAAATTCCGGACCTCCATCACGAAGTTCTACCGCTTCATGTTCTCCTGTAGAAGCTCCTGAAGGAACTGCCGCTCGGCCCATTGCACCGCTTTCTGTAAACACATCAACTTCTACGGTTGGATTACCTCTGGAATCCAAAATTTGTCTTGCTTCAATGTAAGAAATGTAACTCATAATTGTATTATTTTTTTGCTTCACAAAGTTAATCAAATTCAGCCAAGTAAATTGTGCCTAATGGTATTATTTTTCCTTAACAGAATAAATATCATCTCGCAACCACGTTAAGCATTCGTTTATGGCTTTGAAATTAGATTCTTCAGAAACAAGGTTCGGAATAATCTCAATTTTTCGTATTAAATAATCCGGCTGTTTTTGTAAACCAACAATTAGAATTGTTTTAGAACGCTTTGTTAAATCAAGAATGATATCTTCTAAAGAATACAAACCACTTTGGTCAACATACGGAACTTTATCCATTCGTAATATCACATATTTGGCGCGATCAGGAATATGCATGTACAATTGTTGAAGATCGTTGGTATAGCCAAAAAACAGAGGTCCCTCTAATCTTTTAATATAAATTTTACTCGCAATATCCTCGGAGATTCCTTTTTCATCTTCTTCCCATTTAAAATCTTCCATTTGATCAAGCGCTAAAACTTGAGATTTCTTGGTATTGATATCACCCATTTTCTTCATAAAAATTAAAGCAGATATTACCAATCCAACGCCCACAGCAATCACAAGATCCACAAAAACGGTAAGTAACATTACAATCACCATCACAACGACATCCCACATTGGGGTTTTACCTATCGCCTTTAAGCCGCGATAATCGAAAATACCGATTCCCACAGTGATTAAAACACCCGCGAGAATCGCAGAAGGAATTTTAGAAGCCAACGGCGCGAAGAAGAGTAAAATACTCAACAACAAAAGAGAGGCAAAAATTCCTGACAATCTGGTTTTACCACCTGAATCATAATTCAATAATGTTCTGATGGTTGCACTGGAACCCGGGATTCCACCGAAAAACGCTGCCATACTATTTCCTATTCCTTGCGAAACCAACTCTTGACTACTGTTATGTTGTTCTTTGTCTTTTGTATCAATAATTACGGAAGTTAAAAGCGAGTCGATTGCTCCCAACATTGCTAATGATATTGACGCCATGATGAAAGGCTTAACCGCATCAAAACTAAAGCCGGTAAAAATTTCCAGATGAGGAAGAGGAAACCCTTGCGGAATTTCTTGAATTCGATACAAGTCGAAGTTAAAATAGATAGCAATAAAAGACATCAGCACTAACGCAACTAAAGTGGAAGGTATTGTTGATGTTAATGTTTTAAGGATTTTTAGAATTTTAAGATTACCTGGAATAAACTGAATTCCATATTTAAAACCATAGATTACCAGAACGGTTCCCAAAACAAATGAGAATTCTAGAAAATTAATATTTTTAATTCCTCGTCCAAGATTTTTAATAATACCTTCTGGGGATTTCACTTGCATCGTGGAGATCGTTTTGGCTTCTTCAGTAATTTCGTCTTTGGAAATACTTTTTACTTCATTAATTTTTTCTTCAATTAAAGCTACATCAACAAGTTTAAAAGATTGATTAGCGCTAATACTTTGGAACTTTTTGGCCATAATATTACTTTCCGCAACAATCATATTTTTTTCAACCAACTTTTGATCTTCACTCGCGACATACCCTAAAAGTGGAAAAATTTGTCCCATTAAAATGATAACCGCAATCCCATTCATAAAACCAGAAATTACGGGATACGGAATATATTTAATATACTTTCCTACGCCAATAAGCCCAAGAATCACTTGGAAAATTCCGGCAAGAAAAAAAACCAGAAGTATTGATGGAAGTGCTTGGTTTAAATTCCCATTAAATGCTTGAACAATTTCAGAGACTACAACAACACTTACGGCCGTCATTGGCGCCGTTGGCCCACTGATTTGCATTTGTGTAGAACAAAACAATGAGGAGAAAAAGCCAATCGCAATTGCCCCAAAAAGTCCGGCAGCTGCACCTAAACCAGATTGTTCACCAAAGGCTAATGCTAAAGGAAGGGCAACAATTCCAGCGGTGATGCCACCAAAAAAATCGCCCTTAATATTCTTAAAAGTGAAATAATTTTTAAACATATAGTAAAGGGTATTAAATTTTGTTGAGCGCCATAAAGTTATAGATAAAATTAAACAAATACAAGAATATTATAGATTTTATGAATAACTATCGTGATTTTAGAACTTCGCTTGTATAAAAAGAAGAAAATCGTACCTTAGATAGATCAAAAAGGGATTGAAAATGAAAACAAAAATTACTACAGCATTGGCACTTTTCGCATTGATAGCGTGCAATAAAAATTCTGAAGGCAACAAAAGTGTAATTTCAGAAAATGTACAAAATGAAATTAAAGAGGAAAGTTCGATTTACAAAGGACTGCAAAACACTGTTGCCAAAATTACCTATACTGAATCGCCAGATGGAAATACCGCCACGGTTGAAGCCAATGGAAAGAGATTTATTTTGGACAAGAAATCGGATAGTTTATATGAAAGAAGTGGAATCAGTGCGAAATTAAAAGGTGACTCCGTTTATATTATTCAAGATGATAATATCATTCCACTAAAAAAAATGTTCTAAAAGAAAATAGCTAGAAACAAAAAAAAGTCACTCCAAAAAAGAGTGACTTTAATATTTAATTTAATTGAAAAAATCAGAATATTATTCTTCAGTTTTTTCTTCAGCAGCAGATGCTTGAGGCTCTTCAGCTTTTGCATCTTCAGTAGTGTTTACCTCTGCAACCGCTTCAGTTTTTTTAGCTGAAGTTCTTCTACTTCTTCTAGTCGCTTTTTTCTCTTCAGCATTCGGGTTGTAAAGCTCATTAAAATCTACCAACTCGATAAGTGCAGTATCAGCAGCATCCCCAGGACGAAAACCTGTTTTGATGATTCTGGTGTATCCTCCGTTTCTTTCTGCAATTTTAGGTGCTACAGTTCTGAAAAGTTCTGCAACAGCTTCTTTGCTTTGTAGGTAAGAGAAAACTGTTCTTCTGTTGTGGGTAGTATCTTCTTTAGCTTTAGTTAAGATAGGTTCAACATACACTCTTAAAGCTTTTGCTTTGGCAACTGTAGTGTTGATTCTTTTATGCTCGATAAGAGAACAAGCCATATTAGAAAGCAATGCGCTTCTATGAGAAGCTGTTCTTCCTAAGTGATTGAATTTTTTACCGTGTCTCATTGTTAATTATTTATCAGCGTCAAGTTTATATTTTGCAACGTCGAAACCGAAGTTAAGACCTTTTGAGTGCACTAATTCTTCAAGCTCAGTTAAGGATTTTTTACCAAAGTTTCTGAACTTCATTAAATCAGATTTACTGTAAGAAACCAGTTCACCAAGGGTTTCAACTTCCGCAGCTTTTAAGCAGTTTAATGCTCTTACAGAAAGATCCATATCTGCTAATTTCGATTTAAGAAGTTGTCTTGTATGTAAAGTTTCTTCGTCGTACTGAATTGAAGCTTTTACGGCTTCTGTTTCCAATGTAATTCTTTCATCAGAGAACAGCATAAAGTGATAGATCAAAATTTTAGAAGCTTCAGTTAAAGCATTCTGTGGAGAGATTGATCCATCGGTTTCAATATCCAATACTAATTTTTCGTAATCTGTTTTTTGCTCTACACGGTAATTTTCAACGGCGTATTGAACTTTTTTGATTGGGGTGTAGATGGAATCAATAGCGATTGTTCCTACAGGAGCATTCACTGATTTGTTTTGTTCGGATGGAACATAACCTCTACCCTTTTCAACATTAAAAGTAATTTCAAAATTTACTTCTTTGTTCATATTACAGATTACCAATTCTGGGTTCAGCACTTCGAATCCTGTAATTGATTTTCCTAAATCCCCAGCGGTAACAACATTTTGTTTTGCAACTTTAGCGGTTACTTGTTCAGAAGCTTGATTTTCGCCTTTTGCTTTAAGTCTAAGCTGCTTTAGGTTTAGGATGATTTCAGTTACGTCTTCGATTACTCCAGGAATTGTTGAAAATTCGTGCTCTACACCTTCAATTTTGATAGACGTAATAGCATATCCTTCAAGGGAAGAGAGCAATACTCTTCTTAAAGCATTACCGATAGTAAGACCAAAACCAGGTTCAAGAGGTCTGAATTCGAACTGACCTTTGAACTCGTCTGAGTTTAAAAGAATTACTTTATCGGGTTTTATGAATTGTAAAATTGCCATATTTTTGGTTGGGTTGAGCAAAAATTTATTAAAATTATTTAGAGTAGAGTTCGACGATCAGGTTTTCTTTGATGTCTTCTGGAATCTGAATTCTTTCAGGAGCACCAATGAATGTACCTTCTTTTTTCTCGTCGTTGAACTGCAACCACTCATAATTTGCTTTAGAAGCAAGTGCATCTGTAACCACTTCCAAAGATTTAGATTTTTCTCTTACTGTGATTACATCACCTGCTTTCACAATATAAGAAGGAATGTTAAGGATTTCTCCGTTAACCGTAATGTGTCTGTGCGAAACCAACTGTCTAGCACCAGCTCTGGTTTTTGCAAAACCGAATCTGTATACTACGTTATCCAATCTTGATTCGCAAAGTTGCAATAATACTTCACCAGTTACGCCTTTACTTCTTTGTGCTTTATCATAAAGATTCGCAAATTGTCTTTCAAGGATACCGTATGTATATTTTGCTTTTTGTTTTTCAGCAAGCTGAACTGCATATTCGGATTTCTTCGCACCTCTTCTTTTGTTTGGTCCGTGTTGTCCTGGTGGTTGGTTTTTTCTTCTCTCGAAGTTTTTATCACTTCCGTAGATTGCAGCACCAAATTTTCTAGCAATCTTTGTTTTTGGTCCAATATATCTAGCCATATTTTTAAGATTTGAGATTTTGAGATTTAAGATTTGAGATTTGATTTTCTAACAAGAATTTCAAAGGATCAATTCAAATTTCAAATTCTAATTATTATACTCTTCTTCTTTTTGGTGGTCTACATCCGTTGTGTGGCATTGGAGTCACGTCAACAATTTCACTAACTTCAATTCCTGAGTTGTGGATGGTTCTGATTGCAGATTCTCTACCTGCACCTGGACCTTTCACAAACACTTTAACACGTCTCAAGCCAGCTTCGTGTGCAACAGAAGCACAATTTTCTGCAGCCATTTGAGCAGCGAAAGGAGTATTTTTCTTGGAACCTCTAAATCCCATTTTTCCGGCAGAAGCCCATGAAATAACTTCTCCGTTTTTATTGGTCAAAGAAATGATAATATTATTGAAAGACGCTTGGATGTGAGCTTCACCAATCGCCTCAACTTTTACTTTTCTTTTTTTAACAGCTTTTGTTTGTTTTGCCATAATTCCTAACGATTATTTACTTGCTTTTTTCTTGTTAGCAACAGTTTTTCTCTTTCCTTTACGGGTTCTAGAATTATTTTTCGTTCTTTGGCCTCTTAAAGGTAATCCCAGTCTGTGACGTATTCCTCGTTGGCATCCAATGTCCATCAGACGTTTGATGTTCAATTGAACTTCAGAACGCAATTCTCCTTCTACTTTAATATTTTCGGAGATATAATTTCTGATGGCAGCCAATTCATCGTCATTCCATTCGTTGACTTTCTTGTCTTCGCTGATACCGGCGGCTTTCAAGATTTCAGAAGAAGTACTTCTTCCAATCCCGTAGATGTAAGTTAAACCGATAACACCTCTTTTGTTTTTTGGTAAATCAATACCTGCAATTCTCGCCATAATTTAATTTTAGCCTTGTCTTTGTTTAAATTTTGGGTTCTTTTTGTTGATTACAAATAGAACGCCCTTACGACGAACGATCTTGCAATCAGCACTTCTTTTTTTGATTGATGCTCTAACTTTCATTTGTTCAATGTTATATTTTACCGGTATAATGGGATTGAAACAACCCCATTAAATCCGTTTTATTAATATCTGAATGTTATTCTTCCTTTGGTTAAATCGTAAGGAGACATTTCTAACCTTACTTTATCTCCTGGAAGAAGTTTGATGTAATGCATTCTCATTTTCCCGGATATGTGCGCGATAAGCACGTGCCCATTTTCCAATTCTACACGAAACATGGCGTTAGAAAGTGCTTCCACGATCACGCCATCTTGTTCAATATGTTTCTGTTTTGCCATATATTATACTCCGCTGTTTCTAGACAGTTTAGACTGCATTAAGCCATCATAATGATGATTCAACAAATAGGTATTAATTTGTTGCACGGTATCGAGGATTACTCCCACCATAATTAACAGTGATGTACCCCCGAAAAATAGGGCAAATCTGTCCGTCTGCACAAAACCTCCGTGCACTATTGCCGGAAGGACTGCAAAGATAGCTAAAAATATTGAACCTGGCAAAGTTATTTTTGAGAGGATATCATCAAGGTAATCAGCTGTTTCTTTTCCTGGTCTTACTTTCGGGATAAGCCCACCGTTACGCTTCAAATCATCTGCCATTTGATTCACTGGAATCGTAATTGCAGTATAGAAGAAGGAAAAAATGACAATTAATAATGCAAACAATACATTATACTGCCAGCTGAAAACATTTTTGAAACCTGCCAAAAACGTGTTAGATTCATCAATATTGGTTAACAAACCTGGTACAAACATTAGGGCTTGTGCAAAGATAATTGGCATTACACCAGCAGCATTTACCTTTAAAGGAATCCACTGTCTTGCGCCTTGCATCAGATTTCTGTTTACACCACCTCTGGCTTGTGCTCTACTTACATACTGAATTGGAATTTTTCTTACCGCAACGGAAAGAATAATAGCCAATAGTACAACTAACATCCAGAATAGTACTTCGATGAGAATCATGATTCCACCCATTCCTCCTTTACCAGTTTGAGTGGTAAATTCTTGAATAAATGCTGCAGGAAGATCTGCAAGAATCCCAACCATAATAAGAATGGAGATTCCATTTCCGATTCCCTTGTCGGTAATTTTTTCACCTAACCACATTGCAAATACGGATCCTGCTACCAGAATTACGATACTTGGCAACCAAAACATTACGGAGTTGGGCTCCACATAATACGCTTGGCTAAATTGGGTATACGGTAAAAACATTTGGGTAATGGAGGTAAGGTAAGAAGGTGCCTGAACCAAACATACTGCAATGGTTAACCATCTTGTAATTTGGTTAAGGGTATTTCTACCACTTTCCCCATCTTTCTGAAGTTTTTGTAGATAAGGAATTGCCATCCCCATTAACTGCACGATAATAGATGCAGAAATGTAAGGCATAATTCCTAATGCCATAATGGAAGCTCGGCTGAATGCTCCCCCCGTAAAAGAGGAAAGCAAACCAAGAAGTCCTGCTCCTTGTTTGCTGCCACCTTGGTTTTGATATTGTTCCAATAAACTCCCTACTTCTGCCATGTTAATAGCAGGTAGAGAAATATATGATGCGAATCTATACACAAGAATTAAACCTAAAGTATATAAGATCTTTTCTCTTAATTCCTTAAGACTCCAAATGTTTTTTAGGGTTTGTATAAATCCTTTCATTAATGATCGTATTATAGAGTAATTGCTTTACCTCCTGCTTTTGAAATTAAATCTTCAGCAGACTTTGTGAATTTATCTGCAGAAATTGAAACATTTGCTTTCAATTCTCCTCTGCCTAAAATTTTCACAAGATCGTTTTTACCAGCCAATCCATTTTCTACTAAAACATCTTTAGTGATATCACCTTTAATGTCTTTAGTATCGATAAGGGTTTGAATGGTATCAAGGTTAATCCCTCTAAATTCCTTTCTGTTTACATTATTGAAACCGAATTTAGGAAGTCTTCTTTGCAAAGGCATTTGTCCACCTTCGAAACCGATTTTCTGAGAATAACCAGCTCTAGATTTTTGACCTTTATGTCCTTTCGTGGAAGTTCCGCCTTTCCCGGTTCCTTGTCCTCTACCAATTCTTTTGGAATTGTGTGTAGAACCACTTGCAGGTTTTATATTGTTTAAATTCATTTTGTTTTAGATTTGAGATTTAAAGATATAGAGAAAAGAGGACCTAATAGGAATTAAGTCTTCTAATCTCTTTGTCTATTTCTATTTTTGAACTTCAACTAAATGACCCACTGCTGCTACCATTCCTAAGATTGAAGGCGTAGCTTCGTGTTCTACAACTTGGTGAAGTTTTTTAAGTCCTAATGCTTCAAGCGTTCTTTTTTGGGTTTTTGTTCTCCCAATAGCGCTCTTAATTTGTTTTACTTTAATTGTTGCCATTGTTTGAATATGTATTAACCGTTAAACACTTTAGTTAAGGATACCCCTCTCATTCTAGCGATTTCTTCAGGTCTTCTGATATCCAATAACGCTTTGAAAGTAGCTTTCACCACGTTATGTGGGTTTGAAGATCCTTTCGATTTAGAAAGGATATCGTGGATTCCTGCAGATTCCAATACTGCTCTTACCGCACCTCCGGCGATTAGCCCGGTACCGTGAGAAGCTGGTCTTAAGAAGATATCTGCTCCCCCGTATCTTGCTGAAGTTGCGTGAGGAATTGTGTGGTTCATTACAGGAACTTTTACCAAATTCTTTTTAGCATCTTCTACTGCTTTTGCGATTGCGGAAGCAACTTCTTTAGATTTACCAAGACCAAAACCAATAGTTCCATTTTCGTCTCCTACTACAACAATAGCAGAAAATCCAAATGCTCTACCACCTTTGGTTACTTTAGTTACTCTGTTTACGGCTACGAGACGATCGGTTAATTCTAATCCTCCCGGTTTTACTTTTTCGATATTATCTAGTCCTAACATAGTTTCCGAAATTTATTTGATTAGAATTGAAGACCACCTTCTCTTGCACCGTCTGCAAGGGCTTTTACTCTTCCGTGATATACAAAACCGTTTCTGTCGAAAACTACTTGTTCGATTCCGGCAGCTTTTGCTTTTTCAGCAATTGCTTTACCTACATTTGCAGAAACTTCTGATTTAGTTCCTTTTGCATCAACTCCTTTTTCTCTTGAAGAAGCAGCTGCAAGGGTTTTTCCTGATTTATCGTCGATTAACTGAGCGTAAATTTCTTTATTACTCTTATACACGGATAATCTTGGCAATTCTGCAGAGCCAGAGATTTTTCCTCTTACTCTTCTTTTGATTCTAATTCTTTTCTGTACTTTATTCAGTGCCATTGTCTTAAAATTTATTATGCAGACTTACCAGCTTTTCTTCTGATGATTTCACCAACGAATTTCACCCCTTTACCTTTGTATGGTTCAGGTTTTCTAAAAGAACGGATTTTCGCTGCTACCATTCCTAGAAGCTGCTTATCGTGCGATGTTAATGTAATAATTGGGTTTTTACCTTTCTCAGTTTCTGTATTCACAGTGATTTCTTCTGGAAGTTCCAGAACGATACCGTGTGAGAAACCTAAAGCCAACTCAAGTTTTTGTCCTGAGTGTGATGCTCTATAACCAACTCCTACTAATTCTAGTTTCTTTTGGAAACCTTCACCAGTTCCCACAATCATATTGTGGATTAGGGCTCTGTATAAGCCGTGTAGTGCTTTGTGCTGTTTATCGTCCGACGGTCTGCTTAATTGCAATTCGCCATCATTCTGCTCCAAAGTAATTCCACCGGTAAGTTCCTGAGAAAGTTCTCCTTTAGGACCTTTTACGGTTACCACGCCTTCGTTCTGTGTAATGGTAATTCCGGCAGGAATGTTTATAATTGCTTTACCAATTCTTGACATTTTCCTTTGTTTAAAAAATTAATATACGTAGCAGATTACTTCTCCACCTACTTTTTCTTCTCTAGCTTTTTTGTCAGTCATCACTCCTTTAGAAGTTGAGATGATTGCCACTCCCAAACCGTTAAGTACTCTTGGAAGTTCTGCTGAACCTTTGTACTGTCTTAAACCTGGCTTTGATGCTCTTTGGATTGATTTGATCGCTGGTTTGTTGGTTTGTTTGTCGTACTTCAAAGCGATTTTGATGGAACCTTGAACGGAGTTATCTTCGAACTTGTAGTTCAAAATATACCCTTGATCGAACAAGATTTTCGTAATCTCCTTTTTGATTTTCGATGCAGGAATTTCCACCACTTTGTGGCCTGCGCTTTGTGCGTTCCTTACTCTGGTTAGGAAATCTGAAATTGGATCTGTTACCATTTTTCTGTTTTAAATTATTGGTTAATAACAATCAGTTTTGAAAGAGATCCAAGAGCAAAGAATAAAGAGTAAAGACCGGAATCTTTTCTCTTTTTCTTTTCTCTTGTATCTAAGCAATCAACTTGATTGTCTCGATTTTACAAAATTGTTACCAACTTGCTTTTTTAACTCCCGGGATAAGACCTTGGTTTGCCATTTCACGGAATGTTACTCTGGATATACCGAAAGTTCTCATGTATCCTCTTGGTCTTCCTGTTAGTTTGCAACGGTTGTGCAATCTTACTGGGGAAGCGTTTTTAGGAAGTTTTTGTAATGCTTCGTAATCTCCGGCTTCTTTCAAAGCTTTTCTTTTGTCAGCATATTTTGCAACAAGTGCTTCTCTTTTGCGCTCACGCGCTTTCATTGATTCTTTTGCCATTTCTTAGTTCTTTTTGAATGGTAAACCGAAGTGAGTTAATAATGCTTTCGCTTCTTTATCTGTTTTGGCAGAAGTTACGAAAGTGATGTCCATCCCTTGGATTTTTTTCACTTTATCGATTACGATTTCAGGGAAAATAATTTGCTCGGTGATCCCAAGGTTATAATTTCCTCTTCCATCGAAACCATCTGCTTTGATACCAGAGAAATCTCTGATTCGTGGAAGTGCAGATGAAGTTAAACGATCTAAGAATTCGTACATTTTGTTCGCTCTTAGGGTTACTTTTGCTCCAACAGGCATTCCTTTTCTAAGTTTGAAGGCAGCCTCATCTTTTTTAGATAAAGTACCTACGGCTTTTTGTCCAGTAATTGCTGTTAATTCTTCAACCGCATAATCTACGATTTTTTTATCAGCTGTAGCATCTCCTAGCCCTTGTGAAATAACAATTTTCTCAAGTTTAGGCACTTGCATTACAGACTTATATCCAAATTCTTCCATTAATGCTGGAACAATTTTTTCTTTGTAAGCTTGTTTTGGTCTTGCTATATATGTTGCCATTGTTATTGTAATTAAAGGGTTTCTCCAGTAGATTTCGCTACTCTTACTTTTTTGTCACCTTCTACTTTATAAGCAACTTTGGTTGCTTTACCGTTATTGTCCAAAAGGGCAACGTTGGAAATGTTGATAGAAGCTTCTTTTTCTTGGATCCCACCTTGAGGGTTTGCAGCTGAAGGTTTTACGTGTTTTTTAACAACGTTGATTCCTGCTACGATAACTCTAGGGTCTTTTCCTTCTTTTCTGATCACTTCAAGAACTTCACCTTTACTACCTTTGTTTTTACCAGTAGTTACGATGACGTTGTCTCCTCTTTTTATTTTAACTTTTGTCATTTCTTTTAAATTTTAAAAATTAAAGTACTTCAGGAGCCAATGAAATGATTTTCATATATTCCTTATCTCTAAGTTCACGAGCAACTGGTCCGAAAACACGAGTTCCTCTCATTTCGCCTGCAGCGTTTAAAAGAACGCAAGCGTTATCGTCGAACTTGATGTATGATCCATCTTTTCTTCTTACTGCTTTTTTAGTTCTTACAACTACTGCTTTAGAAACTTGACCTTTTTTTGCGTTTCCTGATGGTGTAGAATCTTTGATGGTTACTACGATTTTATCACCTACGGAAGCATATCTTCTTCTGGTACCTCCCAGAACTCTGATTACCAATACTTCTTTTGCACCGGTATTATCAGCTACTTTTAATCTTGATTCTGTTTGTAACATTACTTCGCTTTTTCAATGATTCTAACTAATCTCCATCTTTTGCTTTTGCTCAAAGGGCGTGTTTCTTGAATTAGAACGGTATCGCCTTCCGTACATTCGTTATTCTCGTCGTGAGCGGTATATTTTTTCGTTTTCAAAACGAATTTACCGTACAACGGGTGCTTCACTCTGGTCGTTTCACTAACAACAATGGTTTTTTCCATTTTATTGCTGGAAACCACTCCAATTCTTTCTTTTCTTAAATTTCTATCCATTGGTAAAATGAAATTATTGTTTGTTAGTTAATTCGGTATTAAGTCTTGCGATTGTTTTTCTCAAATCTTTGATTTGAATTGGATTTTCTACAGGGCTGATTTTATGTGCTAATTTCAATTTGCTATAATTGGCTTTAGCTTCAGCTAATTGTACTTTCAAATCCTCTACGCTTAAATTTTTGATATCGGCTTTATTCATGATTTCAAAGATTATTGAGGTTTAACAAAATCGTTTGCTACTACAAATTTGGTCGTTACAGGAAGTTTTTGTGCTGCTAATCTAAGTGCTTCTTTCGCAACATCGTAAGGTACACCTCCGACTTCGAACATAATTTTTCCTGGTTTTACTACGGCTACCCAATATTCCACAGCACCTTTACCTTTACCCATACGTACTTCGGCTGGTTTTTTAGTAATTGGCTTATCTGGGAAGATTTTGATCCATAGTTGACCTTCTCTTTTCATATATCTCGTTGCAGCAATACGCGCTGCTTCGATTTGTCTAGCGGTGATCCAAGCTCCTTCTAGTGCTTTGATTCCGAAAGTTCCGTACGCCAACTGAGATCCTCTGTGAGCGTCTCCTTTCATCTTCATTTTATGAACCTTACGGAACTTGGTTCTTTTTGGTTGTAACATTGTCTTAAATTTTAGATTTTAGATTTCAGATTTTAGATTTCAGATTTTAAACAAGTAACGGTAATTTAAAACTCAAAATGGTCAATCTAAAATTTTAGTTATTGTTGTTGTTTCTTCTTGGTCTTCTATCGCCTCTGTCGCTTCTTTCTCTACCACCTGAAGGACCTTTTTTCTGTTGTCCTACTAATGGGGAAAGTTCTCTTTTGCCATACACTTCACCTTTCATGATCCAAACTTTTACGCCTAGTCTTCCGTAAGTTGTATGTGCTTCAGCCCAGTGATAATCGATATCTGCACGGAAGGTTGACAATGGAATTCTTCCTTCTTTGAAAGATTCGCTTCTTGCCATTTCAGCTCCGTTCAAACGTCCGGAAATCTGAACTTTAATTCCTTCTGCACCCATTCTCATTGTAGAAGCGATTGCCATTTTCACGGCTCTTCTGTAAGAGATACGGTTTTCGATTTGTTTTGCGATACTATCTGCAACCAATACTGCATCAAGCTCTGGTCTTTTGATTTCGAAGATGTTGATTTGAACGTCTTTACCAGTTAGTTTTTTCAACTCTTCTTTCAGTTTATCCACTTCCTGACCACCTTTACCAATGATTAATCCTGGTCTTGCAGTTGTAATGGTTACTGTAACTAATTTAAGGGTTCTTTCAATATAAATTTTTGAAATTCCTCCTTTAGATAATCTTGCTTCAAGGTATCTTCTGATTTTGTAGTCTTCAGCGATTCTGTCTCCATAATCGTTTCCGCCAAACCAGTTCGAATCCCATCCTCTGATGATACCTAATCTGTTACCAATTGGATTTGTCTTCTGTCCCATACCTTGAATTAATTTTCTTTTTTATCTAAGATTAGTGTAACGTGGTTCGATCTTTTTCTGATTCTATATCCTCTTCCTTGTGGAGCTGGACGTAGTCTCTTCAATTGTCTTGCACTGTCTACGAAGATTTCTTTTACGATAAGATTTGCTTCTTCAATATCTGCTCCTTCGTTCTTAGTCTGCCAGTTTGCGATAGCAGAAAGAAGCAATTTTTCCAATTTATTGGAAGCTTCTTTTTTAGAATATTTAAGGATGTAAAGAGCTTTATCTACTTTTTCTCCTCTGATGATATCGGCAACGAGTCTCATTTTTCTTGGAGAAGAAGGGCAATCGTTCAATCTAGCTTTCACAACATCGTTGTTTGCTACTTTTCTTGCTAATGCGCTATCTTTTTTTCTTGATCCCATGATTATCTGCTTCCTTTATTTTTGTTACCACCATGACCTCTGAAAGATCTAGTTGGAGAAAATTCGCCTAACTTGTGACCTACCATGTTTTCAGTTACATATACTGGAACGAAAGTTTTTCCGTTGTGTACAGCGATGGTTTGTCCTACGAAGTCCGGAGAGATCATTGATGCTCTGGACCAAGTTTTAATTACAGTCTTTTTACCAGACTCGATATTTGCCTGAACCTTCTTATCTAAATGATGAGCGATGAAAGGCCCTTTTTTAAGTGATCTTGCCATAATTATTTTCTTTTAGATACGATGTAACGGTTAGACACTTTATTTTTCTTTCTGGTTTTGTAACCTTTAGCTGGTTTACCGTTTCTAGATCTTGGGTGACCTCCTGAGGAACGTCCTTCACCACCACCCATTGGGTGATCAACTGGGTTCATTACTACTGCTCTGGTTCTTGGTCTTCTTCCTAACCATCTGCTTCTACCTGCTTTACCTGAAACGGTAAGTTGGTGATCGGAGTTGGATACGGAACCAATCATTGCTACACATTCTGTAAGGATCATTCTAGATTCTCCTGAAGGCAATTTAATGATTGCATATTTCCCGTCTCTTGAAGTTAACTGAGCGGAAGAACCTGCGCTTCTTGCTAAAGTTGCACCTTGACCTGGTTTCAACTCGATACAAGAAATTACGGTACCCAATGGAATACTTTTCAGTTTCATTGCGTTACCTACGTTTGGTTCAACGTTCTCTCCGGAAACTACTTTTTGACCAACTTTAATACCATTTGGAGCGATAATATATCTTTTTTCTCCATCTGCGTACTCAAGAAGAGCGATGAAAGCAGTTCTGTTTGGATCGTATTCTACAGTTTTCACTTCAGCTTCAACATTATACTTGTCTCTTTTGAAGTCGATAATTCTGTATTTCTTTTTGTGTCCACCTCCGGTGTAACGCATGGTCATTTTACCCGTTTGGTTACGTCCACCTGACTTACTAATACCAACGGTTAGAGATTTCTCTGGTTTGTTGGTAGTAATTTCCTCAAAATTGTTTACAATTCTGAATCTCTGTCCCGGGGTGATAGGTTTTAATTTTCTAACAGACATTACTATTGTTTATAATATAATTGAATAATTCACTAATTAGTTTACCGAAAAGATATCGATAACTTCTCCTTCAGCAAGGGTAACAACTGCTTTTTTAAGCTTGTTGGTTTTCCCTACTTGAAGACCTTTTTTGGTGTATTTTGCAGAAACTTTAGGCGCATAAATCATGGTCCTAACATCTGCTACTTTCACTCCGTAAGCTTCTTCTACCGCTTTTTTAATCTCGATTTTATTCGCTTTTGGGTTTACCAAGAAAGAATAAGCTCCTCTAAGATCGGTAAGGTAGTTTGCCTTTTCTGAAATTACTGGTTTGATTACTATTGACATGATTTATTTCTTTAGGTTTTCCTGAAATTTCTCTACTGCACCTTCTAAGAAAATAATATCGCCACCATTGATTAAATCATAAGAAGAAATTTCGTTATAATTTAAAACTTTGGTTTTAGGTAAGTTTCTTGAAGACAGATATACATTTTTGTTGGCTTCTGGAAGGATGAACAAAGATTTTTTACCTGTAAGCTCAAGAGCGTTAATTAGGTTAATGAAATCTTTAGTTTTAGGAGCTGCAAAGCTCAAATCTTCCAAAATTTTAATAGATCCATCTTTCACCTTTTGAGAAAGAACAGATTTTTTAGCCAATCTTTTTACTGCTTTGTTCAGTTTGAATCTGTAGTCTCTTGGTTTTGGTCCAAAAATCCTACCTCCACCTCTGAATACTGGAGATTTAATATCACCGTAACGAGCAGATCCTGATCCTTTCTGTTTTTTAAGCTTTTTTGTAGAAGCAGTAATTTCGCTTCTTTCTTTTGATTTATGAGTTCCTTGACGCTGAGCAGCAAGGTACTGTTTTACTTCTAGGTAAACCGCGTGTTGATTTGGCTCAATACCGAAGATAGTTTCATCAAGAGATACTTTTCTTCCGGTTTCCTTTCCTTGTGTATTTAATACTACTAGTTCCATTTTCTGATAATTACATAAGAATTTTTAGCTCCCGGAACAGCACCTTTTACCACTAAAAGATTTTGTTCTTGATCCACTTTCAATACTTGAAGATTTTGAACGGTAACTTGCTTACCACCCATTCTTCCTGCCATTCTCATCCCCTTGAATACTCTTGAAGGATCGGAACCTGCACCGATAGAACCTGGAGCTCTTAATCTGTTGTGCTGTCCGTGAGACGCTTGCATTACCCCTCCAAATCCGTGTCTTTTAACAACACCTTGGAATCCTTTACCTTTAGAGGTACCGGTAACATCCACATATTCACCTTCGTTGAATAAATCAACTTTCACTTCTTCTCCTACGCTTAATTTGTCTACAAATGCATGGTAGAATTCTACCAACTTCGCTTTAGGAGTTGAACCAGCCTTTTTAAAATGGCCAGCTAACGCTTTACCAACGTTCTTTTCACTCTTGTCATCGAAACCAAGCTGAGCAGCTTTGTACCCATCTTTTTCTACGGTTCTGACCTGTAAAACTGAGCATGGACCCGCTTGAATAACGGTACACGGAATGTTTTTTCCGTTTTCGTCAAACAGGGAAGTCATCCCAATTTTTTTTCCAATAATACCTGACATTGTTATATATTACTATAAATTTATCGATTGATTTTCTGCATTTTACAGCGCTTGAAGTAATTTCTACGTCTGAAATAGGCATACTTCGCCCGTAAAATGAGTGTGCAAATTTATGAATTAATTTTTATTCGACAAAGAAAAGCACTAAAATATTTTGAGAATTAATCAATTAGCTCAAAATCGAACGTTTTTGCGTAAACTTTATCCCCCATAATTGTTTGCTTTACTACAGAACGCATTCGAGAAAAAAAGAGAGCTTCTTACTGGGTAAAAAAACTCTCTTTAAATGTTACTTCAATAAGGCGCAACTTTTAATCATCAGTGTTATTGTACTATATAAAAATTCATGGTTATTAATTGTTAGAAAAATAGTTTCTTTTCCAGAAACGTTAAAAAAGCATAGTGTTTTTGAATGACAAATAGTACGATGACAAAAATAGGATGCGTAACAATACATACAAAAATCGAACGGTGGACATTAGGGTGGACATTTATAAA
The DNA here is from genome assembly GCA_023422635.1 of Bacteroidota bacterium. Classification (GTDB taxonomy): domain Bacteria; phylum Bacteroidota; class Bacteroidia; order Flavobacteriales; family Weeksellaceae; genus JAFAGO01. The sequence continues at coordinate 168,261 of JAFAGO010000035.1, forward strand.
ACCCATTATTTCAATAATATACAGACGATTGTTCAATAACTTTCCAAATATCGTAGTAACCAAAACAACATATTTTGATTATTTGCGCAGGTAATGTTTCTATCTTTACGCTTCGAAAACACCAATACATTACTTATGAAAAAAAGCTACCTCCTTTTCTTTTTCCTTTTTTTGATGGGTTTAACTTCTTGTAATCCGTTTTCAAGTGAGAATTCACACGACGCAAATGATAAAAAACTTATTGAAACTATTTCCAAAAACAATACAAGAACACCTTCCCTACAATTTCAAAAGCAATTGGATTCAATGCTGATTCATCATCCTGCTTCAAATACCATTTCAGAAAAAATAATAAAAGAAATATTTACAGCAAATATAATTGCCGAGCAGAAAACCTTAAATGCGGAAAGCGCTCGCCTCTTTCAAAAAGCATTGAAAGAATCCCAACAGCTCAAAAGGAAAGATTTGGAAACTTGGTGTGCACAGCAATACGCCTTTTATTTATATACATATAGAAAGTATGAGGAAAGCTTTCCCTATTTCATGCTACTCATTAAAAACCTGGAAAGTTTACCCGATGCGTACGTAATCGAACTTCCAGAAACCTACAAAAGAATTGCATATTTTCTCACTACAAACGGTGAACAACACAAAGCGATAGAATATATTAAAAAAGCTCTTCAGTATGTCCCAGAAAATTCAAGCCAAAAATCCGCACTTGAATTTTCAATCGGAAGCAGCTATTTTGATCTCGGAAATTTAGATTTAGCCCAACAATATCAAGAGAAATCATTAAAAACAGCAAAAGCTGCAGGAGACGAAGTTCGCTACGCCAAAGCACTCGGAAGTTTAGCGGAAATCTCATTAAAAAAAGGAAGAAATACCGAGGCAATTGCATTAATTAAACAGGACATCTCTTTATCGAAAAAAAATGAAAGCCATCAAAACACCATGTATGCATTCACGGTTTTAGGTCATGCCTACTTGGCAGATGGAAAATTGAACGATGCAGAGAAAACTTTGAAAGAAGCAGAACAGTACGCCCAATCTCAAATTTATTATAAAAGTAATGAAGAGGAAATAAACGAGCTCATTCTAAAAATTGCACAAATAAAAAAAGATGACATTACCGAACTAAAAGCCAGAAGAAATCTTGAGAACATTAAAAAGACGCTTCGCGATATGGATGGGAAAGAGGTGATTAAAAAAGTGAATTGGGAAACGCAAAAAGAGCAATTAAAAATAATGCTTGAAAGCGAAAAAGAGAAGCGTACCAAAGAAGCGTATCAGAAAAAAGCTGCTTTGGGATTTTCAGTTTTACTTTTCGGTCTTATTGTTTTTATTTTTCGATCATATCGGAACAAGAACAAAGCTCAAAAGTCTGACTATGAAAAAAAAGTGCTTCAACTTCTTTTAGAAAAAACAAAATCTGAAAACAAACTCATCGCTTCGAACCGTACGCTCAACTCCTATCGCGACTTCCTTCATGAGAAAAACCAACAAATTGAAGCATTACAATCAGAAATCAAAAAGAATAAAAACTCTTCTTCCTTCTATTTAGAAAAATCCGAAGGCGAATTACAAAAATTATTAGAATCGCATTTGCTTACCGATGAAAATTGGAAAAACTTTAAAAATGCTTTCATTCTACAATATCCAAAGTATTGGCAATATCTAAAAGAAGAATTTCCAGATCTTACAGAATCGAATCTTCGCATAATTACCCTTAAGAAATTGCAGATGAACAACACCGAAATCTCTCGAATTGCAGGCGTAACCATTGATGCGGTAAAAAAAGCAAAACAAAGACTACGAAAGAAATATGGCGAAAAATACGAGGAGTTATTTGAAATTCAAGTGGATTAAAAAAAATACTTAAACAAAAAACTATTCGAAATCGACCTTATAAAAATAAAGATTTTTTTATATTTGCTGCCTATTTAGAATAAATAAAAATAAAATGAGAAAACTTCTTCTTTTCGCTTCTCTTACATTAGGCATGTTGCTAAACGCACAACAAAATCAACTTTTACAGGCCGATTTTTGGAAAGCAAAACCAAACGTTGCCGACGTAAAAGAAGCAATATCTAAAGGGAACAGCGCATCTGCGTTTAACAATAGCACTTTCGATCCAGTTGCTTTAGCAATCAATAATAAAGCACCTTTGGAAACCATCCAATTTTTGGTGGAGCAACCTGGAAATTCAGTGGACAAACTTACGCACGATGGAAGAATTTATCTGCATTGGGCAGCCATGAGTGGAAATCCTGAAATTGTAAAATATCTTATTTCTAAAGGTTCAGATGTAAATAAACTCGATGCTAAAGGAATGACTCCGCTTACCTTTGCGGCAGGTTTCGGGATGAACAATAAAGACATCTACGAAATGTTTTTCAACTCCGGTGTAGATGCAAAACAAAAATACGGCAACGGACAAACGATTTTGCTTAGTGCAATTGCTGCGGATAAAGATTTAAGTCTTACCCAATATTTCATTACAAAAGGAATGTCCCTTAATGATGTAGATAAACATGGAAGTACGGCATTTGATTATGCGGCAAGTATGGGAAACATTGATCTACTGAAAAAACTTCAAGCGAAAGGAATAAAAGCAACCGGTCAATCTGTGGTAAATGCAGCGCAAGGAACAAGACGCGTTAGCAACGGAATTGATGTTTTCAAATACCTCATCGATGATGTTAAGGTAAATCCTAAATCTACAAACAACGATGGAGCTTCGCTGATTTCCATAATTGCGAGAAAACCAAATCAATCTGAAATCATTTCTTACCTTATTAATAAAGGAGTTGATGTAAATGCTACCGATGAAAACGGAAACACGGCACTGATGATTGCAGCGGGAGGTAGAGATTTGGAAAATGTAAAAACCATTGTAGCCCAAACCAAAAACATCAATTTACAAAATGCCGACGGAGAGTCTGCACTTACACAAGCATTTAAAAGTGGAACTTCTGAAATCGCAGAATTTCTTATCGATCAAAAAGCCGACGTTAATGTTAAGGATATTAAAGAGAATAATCTCGCCTACTATATTGTTACCGATTACAAACCAGGACCTCCTTCCGGTTCACCACGACCTGGAGCGCAAACAAACACACCAAAAAAAGACGAGTTCACCGCTAAACTTGATCTTTTGCAGTCCAAAGGAGTTTCCCTAAAAACGCCACAAGCCGACGGAAATACTTTGCTTATTTTAGCAGCTTCAAAAAATGATCTTGGATTGCTAAAAAAATTAGAAGCTTATAAAATTGATGTTAACGCGAAAAACAAAGAAAATATGACGGCTTTACACCAAGCTGCCTTACTCGCAAAAGACGATCAAATTTTAAAATATCTAATCGCACTTGGAGCAGATAAAAATGCAAAAACAGATTTCGATGAAACCGCTTACGATTTAGCAGCGGAAAACGATTTTCTAAAAAATAACAAAATTTCAATTGACTTTTTAAAATAATAAAAATGACTTCATTCTTCAGAATACAATTGGCTGGACTATTCATTTTATTAGCGTTTAGCTTTGCATCAGCACAAACTTCTAAATACAAATGCATGCTTCAAATGAACGCTTATAATGGTGAAGAAGCATACATCGTGGTATCATTAATCAACCCAAAAGGCGCTTACGAAAAAACGCTTTACGTAATGGGACCTGATAAAAAGTGGTACGACACTTTGAAAAACTGGCATAAATTTCAATCTAAAAAACCAGTAAAACTCAACGCAATTACCGGCGCATCCGTTGCAGGAGGTGATCGTAGTATTACTACATTTACTATCGATAACAAATACCTTAATAAAGGGTATAAAATTAGGTTTGAAACTGCTGTCGAAGACCAAAACTACTATGTACAAGATTTAGAAATTCCTTTATCCAACGCAGGACTTGCTGAAAAAGCAAACGGAAAAGGATATATTAAATACGTTAAATTGATTAAATCTTAGTTCAAAAAAAATGACTTTATCTTTCTGGCGGCTTTCGCATCTCGCGTTAGCCTTCGTTTCTTGTATATTCCTCATCTTGGCATCAGTTACAGGAATTGTTTTGGCTTACGATGCTGCGCAAGAAAATTTGCAGCCGTTTCAGGCAGATAAAATTCAACAAATTACGCTTTCAGAATCTATTCCGGAACTCAAAAAAAAGTATCCTGAGATTATTGAAATTTCGGTAGATCACAACCATTTTGTTTTGTTGGAAGGAATGGATGAGGAAGGTAATGATGTAAAAGCTTACATTGATCCGCTTTCAGGGAAAATTTTAGGGAAACCCACAGAAAAATCAGAGTTTGTTAATTGGAATTTAGCTTTGCACCGTTCCTTATTTTTAAAGGAAACGGGAAGATTTGTGGTGGGAATTGTTTCCTTTTTACTTTTGTTAATCAGTATTTCTGGATTCGTTCTTATTATTAAAAGACAAAAAAGCGTACGCCATTTCTTTTCGAAAATAAACAAAGACTTTTTTTCGCAATATTTCCATGTGGTTTCCGGACGATTGCTTTTGCTTCCGATTATTATTATTTCCTTAACAGGTACGTATCTTTTTTTACTTCGTTTTGAACTTATTCCTCGCAAAGAGAACACAAAAATTCAAATCAAAAAAGCAGATTCTGAAGAAAAAAAATTAGCGGATTTTGATATTTTTAAAACGACCAAGCTTAAAGACGTACAGAAAATGGAATTCCCTTTTGTAGAAGATGAACCAGAGGAATTCTTTGTTTTAAAACTAAAAGACCGTGAAATTGAAGTCAACCAAATTACGGGGCAAATTGAAAAAGAAGAGAAATATCCACTTTCAACCATTTATGAGAACCTTAGTTTGGATTTACACACTGGAAGATCTAATTGGATTTGGGCGATTGTTTTAGGGATTGCTTCATTAAATATTCTATTTTTTATTTGGTCTGGATTTGTGATTACTTTTAGAAGAAGTAAAGCCAAGATTAAAAACAAATTTAAACCGCAAGATGCTGAAATTATTCTTCTTGTCGGCTCGGAGAATGGTTCTACTCTACATTTTGCAGCTCATGTTCACCAACAGTTGCTCTCGACCGGACGAAAATCTTTTCTAACGGAACTCAATCAGTATAAAGAATTTCCGAGTGCAAAAAATATTGTGATTTTCACCTCAACGTATGGTTTAGGAGATCCGCCAAGCAACGCGAACGATTTCATTACTTTATTGAAAAAACATCCGCAAAAACAAGAAGTTGCTTTTTCAATCGTTGGTTTCGGTTCAAAATCGTACGAAGATTATTGTGCTTTTGCAGAACAATTGCAAGTAGAACTCGAACAACAACCTTGGGCTAAAAAGTTATTACCACTGCACACCGTAAACGATCGATCGACGACTGAGTTTGCAGAATGGGCAAATGCTTGGAGCAGCGAAAGTTTAATTCCGATTGCTTCAGCGCCCGCTTTATATGCACCAAAAGCACCAAGTTTATCCACTTTTAAAGTAGTGGGAAAAAGTGAAGTTGTAGAAGAAGTCACGACTTTTAAAATCAATTTCAAAGCGGATAAAAAACAGAAGTTCCGTTCTGGAGATTTACTTGCCGTTTATCCGGATAATGATCATAAAGAACGCTTTTATTCGGTTGGAAAAGTTGATGGAACAGTTCAACTTATCGTAAAAGTTTTTGAAGGTGGTTTAGGTTCCAAGTATTTGTATCAACTGCAAGAAGGCGATGAAATAAAAGCCAGACTTCTTAAAAATTCAGAATTTCACTTCCCTGAAAAAGCAAAGCAAGTCGCACTTATTGCCAACGGAACCGGGATAGCACCTTTCCTCGGAATGATTAATGAAAATGCACAAAAAACAGACATTCAATTGTACTGTGGTTTCCGAAAATCCAGCGAGTTGAGCAGTCGTTATGCTGCATTTCTTCAAACGCAAAAAGACAAAGGCAACTTGTCTCAATTCTACTTTGCGTACTCGCGAGAAGCAAATTCACAATATGTAATGGATTTAATTCAAAAAGATGCCGAATATTTCGGAAACTTACTGTTAAACGGCGGCTACATTATGATTTGTGGTACGTTAAAAATGCAACAAGATGTGGAAATCCTCTTAGAAAACATTTGTAAAGAAAGAGGAACAACGCTTCAATTCCATAAAAATAATAGTCAAATTTCGACGGACTGTTACTAATTTCGAAGTAAGAATTCCGTGGTCAAAAATCGGTCATCAACTATGTACTATCCTTCGAGAACCTCAGGATGACAAAAAGTACGTTTTTGGATTTATATGTTTGAGTTTCTATTGCTTTCATTATTCGAGAGTCTCAGAATGACAATACTGAGTTTTTATTGAAGAACTACCTTTCATTCGCTTTCATCCTTCGAGAGCCTCAGGATGACACAATTGT